>NZ_JAPZBC010000001.1:4037500-4337500 GCF_027460265.1 Streptomyces sp. WMMC940
AAGCTGAGAACTTAAGCGCCAGTAAACGGCGGTGGTAACTATAACCATCCTAAGGTAGCGAAATTCCTTGTCGGGTAAGTTCCGACCTGCACGAATGGCGTAACGACTTCTCGACTGTCTCAACCATAGGCCCGGTGAAATTGCACTACGAGTAAAGATGCTCGTTTCGCGCAGCAGGACGGAAAGACCCCGGGACCTTTACTACAGTTTGATATTGGTGTTCGGTTCGGCTTGTGTAGGATAGGTGGGAGACTGTGAAGCTTGGACGCCAGTTCAGGTGGAGTCGTCGTTGAAATACCACTCTGGTCGTGCTGGATGTCTAACCTGGGTCCGTGATCCGGATCAGGGACAGTGTCTGATGGGTAGTTTAACTGGGGCGGTTGCCTCCCAAAGGGTAACGGAGGCGCCCAAAGGTTCCCTCAGCCTGGTTGGCAATCAGGTGTTGAGTGTAAGTGCACAAGGGAGCTTGACTGTGAGACCGACGGGTCGAGCAGGGACGAAAGTCGGGACTAGTGATCCGGCGGTGGCTTGTGGAAGCGCCGTCGCTCAACGGATAAAAGGTACCCCGGGGATAACAGGCTGATCTTCCCCAAGAGTCCATATCGACGGGATGGTTTGGCACCTCGATGTCGGCTCGTCGCATCCTGGGGCTGGAGTCGGTCCCAAGGGTTGGGCTGTTCGCCCATTAAAGCGGTACGCGAGCTGGGTTTAGAACGTCGTGAGACAGTTCGGTCCCTATCCGCTGTGCGCGTAGGAGTCTTGAGAAGGGCTGTCCCTAGTACGAGAGGACCGGGACGGACGAACCTCTGGTGTGCCAGTTGTCCTGCCAAGGGCATGGCTGGTTGGCTACGTTCGGGAGGGATAACCGCTGAAAGCATCTAAGCGGGAAGCCTGCTTCGAGATGAGGACTCCCACCCACTTGATGGGGTAAGGCTCCCAGTAGACGACTGGGTTGATAGGCCGGATATGGAAGCCAGGTGACTGGTGGAGTTGACCGGTACTAATAGGCCGAGGGCTTGTCCTCAGTTGCTCGCGTCCACTGTGTCAGTTCTGAAGTAACGAACATGCCGGGACCATGTGGATGGTCGGTCGGGTTCGACATCTTCATAGAGTTTCGGTGGTCATAGCGTTAGGGAAACGCCCGGTTACATTCCGAACCCGGAAGCTAAGCCTTTCAGCGCCGATGGTACTGCAGGGGGGACCCTGTGGGAGAGTAGGACACCGCCGAACAATTTTTGAAGCCTCAACCCCCGGGTGAAAACCCGGGGGTTGAGGCTTTTTCGCGTTCCGGGGCTGATCCCGCCTCCGCGGTCCTGGATTGCGACTGGCCGAGGCCCCCGAGGCCGGGCGGGCCGGCCGGACCTCCGAGGCATCGAAATCTCCTTGGCGTACCGTCGTCGCCCCCGCGAGGATCGGGGCATGGACCACATCATTCGCGCCGTACGAGTCGGCGAGTGGGAGAAGGCCCGGGAGATCCGGCTGGCCGCCCTCCAGGACCCCGCGGCACCGATCGCCTTCCTGGAAACCTACGAGCACGCCGTGGGCAGGCCCTCGGAGTACTGGCAGGACCGCACCGACACCGCCGCGTCAGGGGTGGGCTTCCGCCAGTTCATCGCGGAGGACTCCGAGGGGCGCTGGGTCGGCACGGTGACCGTGATGGTCGAAAGCCCTGCGGACGAAGTGCGGTTCGGCGAGGCGGCCGAGGTCGACCAGACGCATCTCGTCGGGGTGTTCGTACGGCCGGAGGCTCGGGGAACCGGTGTCACGGAACTGCTGTTCCGGGCTGCAGTCGAGTGGTCGTGGGCGCTGACCGAGCCGTCGGTCCAGCGGGTCCGATTGTATGTGCACGAGAGGAACGGCCGGGCGGCGGCCTTCTACCGGCGGTTCGGGTTCGTGCCGAGCGGCGACTCCGTTCCGGTGCCTTCCGACCCCTCGGCCAGGGAGTTCGAGTACGAACTGCGCCGAACCTGAGGACCGTCCCGCGATCCCGGCGGGCGCGGAAAACGGATTGAGGGACGGCCCTTGGTGCGGTGTCAGCCGACGCCCGCCCGCCCGAATCGGCGCTGGTTCCCGGTGCCTACCCGCGCTGGTGAGCGTTCGGGCTGTGCCCCGCGTCGGGTGCCGTCAGTGGCTGCGGCCAGCGGGCACGGCCCTGTTCGCGGGAACGCAGCAGTGCGAGGGTCGGCATGCCCAGCACCGGGCCCGTGGCCAGCAGCTCCGGCAGGAGCGGTAGCGGGGCGACGGCGGCGACGTCGTCCAGGACGAGAGCGAGTGGTGGGTCGAGCCGACCGTCGGATGACCGTGCGGCCATGCGGCGGCCGTGCTCGACCACGCTTGAGGCGAGTGCGGTGAGGAGCGGCATGGCCCCCGGGCGGGTGCGTGGGTCCTCGATTGATTCACCCACCACATAGAGCGTGCCCCCCTCGACCACGAATGATTCCAAGGTGAGCGAATCTGTTCGGTTCGGGGTGCAGGCTTCGCGGATGTGGACGGAGGAGAGGGCGGACAACGTACGGGCCGTCAGTTCCTGGGCGATCTCCCGGCGTTCACGGTGCGATGTGAGGGCCGACTCCAGCAGGCCGGCGAGGCCGGAGGCGGCCTTCTGGTGCGTGCGGAGGATGCGTACCGGCTCGTGGGCGCCACTGCCCTGGGCCCAGCGGTGAACCTGCTTGAACGGGCGCCCGTCCACGGCGGCGGCGTGCAGCCAGCAGCGCAGGAGCGTTTCGGCGGTGTCCGCGACGGCCTCGTCCAGACGGGAGCGGGGTCTTACGGGAGCGAAGAGGGCCGCCGCCCGGCTGGCCGCCGTTGCCGGGTCCTCACAGCCGGTCGTCGGGGACCAGTGCAGCCGGGCGGGCGTGTCGCAGAGATGGCCCGGATCGTAGACGAGGGCAGGGCCGAGTTTGGCCCTGGCGTCCTTGGTCTCCGACCAGACGGTCGGGTCGGACGTGACGACGAGCGCGGGGCCGGCGGCGTCGCGGATCGCCTGGACGGCGGAGGGGCGCCGGACGGAGGGGCCTCCGTAGAGGACGTACGGGCGCCGGGGATCCGGGACACCCGCTGGTTCCGGTGGGGGCAGGACGGCGGGCACGGAGGGCTCGGGAGGTGCCGTGGCCGCGCCGTGCTCGACCGGCACCGAGGCGTGCGCGGCTTGGGCGGAGGGCGCCCCTTCGCCCCGGAGGGTCGTAGGGGTCGTACCGGCCCCGGCCACCGTCCCTGCGGCTGCGGGGGTGTCCTCGGGGACGGCCGTGGTGGGACGGGAACCCGGCCGGTCCGCGACCGTCGCCGGTACCGCCCCGGCCGGGCCGGCCCTGTCCGTCTCGCCGACCGCCTGGCCGCGCGAGCGGACCGCGCGCCATCGGGCCAGCGTGCCGAGGACGAAGACCGTCAGCACGACGAGCGTCATCAACTGACCGATGAGCAGCCCCCAGAACAGCCCGTAGCCGGAAAGCTGGGCGGGCGGCGTGGCGGGCCAGGCCGCGGCCAGGTCATGGGGTTCGGACACCAGGCCGCGTATGGCGAGCGGGGTGTTCGTGAACGTCACGCCGTCCGGCCAGGAGCCGTGTGCGAACAGGCCCGCGAGGCCCGTCGCCGTCCAGACCAGCAGGGTCAGCCCGATGAGGAAGCCCAGGACGCCCACGAGCAGGCCGTCGGGGATGCCCCGTTCCTCGTGCGGCTGCAGGCGCCCTGCGCCGTGTCGCGGGTCCCGCGCCATCGGTCAGGCCACCGTGGACTCGGAGGAGTCCAGCCGCCGCTGCTGCCGTTCGATGAAGGCCGCGCGCTGCTCCGCCTCCTGTTCCGCGGCGCGGACGTCCTCGGGGAGGGAGGACTCCGTCATCGCCCGGTCCGTGTAGACCAGGGGGCGTTCGGCTTCCGTCACCAGGTGTTTGACGACCTGCACGTTGCCGTTGACGTCCCAGACCGCGATACCGGGGGTGAGGGTGGGGATGATCTCCACCGCCCACCGGGGCAGTCCGAGTACCCTGCCCGTGGCCCGGGCCTCGTCCGCCTTCTGGGCGTAGATCGTGCGGGTCGACGCCATCTTGAGGATGGCGGCGGCCTCCCGGGCCGCGGCGCCGTCGACCACGTCGCTGAGGTGGTGGACGACCGCCACGAAGGACAGGCCGAGGCGCCGGCCGAACTTCAGCAGCCGCTGGAAGAGCTGGGCGACGAAGGGGCTGTTGATGATGTGCCAGGCCTCCTCGACGAGGAAGATGCGCTTCTTCCGGTCGGGGCGGATCCAGGTGTGCTCCAGCCATACGCCGACGATCGCCATGAGGATCGGCATGGCGATGGAGTTGCGGTCGATGTGCGACAGGTCGAAGACGATGAGCGGGGCGTCCAGATCGATGCCGACGGTCGTCGGGCCGTCGAACATGCCGCGCAGGTCACCGTCGACGAGCCGGTCGAGGACCAGGGCCACGTCGAGGCCCCAGGCCCGTACGTCGTCGATGTCGACGTTCATCGCCGCTGCGGACTCGGGCTCCGGGTGGCGGAGTTGCTCGACGATGTCGGTGAGCACCGGTTGCCGGTCGGTGATGGTCTCGTTGACGTACGCGTGCGCCACCTTGAGCGCGAAGCCCGCGCGTTCGTCGAGGCCGTGACCCATGGCGACCTCGATGATGGTGCGCAGCAGCGCGAGCTGTCCGGTGGTGGTGATCGACGGGTCGAGGGGGTTGAGGCGGATACCGTCGTCCAGGGCGGCCATCGGGTCGAGCCGGATGGGAGTTATTCCCAGCTCCTGGGCGATGAGGTTCCATTCGCCGACGCCGTCCTCGCCCTGGGCGTCGAGGACGACGACCTGGCGGTCGCGGAAGCGGAGCTGGCGCAGGACGTACGTCTTCTCCAGCGCAGACTTGCCGTTTCCGGACTCGCCGAGGACCAGCCAGTGGGGGGCGGGGAGCTGCTGTCCGTACAGCTGGAACGGGTCGTAGACGTAGCCCTTGCCGCTGTACACCTCGCGGCCGATGATCACGCCCGAGTCCCCGAGGCCGGGCGCGGCGGTCGGCAGATAGACGGCCTGTGCCTGGCCCGTGGAGGTGCGTACGGGCGAGCGGGTCGTCTCGACCTTCCCGAAGAGGAAGGACGTGAAGGACTCGGTGAGGACGGACAGCGGGTCTCGCATCGGATGAGGGCCCCTATCGGCGCGTGTCGGTGCGTGTCAGCCGCTATCGGCGGATGCCGGTGGCGAACGGCAGCGTGTTCACAAAGGCCCGGTGGTGCTCGCGGTCGCACCACTCCAGCTTCAGGTACGACTTGCCCGCCGAGGCCCTGATCGTGCGCTTGTCCCTGGCCAGGGCCTCGGGCGTACGCGACGACACAGTGATGTACCCGACGAGGTTGACGCCTGCCGCGCCGCTGGCGAGATCTTCACCCCGCTGGTCGAGTCGGCCGTGTGCGGCGATGTCGCGGGGGTCGACGGTGCGGTTCATCTTCGCGGCGCGACTGGCCTCGGCCTCGTCGTTGGTCTTCTCGGTGAGCATGCGCTCGATGGCGACCTCCGTGGGTTCGAGGTCCATGCAGACGGCCACGGTGCGGATCACGTCCGGGGTGTGGACGAGCAGCGGGGCGAGGAAGTTGACGCCGACGGGGGTCATCGGCCACTCCTTCACCCAGGCCGTGGCGTGGCACCAGGGGGCACGGGTGGCGGACTCGCGGGTCTTGGCCTGGAGGTAGGTGGGTTCCACCGCGTCGAGTTCGGCGGGCCAGGCGTTGCGCTTGGTCATGGCCTGGATGTGGTCGATGGGGTGGTCCGGGTCGTACATGGAGTGCACGAGGGAGGCGAGCCGGGCCTGGCCGAGCGGCTGGCGGACGCGGATGTCGGCCTCGGCGAGGCGGGCGCAGATGTCGGTCAGTTCGCGCGCCATGACGACGGCGAGGCCGGCGTCCTTGTCGAGGCGGCCGGCGCCGGTGGCCTGGCGGGCGGCGCGGGCCATGGTGTGGGCCTCGGCGGCCAGCTCGCGGCTGTAGTGCATACAGGCGACCAGGTAGGCGCGGTGCTGCTCGCTGGAGGTGGAGACCATCGACTGGAGCTGGTCGTAGGACTGCTGGAGCCAGACGGGGGAGCCCGCCTCGCCGCGCTGGGCGACGTCTTTGGCGTGGGCGTCGGGGTCGGCGGGCAGGGTGCGGGCGAGCATTTGAAGCCGCGTCACGAAACCGTCGCCGTTGGCGACGTGCTTCAGCAGCGTGCCGAAACGGTCCACCAGGGCTTCCTGGTCCTCGCTGTCGCGCAGTCCGACACCGGGGCCCTCGATCTCGATGGCTGCGGTGACGGTGCGCCGGTCGGCGTGGAGCAGTACGGCGATCTCGTCGGGGCCGAAGGGGGCGGCGAGCCAGTTGATGCGGCCGATGCCGGGCGGGGGGCCGATCTCCACCTCGCGGCCGTCGACGCGGGTGCCGGCCTCCATGGCGCCGGAGCGGTAGACGGTGCCCTGGCGCAGTGTGCGCTTGTAGCTGCGGTTGATCTCGTACCAGCGGTAGAAGGTGCGCTGCTTGTACGGCATGTACACGGCGGCCAGCGCGAGCAGGGGGAAGCCCGTGAGCAGCACGATGCGCAGGGACAGGACGGGCACCAGCAGTCCGCTCATCATGCCGAGGAACGCGCCGGCGATGATCAGGACGATCTCGCCCGTCTCGCGGTTCTTGCCGATGATCGCGTTCGGCCGGGCCCGGCCGATGAGATACGTGCGGCGGGGCGCGATGGCCGGGGACTGCGTCGTCAACGCCCTCCACCTCCTGTGCTTCCTGTGCTCGTGCCGGTGGTGCTGCCGGAGTTCCTGCGGTGGCTGTGCGGGGTGCTGCCCGGGCCTCCGCTACGGGGCGGAGGCGCGGCGGAGGGGACGGATCCGCCGCCCCCGCCCGCGGCACCCGTTCCGGCCCCGCGTGCGCTGTGGGCGGCCACTCCGCCGGCGACCGGGCTCGGGGCGCTGCCGCCTCCCGAGCCGCCCCCGCCCTGCTGGTGGGTGCGGCTGCTGTGGGTCTTGATGCCCTGCGAGACGAGGGCGGCGGGTGAACTGATGACGGCGGCGGCCTTGTTCTCGGCGCCGTTCTGGAGTCGGTTGTTGCGGGACGCGGCGATCTCGTCGCCGAACCCGGGAACGAAACGGTAGATCATCGCAGACGCGAAGATCGCGAGCAGGATGATGGCGAGTCCCGTGACGACGGCGGAGAACGAGTCCGGACCGTCGTCCGCGGACAGTGCCCCGGCGAGGCCGAGGACGATGACGATGACCGGCTTGACCAGGATCACCGCGATCATGATCCCGGCCCAGCGGCGGACGTGGCCCCACATGTTCTTGTCCACGAGCCCCGAGTACACGACGACGCCGAGCAGGGCGCCGACGTACAGCAGGACGGCGCGGAGGAACAGCTCCAGGTAGAGGACGCCGGCGGCGACGATCGTCACCAGTGACACGACGATCAGCATGATCGGCCCGCCGCCGATGTCGTCGCCCTTCTGCAGCGCCTCCTTGAACCCGCCGAAGAACACGTCGGTCTGGCCGCCGGTGCCCTGGGCGATCACGTCGGTGATCGAGTCGGTCGCGGAGACGAGTGTGTAGAGGATCAGCGGGGTGAAGGCGGAGGCGAGGACCGTGAGCCAGAGGAAGCCGATGGCCTCGGAGACGGCGGTGGTGAGAGGGACGCCGCGGATGGCGCGCTTGGCGACCGCCAGCAGCCAGAGGAGGAGGGTGAGGAAGGTGGCGGCGGCGAAGACCACGGCGTACTGGCCGAGGAAGGTGGTGTTGGTGAAGTCCACTTCGGCGGTGGACTTCACGGCCTTGGAGAGGGTGTCCACGACCCAGGCCGCGGCGTCGGCGCACCCGCGGGCGAGGGAGGAGAGGGGGTCGAGGGCGCCGGCGGGGTCGGGGGATACCGAGCTGCCCGGGTCGCCCCCGCGTTCCCCCTCTTCGCAGTAGCGCTTCGCATGACCGCTGAGGTAGCGGCAGGCCTCGACGTCGCCGCTGGGTGAGGGCGTCGGAGTGGGCGCCGCGGCGACCCGTCCTGCGAAGAGGAAGGTGGCGGCCTGCAAGCCTGTGAGCAGCGCCATGGCCGAACCGGCACGGGTAAGGAACCGAGAGCTACCGGGCATACGTGAACCCTCCGAACTCCTGTACGGCCTGGCTGATCTCGTCCGAGGTCGAGGCGGTGACGTCCCCTGGGACTGGGGCCGGACCGTCCTTCTCGGAGTCCTGGACGACCTTCCAGTCGGTGTCGGTCCACTTCAGGTCGAACGTCCAGGTCTTCCATGTCGTGCGCACCGGATCGGTCGAGCCCTCGCCCGACATGCCGATGAGTCCCGTGTACCAGACGGAGACCTTCGCGGCGTCGTCGGAGAATGCCTCGACCTTGGTACCCACCGGGATCGTCCGGGAGACGAACGTGCTTCCCTCGGGGGGGTTCCCTTCCGGGTCCAGTCCGAGCTTCTCGAGGAAATCGGCCGAGTACGCGGAATCCTGAGGTCCCTTGAGCTTCGCCGCGGCTTCGGGCGTGTAGATGCTGTCCACGATCCTGTGGCGACTGGCCCGCTGGAACATGTCGACCGAGCCGAGGGCGACGGCATAGTTCGATGCCGCGCTCTGTGCCCCCTGTTCGTCCCTCGCGTACCCCGCGGGGATGCCGGCGTGCTTGCCCGCTACCGGGCGGATGCCCGTTGCCGCCGTCGGGGCCGTGCCCTTGGCCGTGTCGGTGGTTCTGGGGGAGTCCGTGCCGTCGCCGCGGTTGGCGAAGGCGATGGCGGCGACGAGGAGGACGACCACGCCGACGACCGTGACGAGGGAGCGGGAGTTGCGGGTGGGCCGGCGGGCGCCGCCGTAGACGTCGCTGGTGCCGCCCTCCGGGAGGCGGGTGCGGGTCTGGCCCGTGCCGCCGGCGCCGCCGCCGAAGCCGTCGGTCTCGTCGTCGTAGCTCATGCCGCGTGCGCCCCCTCAGCCGTGTGCCTTGCCGTGCCGTAGTACGACGGTAGCCCTGCTGTTCTCGGTACGGGCGGGGTGTGATGACTCGACATCAGGGGGACGCAACCTCTGCCGGTGGGCGCGACGGACGGGTGGTGTCGGTGACGGGCGATGCGGTACGGAGGGTCAGACGGCCATCCCGTACACGATGGTGAACAGGGTCCCCAGTGACCCGATGATGAAGACGCCTGTCAGGGCCGGCGACGATCAGGCCCTTGCCCTGTTCCGCGCTGAAGGTGTCGCGGAGGGCCGTGGCGCCGATGCGCTGCTTCGCGGCTCCCCAGATCGCGATGCCCAGGCAGAGCAGGATGGCGACGGCCATCACGACCTCGATCATCACGCGGGCCTCGTTCCCGAGGCCGCCGAAAGGCCCCCAGTTCGGGGCGATTCCGCCGATGATGGTGGTGATGTCGCCCTTTTCAGCCGCCAGGTACATATAACTCACCGCCCCTGTTGGGTAGTTGTCCGCCCCTGCCGCACGGCACAGGCCATCGCTCTATCTTCGCTGATGAAACCGTCCGCGTGCGCCGACTTGGCGGCTCTCTTTGCACGATCCGCGCACGGATGCCGGTCCGGCCGCTCTGACCTGCGGTGGCTCATGGGGCCAGGTCGGGCGTGAGGACACGTTTCGTCACTCTGTGTATCACGGAGCGTGACTCCGGGCAATGACTGTCGTTGTGGCACCCAAGGTGTGAATCCGGCGCCGGGGGCGCTCGCCGGTGCGCGACGGGAGTGGCTGGCGGGGGGTCATGAGCGCGGGGCGGCGCCGGAGTGCGACGCCGCCCCGTACCTGTGTGGGGTCGGTCAGCGGTTGGCGACCATGTAGCCGAGCAGCCCGATGGCCACGGCGATGA
The DNA here is from genome assembly GCF_027460265.1 of Streptomyces sp. WMMC940. Classification (NCBI taxonomy): domain Bacteria; kingdom Bacillati; phylum Actinomycetota; class Actinomycetes; order Kitasatosporales; family Streptomycetaceae; genus Streptomyces; species Streptomyces sp. WMMC940. Next base: position 4,047,303 of record NZ_JAPZBC010000001.1, read on the forward strand.
GTGCGATGACGGTCACGGCGGCGATGGTTCCCCCGGCGTCGCCGTTGCGGCCCGCCGTCTTGACGCCGGTCCCCGTGTTCTGAAGGTTCTGCACGTGTTGCTCCTGGTGCTGGTCGTCCCGACGTCGGTCGAACGGCGGGATGGTCCACAGCCTTCCCGGCTGCGTGACACAGCGTAACCATAGCTGGTCCAGACCACTTTTCCGGGGTCGGTCGGGAGCCGGATCGTGCCGGCCCCTCCCGATGGCCGGCTTCAGCGAGGGGCGACGAAGAGGCTCTGGGCGCTGCGGCCGATCGGGCCCTTCTCGTCGTGCAGCCGGGCGTCCGCCAGGCCGATGCCGGCCGGGTCGACGCTCGTGCGGGCCTCGACGCAGACCCATTCGCCGGCCGGGTGCCGGTGCAGATGGACCGTCAGATCGGCGTTGACGAAGACATGGCGCTCGAAGTCGAGGACGTTGCTGATGCCGTTGCCGGAGTCGGCGGCGACCAGGACGCGGTCCAGGGGGCGGATCTCCTCGCCCGCGACGAGCGGCATCCTCATCCGCATCCAGCAGGTTCCGGGGCCCTGTTCCCGGAAGGTCCCCTCGGTGAACCGGGTCTCCATGGACGTGTGGTAGCCGACGTCCCACGGCACGGCGAAGAAGGGCGTCTCGGCGGTCTCCCCGGGCGACGGCATCTGCGGTCCCTCGGCGACCGCCGGTCCCGGCTCGGCGAGCGTGCGGACGCGCAGGCCGCGGGCGAACATCACCGGCGCCCCGTCCTCGGGCGCCAGCGCCGCCTCGACGAGCTCCACGCCGCGCCCGGCCCGCAGGACGGTCGTGGTGACCTCCAGCGGCCGGATCGGCACGGGGCGGACGATCTCGTACGTCATGCGCGCGAGCCGCATGTCGGTGCGTGCGCCCGGCCGCTCCTCCATGGCGCGGCCGAGCAGCGCGGCCGGCGGGCCGGCGTGCTGCGATCCGGCCTCCCAGGGGCCGCGGGTGTGCTCGGTCGGTGCGAAGCGGTGCTCGGAGATCCGCTCGTAGAACGCCTGGTGTTCCCCCATGACGGGCCGCCTCTCGCAGACATGTGTACGAGCCACACGCTACCTGCGGGTAACCGGCCGGGACAGCCCCCGGCGCACCCTCCGCCCGGCAGCCCGGCCCCGCCCGGCGGCCCTCCGGCCGGCGCTCGCCGACGTGCTTCACCGACCCCCTCGTGCGCCCCCTGAACCGGGTCCTCCCCACCTACACTGACGAGCGGTGGACTGCCGTGCGGCGGAGGGTGATTGACGGTGCGTAAGGCGTGGCTCGTCGCGGGCGGGGCCGTCGGGCTCTGTCTGAGCTTCCTCGCCCTGCTCGTCGTCGGGACCTTCTCCGCTGCCGCCGGGCTCGGGGGCGGCGCGAAGGGGGCCGTGGCGCTGGCCAAGGGAGCCGTGCCGGCCCTGTACCAGCCGCTGGTGCAGAAATGGGGCAATCTCTGCCCGGCCATCAACCCGGCGCTGCTCGCCGCGCAGCTGTACCAGGAGTCCGGCTGGAACCCGCGGGCGCGGAGCCATGCCGCCGCACAGGGCATCGCCCAGTTCATCCCCGGCACCTGGGCGGCGCACGGCGTCGACGGTGACGGTGACGGCGACCGCGACGTATGGGACCCGGCGGACGCCATCCCTTCGGCCGCGTCGTACGACTGCAAGCTCGCGGGGTACGTGAAGAAGGCGCCCGGCGACCCGACGGACAACATGCTCGCCGCGTACAACGCGGGTGCGTACGCCGTGATCAAGTACGGCGGAGTGCCGCCGTACAAGGAGACGCGGAACTACGTGAAGGTCATCCGGACGCTGGAGAAGAGCTTCGCCAGGCCGGTGGGGCGGGTGGAGCCGTCGCGGCAGGCGGCCGGGGCCATCCACTTCGCGCAGCAGAAGCTCGGCACGAAGTACCTCTGGGGCGGGAACGGGACACCGGAGCAGGGCGGCCGGTTCGACTGCTCCGGCCTGACGCAGGCCGCGTACCGCACCGTCGGGATCGAGCTGCCGCGCGTGGCCAACGACCAGTACAACGCGGGGCCGCATCCGTCGAGGGGCGAACTGCTCCCCGGGGACCTGGTGTTCTTCTCCGACGACCTGACCAACTCACGGGCGATCAGGCACGTCGGGCTGTACGTCGGCGGGGGCTATATGATCAATGCTCCGTACACCGGGGCGGTGATCCGGTTCGACAGGATCGACACCCCGGACTACTTCGGTGCGACGCGGGTGACCAAGGACGGTGCCGAGGCGCTGCCGACTCCGCCACGGCCCGCCGTCTGACGGCCGGCTGACGGGATGTCGGCCGTGCCCGTGGCTCCCCGTCGAGCCCCGGCCCGGACGGCGACGGCGCATCACTCTTCGATAACGTCATGGTGATCGTTTCGTGGAAAGAGGAACGTAAGCGCGGAGCGGGTCGTTCCCTGGACCGGAGCAGTACGTACACACCGCACCGACCACGGGGGTCTCGGAATGCGGCGCACACGGGCGTGCGCCGCGGCTGGCGACACACAGGCAAGGGGCCGCAGCAGATGGCTGGACTCGCACTCGACGGCGTGAATCCGGATGTCGGCCTGCTCTACGACATCAACGGACTGGCCCGGTCGGCTCCGCCGTGGTTCGACCGCGTCATGGGATTCGTCGGCGAGTACGCCATCATGCTCGCCCTCGTCCTGGTGGCGCTGTGGTGCTGGTGGAGCGTGCGCCGACGCGGCACGGCCGAGGACTCGGTGGCCGGGGTCGCCGCGCTGGTCTGGGCGCCCCTGGCCGCCGGAGTCGCCCTGCTGGTCAATGTGCCGATCCGCGGTTTCGTGGAACGGCCGAGACCGTTCCTGGACCACCAGGGGCTCGAGGTCCTGGTCGCCGGCAAGACCGACTTCTCCTTCGTCAGCGACCACTCCACGATGGCGATGGCCATCGGCGTCGGGGTGTTCGTCGCGAACCGGCGCTTCGGGTTCGCGGCGATCGGCCTCGCGCTCGCCGAGGGCTTCTGCCGGGTGTACATGGGCGTCCACTACCCGACCGACGTCGTCGGCGGGTTCGCGCTCGGCACGGCCGTGGTGCTGCTCCTCGCCCCGCCGGCGCAGGCCCTGCTCACCCCGCTGGTGTCGGCGGTCTCCCGCTCGGGTGTCGCGGGTCGGCTCGTACGGTCGCGCCGGGCGGTGACGTCGGACGACCAGCAGCACGAGATGCTCGACATCCCGGAGCCCGTCGCCCGGCCCGGGCGCAACGACCTGGCGGCGTAGCCGGCCGGGGCCTCCGGCGCGCTCGCCCGGCCCCGGATACCCCGACTTCCCCGGCCCGCCCGCCGGTTCAGGACCCTCTCCACTCTCCCGGCCCGCCGGCCGCCCCGGCCCCTGTCGTCCTGGTGACCGGTTCGCCGGCCGCCCGGGCCCTGCCCTCGTCGTCCTCTCGCCCCGTGCGCCGGCCCCGCGACTTCCCGGCGTGAGCGACGGTCCCGGCCTCTCCGGACCGGCGGGACCGGCACGTGCGGTCGGGCCCGCGGCCGATCGCCCCCCGGCGTCAGGGCGGTTGGGGGTGCCGGGCGGGCCGAGTGCTGCTCAGGCCCCGGCGGGTGTCGCCGCCTCATGCGCCCTCGCATCGGTGCGGGCGCGTTCCCGGGAGCGCCGGGCGGGTCCCGTCCAGCCGCAGGAGCAGCAGGCCAGCGCGAACGAGCCCCGCTCGACGGTCGTGGTGTGGTGGGCGGACGTGCGCACCCTTCCACGGTACCGGTCGTTATGCGGGGCAGCGGCGAGCGTGTTGGGGGTTGACAGGCGATGGTGGTGCAGCAGCACTGGCTCAGGCGCGGCGCATGTGCCGCTGCCGCCGTGATGGGTGTGACCGGGACCGCGGGCTGTTCGGGCGGCGGGGACGCCGTCGCCGACGCCCGAGCCGGTGCGGATCCCCTCCTCAGTGTCAGGAAGGCCGCCGACGTACTGGTCGAGGCCGGTACGGCGAAGGCCCGTACCGCCATGGAGACGGCCGCCGGCGGGACCCGGGTCACCATCCGCGGCGAGGGTGGGTACGACTTCCGGCGCTCCATGGGCCGGCTGCGCGTGGTCCTCCCCAAGGACCCGGCCGGTTCCAGCGGTCATCGGCCGATCACCGAACTGCTCGCTCCCGGCGCCCTGTACATGAAGGACCGCGGTGCCGGGGTGCCACCGGACAAATGGGTCAGGGTGGACACGACCACGCTGACGGACGGCAACCTCGTCACCGGCGGTGCGACCGACCCGGCCGCCGCGGCCGAGTTGCTGCGCGGAGCGCGGAGCGCGACCGTCGTCGGGCACGAGGACCTGGCGGGGGTGCGGGTCACCCACTACCGCGGCACCGCGGACCTCGCGCACGCCGCGAGGTCCGCGTCCCCGCACGCGCGGGGGGCGCTCGCCGCGGCGGCGAAGGGGTTCGCCCAGGACGCCGTGCCCTTCGACGCCTATCTCGACTCCGAGGGGCGGCTGCGCAAGGTGCGCCACCAGTTCAGCTTCGCGAACCAGGGCAGAACGGTCGCCGTGGCCTCCACGACCCTGCTGTACGAGTTCGGTGCCCCCGTCGTGGTGCGGCTCCCCGACCGGGGCGACATCTACGCCGGCCGCGTCCGGATGTAGGCACCGGGGGGTCGGTAAATGGTCCGGACGTGCCATGCGCGGCGTGTGTCCCGCTCCCTACGCTAGGAAGCCGACACCGGCCGGAAGGGGTGAATGCACGTGGCTCCCGCCAGTACGCCGACAGTGCAGGACCACATCGCCCTCGCCGAGATCGAGTTGTGCGGTGAGTTGATGATCGCGGCCTCGGCGGTGGACGGGGAGCGGCTCAGCCCCGACCGGATCGACGAGGTGTTGAACGTCCATGTGATCGCGGCCGACGGCGAGTGAGGCCGGTCGGCACGACCGCCGGGACCGGCCTCGGGCGGGCGGGGGTCACGTCCGCATCATGCGGGCGATCGCCTTCGTCGCCTCCTCGACCTTCGCGTCGATCTCGTCGCCGCCCTTGAGCGCGGCATCGGCGACGCAGTGGCGCAAGTGCTCCTCCAGCAGCTGCAGCGCGAAGGACTGCAGCGCCTTCGTGGAAGCGGAGACCTGCGTGAGTATGTCGATGCAGTACGTGTCCTCGTCGACCATGCGCTGCAGTCCGCGGATCTGGCCCTCGATCCGGCGCAGCCGCTTGAGGTGCTCGTCCTTCTGTTTGTGGTAGCCGTGGACGCCCTGGTCGTGGCTGGATTCCTCGTGAGCCGTGACCGGAAGTCCGCCGGCCGTGTCCGTGGTCGTCATCGGTCCTCCCGCAGACCTGTCCGGTATACCCCTCGTGGGTATATGGTACCGATCCCTGACGGTTCGGGCAGGGCCCCGTGCTGCTGTCTCTTCTCGATGGGCGACACTGAGGGGACGCCGGTTAGCCGTGGCCGGACGATGCGCCTAGCATCAGCCTGACCGAAGACCCAGTACCCCCGAGGACCCCACGTGCGATTTCGTCTGACCCCCAGGGAGACGAGCTTCTATGACATGTTCGCCGCGTCCGCGGACAACATCGTCACGGGCTCGAAGCTCCTGATGGAACTGCTCGGAGCGGACGGTCCCGCCCGGGCCGAGATCGCGGAACGAATGCGCGCAGCGGAGCACGCCGGGGACGACGCCACCCATGCGATCTTCCATCAGCTGAACTCCTCGTTCATCACGCCCTTCGACCGTGAGGACATCTACTCCCTCGCGTCATCGCTGGACGACATCATGGACTTCATGGAGGAGGCCGTCGATCTGGTCGTCCTCTACAACATCGAGGAGCTGCCGAAGGGTGTCGAGCAGCAGATCGAGGTGCTGGCCCGGGCCGCGGAGCTGACGGCGGAGGCCATGCCGCACCTCCGGACGATGGACAACCTCACCGAGTACTGGATCGAGGTGAACCGTCTGGAGAACCAGGCGGACCAGATCCACCGCAAGCTCCTCGCGCACCTCTTCAACGGCAAGTACGACGCCATCGAGGTCCTCAAGCTCAAGCAGATCGTCGACGTTCTCGAGGAGGCCGCGGACGCGTTCGAGCACGTGGCCAACACGGTGGAGACCATCGCGGTCAAGGAGTCCTGAGCGGACGTGGACACCTTTGCGCTGGTCGTGACCATCGGGGTCGCGCTCTTCTTCACGTACACCAACGGCTTCCACGACTCGGCGAACGCGATCGCCACCTCCGTGTCGACGCGTGCCCTGACCCCGCGTGCCGCCCTGGCGATGGCCGCGGTGATGAACCTCGCGGGCGCGTTCCTCGGCAGCGGCGTCGCCAAGACCGTCAGCGAGGGCCTGATCGAGACGCCCAAGGGCGACCGGGGCATGGGCATCCTGTTCGCGGCGCTGGTCGGCGCGATCATCTGGAACCTGATCACCTGGTACTTCGGTCTGCCCTCCTCGTCGTCGCACGCCCTCTTCGGCGGCATGGTGGGTGCGGCGCTGGCCGGCGGAACCGAGGTCATCTGGGGCGGGGTGCTCGACAAGGTCGTCATCCCGATGTTCGTCTCGCCCGTGGTGGGTCTGGTCTTCGGCTACCTCGTGATGACCGCGATCATGTGGATCTTCCGGCGGGCCAACCCGGCGAAGGCGAAGCGGGGCTTCCGCATAGCCCAGACCGTGTCCGCGGCGGGCATGGCGCTCGGCCATGGCCTCCAGGACGCGCAGAAGACCATGGGCATCGTGGTGATGGCCCTGGTCATCGCCGATGTCGAGGACTACGGCGACCCCATTCCGGTGTGGGTGAAGGTCGCCTGTGCGGTGATGCTGTCGCTCGGTACGTACGCGGGCGGCTGGCGCATCATGCGGACCCTCGGCCGCAAGATCATCGAACTGGACCCGCCGCAGGGGTTCGCGGCGGAGACGACCGGTGCGTCGATCATGTTCGGCTCGGCGTTCCTCTTCCACGCGCCGATCTCCACGACGCATGTGATCACCTCGGCGATCATGGGTGTCGGTGCGACGAAGCGGGTGAACGCGGTGCGGTGGGGCGTCGCGAAGAACATCGTGATGGGGTGGTTCATCACGATGCCGGCCGCGGCGTTGGTCGCCGCGCTGAGCTTCTGGATCGTGAACCTGGCCTTCGGCTAGTGCGGCGTGGGGCCGCGCAGTCCGCGGTGTGACGTCTCGCGTGCGCCGCGTCCCGTTCGGGGGCGCGGCGTTTCGCTGCGCCCGGCCGGTGTGTCCGTCCTCGAACTCCCCCGGGCCTTCGTCCGGTGGGCCCGTCGGGCCGAGGGGCGTGCCGGCCCGCGCCGGGCGTGCGGCGTCCGATGGCGGAGGGGCGGGTCATGGGCGTACGCGTGACGCCCCGGGCACGGGAGGCGGTCCCGCGGACCGCCGGGCGGCAAGACGTCGGCCCCCGCTCGGATGAGAGGGGGCCGACCGTTCGCCCTGCGGTGGCACCGCCATGCAGCACCGCGGGGCAGTACGGGGTGCTCAGCCGAAGCGGCCCGAGATGTAGTCCTCGGTCGCCTGGACGGACGGGTTGGAGAAGATCCGCTCCGTCTCGTCTATCTCGACGAGCTTGCCGGGCTGACCGACCGCCGCGAGGTTGAAGAACGCCGTGCGGTCGGAGACGCGCGCCGCCTGCTGCATGTTGTGCGTCACGATGACGATCGTGAAGCGCTCCTTCAGCTCGCCGATCAGGTCCTCGATCGCCAGGGTGGAGATCGGGTCGAGCGCCGAGCAGGGCTCGTCCATCAGCAGGACGTCCGGCTCGACCGCGATCGCGCGGGCGATGCACAGACGCTGCTGCTGACCGCCGGAGAGGCCCGAGCCGGGCTTGTTGAGGCGGTCCTTGACCTCGTTCCAGAGGTTCGCGCCCCGGAGGGAGCGCTCGACGATGTCGTTGAGCTGGTTCTTCTTGTACGAGCCGTTCAGCCGCAGGCCCGCTGCCACGTTGTCGAAGATCGACATGGTGGGGAACGGGTTGGGGCGCTGGAACACCATGCCGACCGTGCGCCGCACCGCGACGGGGTCGACGTCCTTGCCGTACAGGTTCTCGTCGTCCAGCATCACCTTGCCCTCGACGCGGCCGCCGGGGGTGACCTCGTGCATACGGTTCAGGGTGCGCAGGAACGTGGACTTGCCGCAGCCGGAGGGGCCGATGAAGGCCGTCACCGAGCGGGGCTCCACGGTCATCGAGATGTCCTCGATCGCCTTGTGGGAGCCGTAGAAGGCGGACAGTCCGCTGATGTCGATTCGCTTGGCCATTACTCAGTCACTTCCAAATCGCCGCGCGCTCAGCGGCCGGTCTTCGGGGCCTTCCAGCGGGCGATGCCGCGGGCCACCAGGTTGAGGATCATGACGAAGGCGATCAGCACCAGGGCCGCTGCCCAGGCGCGGGAGATGGAGGCGTCGGTGCCGACGGCGTACTGCTCGTACACGTACAGCGGCAGGGACGCCTGGGCGCCTTCGAAGGGGTTCGGGTTGATCAGCTTCGTACCGAAGACGAGCAGCAGCACGGGAGCCGTCTCACCGGTGATGCGGGCCACCGCGAGCATGACGCCCGTGGTGATGCCGCCGATCGCGGTCGGGAGGACCACCTTGAGGATCGTCCGCCACTTGGGGACGCCCAGCGCGAGCGAGGCCTCGCGCAGCTCGTTCGGGACGAGCTTGAGCATCTCCTCGGTGGAGCGGACGACGACCGGCATCATCAGGATGGCGAGCGCCAGCGCGCCGGCGAATCCGGAGGGCCCGAAGCCCAGCATCAGATTCCAGGTGGCCAGGACGAACAGACCCGCGACGATGGACGGGATGCCCGTCATGACGTCGACGAAGAAGGTGACGGCCTTGGCCAGCTTCCCACCGCCGTACTCGACGAGGTAGACCGCGGTGAACAGGCCGACCGGGGCGGCGATCAGAGTGGCGATGAGGACCTGCTCGATCGTGCCGAGCAGAGCGTGGTACACCCCGCCGCCGGTCTCGGCGTCGAGAACCGCGTTCATGGAGTGGCTGAGGAAGTACGGGTCGAGTACTTCCAGGCCGTTGCTGATCGTGACCCATGACAGGGAGACGAGCGGGACGACGGCGAGGACGAAGGCGACCCAGACGATGCTGGTGGCGACGCGGTCCTTGGCCTGGCGCCTGCCTTCCACCTTCGTGGTGATCAGATAGCTGGCGAGCACGAAGAGCAGCGCAGCCAGCAAGCCCCACTGTGTTCGGCTCTGCCAGCCGGCGGCCATGCCGAGGCCGACGCCCGCGGCAGCGGCGCCGACGGCGATGGCCGGCTGGGCCCAGCGGGGGAGCCGGGCGTGGGAGAGGTGGTTCACGCGCGCGGTCGTGACCGGCCGATCCTGGACGAGGTGGCTCATGCGTTGGCCCCCGAGTACTCCTTGCGACGGGCGATGATCCACCGGGCCGCGCCGTTGACCAGCAGGGTGATGACGAAGAGAACGAGACCGGAGGCGATGAGGGCGTCGCGGCCGAACTCATTGGCCTCGTTGAACTTCGAGGCGATGTTCTGGGCGAAGGTGCCGCCGCCCGGGTCGAGCAGATGGCCGGAGATCAGGAAGCTCGGGGAGAGGACCACGGCGACGGCCATGGTCTCGCCGAGCGCGCGGCCCAGTCCGAGCATGGAGGCGCTGATGATGCCGGAGCGGCCGAAGGGGAGCACCGACATGCGGATGACCTCCCAGCGGGTGGCTCCGAGGGCGAGTGCGGCCTCCTCGTGCATCTTCGGGACCTGGAGGAAGACCTCACGGGTGACATTGGTGATGATCGGCAGGATCATGATCGCCAGCAGGATGCCGACGGTGAACAGGTTGCGCGCGGGGCCGTCACCGGACTTGTCGAAGATGTACGTCCAGCCCATGTACTCGTCGAGCCACTGGTTGAGGCCGTCGAGATAGGGGACGAGGAAGATCGCGCCCCAGAGGCCGTAGATGATGCTCGGCACGGCCGCGAGCAGGTCCACGATGTAGGCGAGCGGTGCTGCGAGCTTGCGCGGCGCGTAGTGCGAGATGAACAGCGCGATGCCGACCGCGACGGGTACGGCGATGGCCATGGCGATGACCGAGGAGACGATCGTGCCGAAGGCCAGGACGGCGATGCCGAAGACCGGCGGGTCACCGGCCGGGTTCCACTCGAAGGTGGTGAGGAAGTTCCCCTGGTCCTTCGAGATGGCGAGGAAGGCACGGTAGCTGAGGAAGCCCGCGATCGCGGCCATGATCAGCAGCAGGGTGATGCCGGAACCACGGGACAGGCCCAGGAAGACACGGTCTCCCGGGCGGGTCCTGGGCTTGGCTGCTGCGGCCGGCCGCGGTGGAGGCGGCGTGTCGGTCTGAGTGGTGGTTGCCATCAATGGTTTCTCCGGTCTGCGGAGCCGTGAGGCTCCCGGCGGCGGTGCACCGGATGCCGGGGCCGGCCCGTCGTGGTGGACGGACCGGCCCCGGTCGGGTCAGGACAGGGTGGGGACGATCTCGCGGACCTTGGCCGCGATCTCGGTCGGCAGCGGCGCGTAGCCGGCGTCCGAGAGGACCTTCTGGCCCTCGTCGCTGACGGTGTAGTTCAGGAACGCCTTCAGCGCGGGCAGGGTCTCCGTCTTGTTGCCCTTGTCGCAGGCGATCTCGTACGTGACCAGGATGATCGGGTAGGCGCCGTCGGCCTGGGTCTTGTAGTCGAGGCTGAGGGCGACGTCGTTTCCGGTGCCCTTGACCTTGGCGGCGGCGATGGCCTTCGAGGCGTTCTCGGTGGTGGCCTCGACCGGGGCGGAGGCGCCGGTGTCGAGCTTGACCGTGCTGATCTTCTGGGCGGTCGCGTAGGACAGTTCGAAGTAGCCGATCGCGCCCTCGGTGCCCTTGACGGAGGAAGCCACACCGGAGGAGCCGCTGGCGGCCTGGCCGCCGGGGGCCTCCCACGACTTCGACTTCGGGTCGTGCTTCCACTCGGCCGGGGCGGCCTCGCTGAGGTACTTGTGCAGGTTCTGGGTGGTGCCGGACTCGTCCGAGCGGTGGAACGCCTGGATCGTGGTGCCGGGGAGGCTGACGCCCGGGTTGAGCTTGGCGATCGCCGGGTCGTTCCACTTCTTGATCTTCGTGTCGAAGATCTTGGCCAGGGTGGGGGCGTCGAGGACGAGGTTGTCCACGCCGCTGAGGTTGTAGCCGATGGCCACGGGGCCGCCCACCATCGGCAGGTTGATGCCCTGGCCCGTCTTGCAGACCTTCTTGGACTCCTCGACCTCCTCCGGCTTCAGCGCGGAGTCGGAGCCGGCGAAGGCCACCTGGCCCTGGGTGAACTTGGTGATGCCACCGCCGGAGCCGATGGCCTGGTAGTTGACCTCGACGCCGGAGCAGGCCGCCTGGAAGTTCTTCACCCAGAGGTCCATGGCGTTCTTCTGTGCGGTCGACCCCGCCGCCAGGAGCTGGCCCTTGGCGTCGTCGCACTTGATGTTCGACGCGGCGGTCGTCTTCTCGCCGGCGCCGCCGGTGCCGCCGGTGTTGTCGTCCGAACCACACGCCGTGAGGACCAGGGCGCCGGACACGGCGAGGGCGCCGAGCGCGGTGGCGCGAAGCCCGTTCTTGCGCTGAAGCTTCACTTTCGGGTGTTCCTTCCAGAAGCCGCCGGGTCGCGGACGGGGCTCGGTCTGCCTCGTCGTTCTACGGCGGCGTGTGTCGGGGTGGGTGGCGCGGCACTCTGCCGGTCACCGGGTAAGCCCGAAATTAGGCAGATCAGGTGAAGCGGCCGACGGGGCGTGGTGAACGGGAGGTGAACCCTGCCGGACAAAGAAGTTCCGCCTTTATCGGGGCGTGACCTTGGGCCTCGGCGGGCAGGGCGTCGCGGGATCCGGCCCGGCGATGTCGCGGGCGGGCTGCGGCCGGGGCGGTACGCGCCCCGCCGCAGTGGTGGTGCCGGTGTGCGGTGGGTTTCGCGGGTTCGGGACGGAACGCGGTTTCCCTGGTCAGCGGGTGCCGATGGCCTTCAGCAGGGCGTCGACGAGGGTCCGGTCGCGCGGTTCGGTGATCCGGCGGCGGGCGGCGTCCGGGGGCAGCCAGGCGATGCGGTCGACCTCGTGGCCGGGGGTGAAGTCACCGGGCGAGGGGGCTTCGGCGGCCCAGTAGCTGACCTGCTTGGGGCGGCCGGCGACGAGGTAGCGGACCGTCGGCAGGACCGGGCCCGGCACCCCCTGGTGTCCGGTCTCCTCACGGACCTCGCGCAGCGCCCCCTCGAGTGCCGGCTCGCCCCGCTTGAGCTTGCCCTTCGGGTGCGACCAGTCGTCGTACCTGGGGCGGTGGACCAGGCAGATCTCGATTCCCCCGGCCGTCTGCGGGGAGCGGCGCCACAGGACGCAGCCGGCCGCGAGGACGGTGCCGTCGGGGGCGGTGCTCATGGCGCGGCCAGCGCGTGCTCGTCCCGGGGCCCGTCCTGTCCGGGGGGCGCTTCCCGCCATGTCCGCTGGAAGGCGAAGCGGGCGGCCTCGACCTCGTGGCGCTGGTCGGCGTGGAGCACGCCGAGGGCGTACGCGGTGGCCGGTGCGATACGGGGCGTGCGGGCGGCGGAGGCGGCGGCCGCGGCCGCCTCGGCGGCGTCGCGGTGCCGGTCGAGGGTGCGGCCCGCTGCGGTGAGCCGCCGACCGGGGCAGGTGCCGTCATCCGCGTACAGCACCTCCTGGGCGTAGCGGTGGAGCCGCAGCAGGTGCCGCACCTGGTGCCACGGGGCGTCCTGCGCCTCGCCCGCGGAGGCGGTGGCGAGGCCGTGGACCAGGGCCTCCGCGTTGTACGGGTGGGCCGCGCGGGTCAGCGGCAGTGCGGTGACCGCGTCGAGCAGCCTGCGCTCGGCGACCTCCGCGTGCGCCGCGAGGGCGGCGCCGGGCGCCCCGGCGGGCGGGGCCAGCGGTACCTCGGAGGCGAGCAGGGCGACGGCGTCCGCGACCGCGTGGAACCGTGAGGAGCCGAGCGCCTGGAGGGCGGCGGAGTGGGCCCGGGTGCGGCCGAGCGTCAGCTGCCGCTCCAGCAGCGCCCCGGCGCGGGCGCCGCCCACGGTGAGGGTGCCGCGGCCGGGCCGTTCGGCGGCGGGCGGCCCCTCGGAGGGAGCTGTCGGAGAGCCGTCCGCGGGTGCCCCGGCCCGGGCGTCGCCGTCCGCGGCCCGGGCCGCCGGCACCGGCTGGGTGCCCGAGAGCCGGGCCAGGGCGTCGAGCAGCCGGGTCAGCCGTGCCGTACAGGCGTGTTCCTCGGCGAGGACCCCGGACAGCCAGGCGAGCTCGGTGCGCAGTTGGTCCGCCCAGGCCTGGTCCAGCAGGGGACGGAAGGTGTGGAGGGTGCCGCGGATGCGGCGTGCGGCCCGCCGCAGGGACCGGACGGCCTCCGCCGCGCCCTGCGTGTCCGCACCGCTCTCGCCGTGCAGTCGCAGACTGCGGAGGAAGCCGCCGGCCTGTTCCTGCAGATATCCGGCCAGGACCTGTTCGGCGCCGGCCCCCCGCGGCGCCAGGGGAAGGTCATGGTTGTGCACGCCGGCGCCTCCGGGCGTCTATGAGCATCTCCTGGATGTGCCGCAGTGGTTGTCCGTCCGCGTCCGTGGCATGACGGCTCCACTCGCCGTCCGGACCGAGGTGCCAGGACGAGGTGGAATCGGACATGCCGGTCTCCAGCAGCCGGGTCAGGGCCGCGCGGTGAGCCGGGTCGGTGACCCGGACGAGTGCCTCGATACGGCGGTCGAGGTTGCGGTGCATCATGTCGGCGCTGCCGATCCACACCTCGGGTTCGCCGCCGTTGCCGAAGGCGAAGATCCGGGAGTGCTCGAGGAAGCGCCCGAGGACGGAACGGACCCGTATGTTCTCGGACAGGCCGGGGACGTCCGGCCGGATCGCGCAGATCCCGCGGACCCAGACGTCCACCGGCACACCGGCCCGGGACGCGCGGTACAGGGCGTCGATGATCGCCTCGTCGACCATCGAGTTGACCTTGATGCGGACGTACGCGGGACGGCCGGCCCGGTGGTGGACGATCTCCTTGTTGACCCGGGCGACGAGTCCGTCGCGCAGCGACTTCGGGGCGACCAGCAGCCGGCGGTACGTCTCGCGGCGCGAGTAGCCGGAGAGCCGGTTGAACAGGTCGGAGAGGTCGGCGCCGACCTGCGGGTCCGCGGTGAGCAGCCCCAGGTCCTCGTACAGCCTGGCGGTCTTGGGGTGGTAGTTGCCGGTGCCGACGTGCGAGTAGCGGCGCAGGACGTCGCCCTCCTGGCGCACCACGAGCGACAGCTTGCAGTGGGTCTTCAGGCCGACGAGGCCGTAGACCACGTGGCAGCCCGCCTCCTCCAGCTTCCGGGCCCACTTGATGTTGGCCTGCTCGTCGAAGCGTGCCTTGATCTCCACGAGGACGAGGACCTGCTTGCCGGACTCGGCGGCGTCGATCAGGGCGTCCACGATCGGGGACTTGCCGGAGGTCCGGTACAGCGTCTGCTTGATCGCGAGGACGTCCGGGTCGGCCGCCGCCTGCTCCAGGAAGGCCTGGACGGAGGTGGAGAAGGAGTCGTACGGGTGGTGCAGGAGTACGTCCCGCTCCCGCAGCGCGGCGAAGATGTCGGGCGCCGACGCCGACTCGACCTCGGCGAGGTCGCGGTGGGTGCCGGCGATGAACTTCGGGTACTTCAGCTCGGGCCGGTCGAGCGACACGATCCCGAACAGGCCCGTCAGGTCCAGCGGGCCGGGCAGCGGGTAGACCTCGGACTCGGAGATCTTCAGCTCCCGGACGAGCAGGTCCAGCACGTACGGGTCGATGGACTCCTCGACCTCCAGCCGGACCGGCGGGCCGAAGCGCCGGCGCAGCAGCTCCTTCTCCAGGGCCTGGAGCAGGTTCTCGGCGTCGTCCTCCTCGACCTCCAGGTCCTCGTTCCTGGTCACCCGGAACATGTGGTGCGCGAGCACCTCCATGCCGGGGAACAGCTCCTCCAGGTGGGCCGCGATGACGTCTTCCAGTGGCACGTACCGCTGGGGCGAGGCCTCCAGGAAGCGGGACAGCAGCGGCGGCACCTTCACCCGGGCGAAGTGGCGGTGGCCGCTGACCGGGTTGCGGACGACCACGGCGAGGTTCAGCGACAGGCCCGAGATGTACGGGAAGGGGTGCGCGGGGTCCACGGCCAGCGGGGTGAGCACCGGGAAGATCTGCTGGCGGAAGAGGGTGAACAGGCGGGCCTGTTCCTTCTCCGTGAGCTCGGGCCAGCGGATGAGGTGGATGCCCTCGTCGGCGAGGGCCGGGGCGACGTCCTGCTGGAAGCAGGCGGCGTGCCGGGCCATGAGCTCGCGGGAGCGGTTCCAGATCAGCTCCAGGACCTCGCGGGGCTGCAGCCCGGAGGCGGAGCGGGTGGCGACGCCGGTCGCGATGCGGCGCTTCAGTCCGGCCACCCGGACCATGAAGAACTCGTCCAGGTTCGAGGCGAAGATCGCCAGGAAGTTCGCCCGTTCGAGGAGGGGTGTGGCGGGGTCCTCGGCGAGTTCCAGGACCCGTTCGTTGAACGCGAGCCAGCTGCGCTCGCGGTCCAGGAAACGGCCCTGGGGCAGCTCCGCGTCCTCCGGTTCGGCCTCATAGGCGTCGAGGTCGGCGTCGATGTCGGGCTCCAGGTCGGAGACCGGGCCGGACACCGTGTGGGGGCGGTGCGCGGCGATGGATCCGACGGACGGCTGGGCGTTCTGGACCGGTACCTCGGCGGGCTGCTGACTCATGGACCCATTGTTCCGCGCAAAGGGGTGACCGGGCGCGCCGGAGCGGGGCCTGGTGGGGTGGGAACGCCCGTTCCGCGGGGCGGGGGGCACAGCGGGCTGCATTCCGTGAGGGTTGCAAGGGTCGCTGAATGGCCGGTAACGAGAACATGTCGTACGGGATACCCGCCGGGCATCTCGTGTCGTGCCACCGCCCGCGCGGTGGTGGTGACCCCCGTCCACCACGCCCGCGCGGGCGGCGAGTTGTCAGCCGTGCCGCCGGCGCAGCACCCGGAAGGCCGCGTACGTCGCCACGGCGGCGAGGGCCAGGACGATGCCGGTCTCGACGAGCTGGATCGGCCAGAAGTGCGAGGGCGGATGGGTCCTGGCGAAGTCGGTGACGCCCGTCCCGCCGCCGTCGCAGGGTCCCGGTAGCCGGGGCACATCACCGAGGAGGTGCGCTCGCCCGCCGGGCCGAGGCTTCCGGCCTCCACCCACCAGGTGTCGCGGGGGTGGGGCAGGGGCCGGCCGGTGAGGGTCTCCGTCGGCCAGAGGGTATGCCGGACGGTGCCGAGGACGAGCATCACCGTCCCGGTCACCGGGCCCGCGACGCCCATCGCCGCGAAGGCGCGGTGGACCAGCAGGCCCAGCACCTGGCGCCGCGCCAGGAGGTCGGGGTCCGCCGTCGGCTCGTCCGGGAGCAGGACCTCGGCTCGCTTGCCGAGGGTCAGGGCGCGCGACGCGGGTGCGCTGTCCGCCGGACAGGGCCCGCACTCGGGTCGCCGGCGTCGGCGACCCGCCGGCCCCGCGCGGTACGGGCCGCTCAGGTCTCCGTGCGGTACATCAGGTCCACCTCGTGCGTGGTGAACCCGAGCCGTTCGTAGACCCGCAGGGCCGCCGGGTTGTCCGCGTCGACGTACAGCATGGCCGTCGGTACGCCCTGTGCCGCGAGATGGCGCAGTCCGACCGCCGTCAGGGCCTTGCCGAGGCCGGTGCCCTGGGCGTCGGGGCGGATACCCAGTACGTACACCTCACCGAGCTGGTCCTCGGCGTGGAGCTTCGTCCAGTGGAAGCCGACGATCTCGCCCCCGCGCTCGGCGAGGAAGAAGCCCTTGGGGTCGAACCAGGCCTCCTCCTTGCGGTCGTCGAGGTCGCGCTGGGTGACCGAGCCCTGCTCGGGGTGGTGGGCGAAGGCGGAGGCGTTGACCGCGAGCCAGGCGGCGTCGTCCTGGCCGGGGACGAAGGTGCGGACCGTCACGCCTTCCGGAAGGATCGGTTCCGCGATGTCGAGCGGGCTCAACGGGCGCCTCAGCTGGCGCAGTTCGCGGAACAGGGTCAGGCCGAGCACCTGGGCGAGATGGCGGGCCGCGGACTTGCCGCCGTGCGCCCACATCCGCAGCCGCTTGCCGGACGCGCCGAGCAGCGCGTTCCCGAGGGCCCGGCCGTGGCCGCGGCCGCGGTGCGCCGGATGGACGACCAGCTCGGCCGCGGGGGCCTCCACCGGGTCGGTTCCCTCCAGTTGGGCGTATCCGCGGAGGTCCCCGGCGACGGTGAGCACGAAGTGCCGTACCCCCTCGCGCCGGCCGTGGCGCAGATACAGCCGGCCCTGTTCGGAGACGGCCTGGACTCCGTCGGCGCGGGCGGCGACGGACAGCAGGCCGAGCACGTCGTCGGCCAGCTCGGGGGTGAGCTCGTCGAGGGTCTTGATCTGCCGGCCGGGCTCGATGGCTGCGGGAGCTGCGTCAGTCATACGACGAGGGTACGGCGCGGCGCCGAACCGGATCGGATACCAGCTCGTAACCCGCTACCCCCTGTCGCGCTACGCGCGTTGACTCTAGGCTGCCCGGCTGAGGACAGTCGTTTCACGCTGAACTGACAAGGGGACAGATGCCAGCGACATCGCACCAGAAGCGTCGCCGCGTACTCGCGGCCGCCGCCGGACTGACCACCGTCGGCGCACTGGTCGCCGCGATGCCCGCCGGGGCTCACGAGCGCGGCAAGGGACACGGCCACGGCCACGGACACGGTTACGGCCGCACCGTCGACGTCCAGCTGCTGTCCTTCAACGACCTGCACGGCAATCTGCAGCCGCCCGCAGGTTCGGCGGGCCGGGTCACCCACACCAACGAGGACGGCACCACCCGCACCATCGACGCGGGCGGCGCCGAGTACCTCGCCACGCATCTGCGCGAGGCGCGCAAGGGCAACAGGTACTCGATCACGGCGGCGGCCGGCGACATGGTCGGCGCTTCGCCGATGCTCTCCGGTCTCTTCCACGACGAGCCGACCATCGAGGCGCTCAACAAGCTGAAGCTCGATGTGACCTCCGTCGGCAACCACGAGTTCGACGAGGGCGCCAAGGAGCTCGCCCGGCTGCAGAACGGCGGCTGCCACCCGGTCGAGGGCTGCTACGAGAAGAAGGCCAACGGCAAGCCGAAGACCTTCCGCGGGGCGGACTTCCCGTACCTCGCGGCCAACGTCACCAACGAGAAGTCCGGCCGCCCGGTCCTGGACCCGTACTTCGTCTGGGAGAAGAACGGGGTGAGGATCGGCTTCATCGGCGTCACCCTCGAGGGCACCCCGGACATCGTCAGCGCCGAGGGCATCAAGGGCCTGAAGTTCGGCGACGAGATCGAGACGATCAACAAGTACACCAAGGTGCTGGAGCGCAAGGGCGTGAAGTCGATCGTCGCGCTGCTGCACGAGGGCGGCGCGCCGGCCTCCGGCTCGTACAACTACGACTGCGACAGCCCCGGCCCGGGCGACGGCATCTCCGGCCCGATCGTCGACATCGCCAAGAAGGTCAGCCCCCAGGTCGACGCCCTGGTCACCGGCCACACCCACCAGGCGTACGCGTGCACGATCCCGGACCCCTCCGGCAAGCCGCGCACGGTCACCTCGGCCGCGTCGTTCGGCAAGCTCTACACCGACACGACGCTCACGTACGACCGCCGCACCCGCGACATCGTGCGCACGTCCGTCGCGTCCGCCAACCACGTCGTCACCCGTGACGTGCCCAAGGCGGCGGACATGACCCGGCTCATCGACCGCTGGAACACGCTGGCGGCCCCGATCGCCAACAGGCCCGTCGGCCACATCTCCGCGGACATCGAGAACCCCGCCGACTCGCCCGAGCGTCCGGCCGGCAACCTGATCGCGGACGCCCAGCTGGAGGGCATGGCCCCGGCCGACAAGGGCGGTGCGCAGCTCGCGCTGATGAACCCGGGCGGCATCCGCGCCGGCCTGGTCCACAAGGCGTCCGGCAGCGAGGGTGACGGCGTCGTGACCTACGGCGAGGCCTTCACCGTGCAGCCGTTCACCAACATGATGACGGCGGTCGACCTTACCGGTGCCCAGCTGATCACCGCGCTCCAGCAGCAGGTCAGCGGCCCCAACCAGGCCGCGCCGAAGATCCTCCAGGTGTCGGAGGGCTTCACCTACACCCTGGACATGACGAAGACCGGTGCCGACCGGATCGTGACGGGCTCGGTGAAGCTGAACGGTGAGCCGATCGACCCGGCGAAGACCTACCGCGTCGCGATGAACGAGTTCCTCGCGGGCGGCGGCGACGGCTTCGCCGTGCTGAAGGAGCACAAGAACAAGCTGGTGGGCGCGTCCGACCTGGACCTGCTCAACGCCTACTTCGCCGCGCACTCCAGCCCGAGTGCCCCGCTGGCGCCGCCGGCCACGGGCCGGATCACGGTCGTCAGGTGACCGGCTGAGCCCTGCGCATGCCGAGGGGCGGCGGACCACCGGTCCGCCGCCCCTCGGCTCTTTCCGCGGTTCCCGCCCGACCCATTCTGTGTCATGGGCATGTCTGCCATCATCCGGGTGCCGACCGCGACCCCCCCCACATCGCGGAGGCCGACGAAGGGGAAGGCGAGCATGTCCTTGACCAGACGTGGTTTCCTCACGGGCGCGGCAGTGGCCTCCGCGTCCGTTCTCATCGGCGTGCCCGGCCCGGCGGCGGCCGCGCCGCGGCGGGCGCTCGGCCCGCAGGACTGGATGTCCGGCTTCGACGACGCGAGGGCGCTGCGGACGCTCACCATCCCCGGCACCCACGACTCCGGCGCCCGCTTCGGCGGCCCCTGGTCGGAGTGCCAGAACACCACCATCGCCCAGCAACTGGACTCGGGGATCCGCTTCCTGGACGTACGCTGCCGGGCCATCGACGGTTCGTTCGCCATCCACCACGGGCCCTCGTACCAGAACATGATGTTCGGCGACGTCCTCGTCGCCTGCCGCGACTTCCTGCGCGCGCACCCCTCGGAGACGGTCCTGATGCGGGTGAAGCAGGAGTACTCGGGCGAGAGCGACGCCACCTTCCGCGCCATCTTCGACGACTACCTCGACGTACGGGGCTGGCGCTCGCTGTTCCACATCGGCAACGCCCTCCCCGCCCTCGGCCGGGCGCGCGGCAGGGTGGTCCTGATCGCCGACAACGGGGGCCTGCCCGGACCGAAGTGGTGGGACGGCGGCGTCTTCGACACCCAGGACGACTGGAACGCCCCGCCGTGGGACAAGTACCCCAAGGTGGAGGCTCATCTGCGCAAGGCCGTCGCGCAGCCCGGCAAGCTGTTCGTCAACTTCGTCAGCACCTCGGCGTATCTCCCGCCGAGGTGGAACTCCGACGATCTCAACCCCCGTGTCCACCGCTTCCTGGACGGCACGGCGAGCGGCTGGAAAGGGCTCGGAATCGTCGTGCTCGACTTTCCCGACACCCGGTCAGGGCTGGTCGACTCGCTCATCCGGCACAACTGACGGCGCCTCCGGCGGCGGGGTGGGCGCCCCCGGCAGACGGATCACCGCCACGGTGCCGCCGCCCTCCGCCGGGCGCAGCTCCACCTCGCCGCCCGCCTGCCGCACTGTCCTGGCCACGATCGACAGACCCAGGCCGGAGCCGGGCAGCGCGCGGGCGGACGGGGAACGCCAGAACCGTTCGAAGACGTAAGGGAGTTCCTCCGGCGGCACCCCGGGTCCGTGGTCGCGCACCGTCAGCACTCCGCGGTCCAGCCCCACCTCGACCACTCCGCGCGGCGGCGAGAACTTCACCGCGTTGTCCAGCACGTTGACGACGGCCCGCTCCAGTGCCGCGGGCTCGGCCCGTACGTACCAGGGCCGCAGCTCGGCCTCGATCCTCAGCTCGGGACCGCGCAGCCGGACGCGCTCCAGCGCGGTCCGGGCGGTGTCGTGCAGGGCGACGACCCGGACCGGGCCGGGCGTCGCGCTGTCCGGCCGGGAGAGCTCCTGCAGATCGCCGATCAGCGAGGCCAGCTCCGACATCTGTGCCTTCACGGAGGCCAGCAGCGCCGCCCGGTCGTCGGGCGGCAGGGCCCGGCCGGTCCGTTCGCTGCGGACCAGCAGGTCGATGTTGGTCCGCAGTGAGGTCAGCGGTGTGCGCAGCTCGTGTCCGGCGTCCGCGATGAGCTGGGCCTGCCGGTCGCGGGAGGAGGCCAGCGCGGCCGTCATCTGGTTGAAGGAGCGCGACAGGCGGGCGATCTCGTCCTCGCCCTCCACCGGGATCCGCACGGTCAGGTCCTCGGTGCGGGCGACGTGCTCGACGGCGTCGGTGAGCCGGTCGACGGGCTTCAGACCGGTGCGGGCGACCCACAGTCCGGCGGCGCCGGCGGCGACGACCCCGGCGCCCGCGAGGAAGGTGAGGAGGAGGGCGAGTCGGTTCAGTGCGGTGTCGATCTCGTGGAGGGGGCGGGCGACCATGACGGTGACCTGTCCCCGGCCGTTCGGCGCGTCGTTGAGGGTGTGCACCCGCACCTCGTCGCCGTCGTCCGTGGTGCTGCCGTGCAGGACGTCCCGCTTGAGGCCCCGCGCGACCGCGATGTCCTTGGGCTGCACCTTCACCGGCTCCGAGTACGGCGTGACACAGCGCGTGCCGTCGGGTCCGATGACCTGGATGTACGCGAACGCCTTGCGCTCGGCGGCCTGGGCGCGGGCCGGGGTCCGGCACGCCGCCAGGGCGGTCGCGATCGAGTCGGGGGGCGCCCCCGTGTTCCGCAGCGAGGTGTCGAGCTCGTCGCGCAGCTGCGCCCGTGCCAGCAGCCAGCAGGCGACGGCGACCGCCGCCACCGCGGCCGCCACGGCCGTCGCCGTCAGCAGCGCGAGCCGCGACCGCAGCGGGAGGGCACGGAACCTGCGGATCACTCCGGGGACCCCTCCCGCAGGGCGTAGCCCACCCCGCGGACGGTGTGGACCAGGCGCGGCTCACCGGCCGCCTCGGTCTTGCGGCGCAGGTACATGACGTAGACGTCCAGCGAGTTGGAGCTCGGCTCGAAGTCGAAGCCCCAGACGGTCTTCAGGATCTGCTCACGGGTCAGCACCTGCCTCGGGTGCGCCAGGAACAGCTCCAGCAGCGTGAACTCGGTACGGGTCAGCTCGACCCGGCGCGGGCCCCGGGTGACCTCGCGGGTGGCCGGGTCCATCCGGAGATCGGCGAACGACAGCACCTCGCCGGCCTGCCCGCCGGTCCCGGCGGGCGCGTACGAGCTGCGTCGCAGCAGTGCCCTGATCCGTGCGAGCAGTTCGTCCAGCTCGAACGGCTTCACCAGGTAGTCGTCGGCCCCGGCGTCGAGGCCCGTGACGCGGTCGCCGACGGTGTCCCGGGCGGTCAGCATCAGGATCGGCAGGGTGGAGCCGGCTGAGCGCAGCCGGCGCGCGGCGGTCAGTCCGTCCATACGGGGCATCTGGATGTCCAGGACGATCAGGTCCGGCCGGTACGAATCCACCTTGGCGAGCGCGTCGGCACCGTCGACCGCGACCTCGGTGGCGTAGCCCTCGAACGCGAGGCTGCGCTGGAGGGCGTCGCGTACCGCCGGCTCGTCGTCGACGACGAGGACGCGTCCGCCGTCATCCGGAGTGGAGTTCATGGCCCCAGCCTCGCACGCGCTCAGGACCCGCCGCCGGAGCGGAGGCTGTCCAGGTCCGCCTTGACGGTGTCGACGGGGATGGCGAACCCGAGCCCCACGCTGCCCGCGGTCGAACCGTTCGCCGAGCTCGGCGCGTACATGGCGGAGTTGATTCCGATGATCTCGCCGTTCATGTCGATCAACGCGCCGCCGGAGTTGCCGGGGTTGAGGGAGGCGTCGGTCTGGATGGCCTTGTAGGTGGTCCTGGAGTCGCCGGTGTCCCCGTTGAACTCCTGGCCGCCGAACTCGAAGGGCCAGTTCTCCCGCGGGTCCTGCCGCCCCTGCCCGCGACCCTCGTCCTTGGCGACGGTCACGTCCCGGTCGAGGGCCGAGACGATGCCGCTGGTCACGGTGCCGGTGAGGCCCTCGGGGGAGCCGATCGCGACGACCTCGTCGCCGACCTTCACTGCGCCGGAGTCGCCGAGGACGGCCGCCTTCAGGCCCTTGGCCCCCCGCAGCTTGACCAGCGCGAGGTCCTTGCCGGGGTCGGTGCCGACGACGTCCGCGGTGTACGCCCTGCCGTCGTCGAGCCGGACCTTGACGGTGTCCGCGCCCGCGATCACATGGTTGTTGGTCACGATCTCGCCGTCCGCGGTGATGATCACTCCAGAGCCGGTGGACTTGCCGGAGCCGGTCGAGGCGTTGATCTCCACGATGCTGGGGGAGACGGCCTGCGCGACACCGGCGACGGTGCCCTTGCTGCTCTGGGACACCGTCGTTCCGACGACGTCGTCGGGCGTGCCGGGCGCGCTGCCCCCCGTGAACCGTTCCACGAGGGTCGCCGCCCCGCCGCCGACGGCCGCGGCCACGATCGCCACGGCCGCCATCAGCGCGACGGGCCGCTTGGCGCGAGCCCGGTGGGCGGGGACGGGCGCCGCCACTCCGAGGGCGTGCGCCGCCCGACCCGCCGGCGGAGCGTGCGGGGGCGGCGGCGGGTACGCCCCGTCGCCGGAGCCCGCGTACGGGTGCGGAGGGTACGCGTGCGTGGGATGGGTGCCGTCGTCGCCGCTGCGGTAGTGGTCCGTCATGGTGACGACTCTCGGGCCACTACGTGAGAGTGCGCTGAGGGCGCCCTGAGAAGCCCGACAGAAGCCTGTATGCCCCATAAGGGAGGGCTGCGAAGTGGGGGAGCCGCGCCCCGGCCGAGGGGCACCGGTGCCGTCGGCCGGGGCACCGCCATGCCCCGGCCGGGACGCACCAGGACCCGCGGTGCCCGGACCACCCGCCCCCGGCAGGTCGCCGGGTCCGCGGATCAGCCGCCGCAGCCGCAGGAACGGCGCACGATCAGGGCCGAGGGGAACTGCTTGACCCGCTCCCGCCGCGATCCGACCACCCGCAGCCCGTCGTCCAGCACCAGGTCGACCGCCGCGCGTGCCATCGCCGGCCGGTCGGAGGCGATCGTCGTCAGCGGGGGATCGGTCAGCGCCGCCTCCTTGACGTCGTCGAAGCCCGCCACCGCCAGCTCACCGGGCACGTCGATCCGCAGCTCACGGGCCGCCCGCAGCACACCGATCGCCTGGTCGTCCGTCGCGCAGAAGATCGCCGACGGCCGGTCGGGTCCGGACAGGAGGTCCAGGGCGACGCGATAGGCGTCGTAGCGGTTGTACGGCGCCGAGAACAGCCGGCCCTCGGTGGACCGCCCGGACTCCAGCATCGCCCGCCGCCAGCCCTCGACGTGGTCGGCAACCGGGTCGCCCACCGCCGGGGTCTCCTCGACCCCGCCCAGGCACGCCACGTAAGCGTGCCCGTGCTCCAGCAGGTGCCGGGTCGCGAGCTGCGCGCCGCCGATGTCGTCCGTGACGACGGCGACGTCGTCGATCGCCTCGGGGCGCTCGTGGAGCAGCACCACCCGGGCGTCCCAGGCCTCGATCTCCGCTGCGGCCCGCTCGCTCGGACCCTGGCTGACCAGGATCAGCCCGGCGACCCGCATGCCGAGGAAGGCCCGCAGATAGTGGACCTCGCGCTCGTCGCGGTAGTCCGAGTTGCCGACCAGGACCATCTTTCCGCGGTCGGCCGCGGCCCGCTCCACCGCGTGCGCCATCTCCGCGAAGAACGGCTGGCGGGCGTCCGGCACGATCATGCCTATGAGGTCGGTGCGCCGCGAGGCCATCGCCTGGGCGACCCGGTCGGGCCGGTAGCCCAGCTCCTTGATCGCGGCGAGTACGCGCTCGCGCGTGGCCGGGGCGACCGGCCGGGGTCCGTTGTTGATGACGTAGCTGACGACAGCGGTCGAAGTACCCGCCAGTCGCGCCACGTCGTCCCGCGTCACCTTGGCCACGCGCGCAGTCTACGCGTGGTGACCTACCTCTGGGCAGGGCGTACGGCGGCCTCGACGTTCGCGGCGTTCCCGGCGTCCTCGGCCACGTCCGCCGCGGGGGCGGCGGACCCGGCGGACGCCTTCTTCGCCTTGGCCGCTGCCGCCTCCTCCGCCGCGCGCTCGGACTTCTCCGGCGTGACGAAGCGGTAGCCCACGTTGCGCACGGTGCCGATCAGGGACTCGTGCTCGGGGCCGAGCTTGGCGCGCAGCCGCCGTACGTGGACGTCGACCGTGCGCGTGCCGCCGAAGTAGTCGTAGCCCCAGACCTCCTGGAGCAGCTGGGCCCGGGTGAAGACCCGGCCGGGGTGCTGGGCCAGGTACTTCAGCAGTTCGAACTCCTTGAAGGTCAGGTCCAGGACCCGGCCCTTCAGCTTCGCGCTGTACGTCGCCTCGTCCACCGACAGGTCACCGTTGCGGATCTCCATGGGGGAGTCGTCGGTGGTGAGCTGCTGGCGACCCATCGCCAGCCGGAGCCGGGCCTCCACCTCGGCGGGGCCGGCCGTGTCCAGCAGCACGTCGTCGATGCCCCAGTCGGCGGTGACGGCCGCCAGACCGCCCTCCGTGACGACGAGCACGAGCGGGCAGCCGGGCCCGGTGGAGCGGAGCAGCTGGCAGAGACTGCGCACCTGGGGGAGGTCGCGCCGGCCGTCGACCAGGATCACGTCGGCGCCCGGGGTGTCGACGAGGGCCGGGCCCTCCGCCGGGGCCACGCGTACGTTGTGCAGCAGCAGGCCGAGGGCGGGAAGCACCTCCGTGGACGGCTGGAGGGCGTTGGTCAGGAGCAGCAGAGAACTCATCGCGCCCCACCTGCCCCGGCCGTCTCCCCGGCCCGGGTCGTCGTTTCTCGGTCGTGCACGGTTCGCTCGCCCATAACGTCGGTTCCTCCTCGTCCCTGCGAGAGGGGGTCCCTCCCACGCCCGAAGACCGCGGGGGAGTGTGCGGCAACTGCTTCTTGCCCGGCCGCGGCGCCCGCGCCCCGGGTTCCGCGATCGTTTCGTTCACCTGTCTGTAACAACGGCCTGGAAACACAAAAGGACCCGGGGGCTGCGTCGCCCGGATCCTCTGCCAAGCAGAATAGCCCACATGACATCCGTGTCGGAGGGCCGATTTCACAGTGTGGATGTTTCCTCGATCACCCCGGGTCCCCTGCGCGCAACGCTGAGGACCGCCGACGGGGTCCTCGTGGAGGCCCTCCACGAGCCCCGCACGGACCGGTCCCACGGGACGTCCGGAAGCGGTCCCACGGCCGTGGACGCCGGCACGGCGATCGTCGTGGCGCACGGCTTCACCGGTTCGGTGGACCGTCCCGCGGTGCGCCGGGCGGCTCGTGTCCTCGCCCGCCGGGCGGCGGTCGTCACCTTCTCCTTCCGCGGGCACGGCCGGTCCGGTGGGCACTCGACCGTCGGCGACCGCGAGGTGCTGGACCTGGCGGCGGCGGTCGCCTGGGCGCGGTCCCTGGGGCACCGGCGCGTCGTCACGGTCGGCTTCTCGATGGGCGGCTCGGTGGTGCTGCGGCACGCGGCTCTGTACGGGGCGGCCTTCGCCGGACAGGCGGGGGAGCGCGCCGCGGCGGACACCGGCGACGGTGTCGACACGCGTGGCGTGCGGGGGCGGTCGTACGGGGACGCCGGTGGGCCGCGGCCGGCGCCCGACCCGTCCGCGGGCCGTACCGACGCCGTCGCGGCCGTGAGCGCGCCGGCCCGCTGGTACTACCGGGGGACGGCCCCGATGCGCCGGCTCCACTGGGTGGTCACCCGGCCGGTCGGCCGGTTCGTCGGGCGCTACGGCCTGCGCACCCGCATCCATCCCGAGGACTGGGACCCGGTGCCGCTCTCCCCGGTGGAGGCCGTGCCGCTGATCGCCCCGACCCCGCTGCTGATCGTCCACGGCGACCGCGACCCGTACTTCCCGCTGGACCACCCCCGGATGCTGGCCGCGGCCGGACCGTCCGAGCTGTGGCTGGAACCGGGCATGGGACACGCGGAGAACGCGGCCGACGAAGCGCTCCTGGGGCGCCTCGCGGACTGGCTCGTCCGCGCATAGCCCATGATGGACAGTCGACGAGCCGGAGAGAGGAGTGCCGTGATGGCAGCGGGGACCATCCGCTACTGGGCCGCGGCCAAGGCCGCCGCCGGGGTGGCCGAGGAGGCGTACGCCGCGGAGAACCTGGCCGAGGCGCTGGAGGCCGCCCGTGAGAGGCACCCGGGCGAGCTCGTGCGCGTACTCCAGCGGTGTTCCTTCCTCGTCGACGGCGCGCCCGTCGGGACCCGCGGGCATGAGACCGTACGGCTGGCCGAGGGCGGCACGGTCGAGGTGCTCCCGCCGTTCGCAGGAGGGTGAACCGCACAGCATGAGCAGCGATCAGCAGCATCCGTACGGCACGCACGACCCCTACGGGCAGAACCCGCCGGACCCCCACGTCACCCAGACGTGGGAGGGGCAGACCTGGGACACCCAGTACCAGCCGGTCGTCGAACCCGGGCAGCACGCCCCGTACCCGCACGCCCCGTACCCGCACGGCGCCCAGCACTCGCAGGCCGCCGCGGAGACCTCGTACCTGCCGCCGGTGGGCGCGGCGCCGGGGGCGTACCCGCTGCCGCCGGAGACGCCGGCCGCTCCCGCCGCCGGCCCGGCTCCGGCCGGCCCCTCCGTGGCCCCCGTCCCGGGCGCGCCCGTGGCCTACGGGCCGCAGGGGGCCTCGTACGGACCGGTCGCCCCATCGCCGACCGCTCCCGTTCCCCCCGGCGGACCCGAGCCCGCCTACGGCACGCCCACCACCCTGGGCAACGCCCGCGTCACCGACGCCCAGCGCGCCCGCGCCGAGGGCCGGTCGCCGATCATCCCGCCCGGGATGCAGCCCGCAGGTCTCACGGCGCTCACCGGCCTGCTGCTCGCGGCGACCGCCGGCATCTCGCCGTACCTGCTGCTGATCCCTCTGATCGCGCTGCAAGGCCTCACCGCGGCCGGCTGGTTCCGGCTGAACGGCATGTGGCCCGCCCGCCAGGGCATCGCGCTCGCCTTCGCCGGCGGTCTCGTCGCCGACGCCGTGCTGCTGGCCGTGGGCCGGGAGCACGCCCCGGCCGCGCTCGTCGGCGCCCTCGGCGTCTGGGTGCTCCTCACGCTCGTGCTGCAGCTGCGCAGCCACGCGGCCCCGGACGAGCGGATGTACGGGCTCATGGCGACGATCGCCTCGGCTGCGCTGACGATCGTGGCGGCCGGGTTCCTCGCCGCCGCCCCGGACGCGGTCGCGGCAGGCGGCGCGGCGGTCGCCGTCGCGGCCCTGGCCCGGGCGCTCCCGCTCCCCGGAGTCGCCTCGGTGGCCGTGGCCCTGCTGGGCGCCGCGGGCGCGGGGATCGCGGCCGGCGCGGTCACCGGGGCGGGTGCGGAGGCCGCGCTCCCGGCCCTCGGCGCGGGGGTCTGCGCGCTCGTCGGCCTGCGGGTGGCGAGCTACGACTACCCGTCCCGCTTCGTGCACATGACGGCCGGTGTCGCGCTGCCGCTCACCGCCGCGGCGCCGATCGTCCACCTGCTGGGCCGTGCCCTCGGCTGAGGCCTGGTCCGGTCCGGACGGGAACCATTAGCGTGCCCCCGGACGTCGATCATTGAGTCCGTCTCCGTCCGGGGCGGCCGCGACAGGGGTGGGAGAACCAGGCGTGCGCGCACTGCGAATACTGCTGATCACCGCGGTGATCCTCGGCGGGCTCTTCGTCGCCGCCGACCGGCTGCTGCTCAACTACGCCGAGTCGGAGGCCGCCGAGAGGGTCAAGGCGCGCCAGGGCCCGTCCGGGACGACGGAGGTGTCGATCGCCGGCTTCCCGTTCCTGACCCAGGTCGCCGGCAAGGAGCTCGAGCGCGTGGACGTCACCGTCCGGGGCATCGAGGCCGGCGCCAACGGGCGCCGGGTCGTCGTCACCGAGATGTCGGCCGCCCTGCACGACGTGCGACTCGGCGCGGACTTCTCCAGCGCGACGGCGACGACCGCGACCGGCACGGCCCGCATTTCGTACGCCGATCTCGCCGCGGCGGCGGACGAGGACGTCACTCTGGCCTACGGCGGGAACGGCAAGGTGAAGGTCACCGGCTCGGTCGGCATCCTCGGCCGCACGATCTCCCGCAGCGTGGTGTCCACCGTCAGCCTCGTCGACGGCGACACGATCCGGGTGCGCGCCGACAGGGTGCCCGGGGAGGGCATACCGAGGCTCGAGGACCTGATCCGGGGGAAGACCGACTTCGACCGTGGGATCAGCGGGCTGCCGCAGGGGATGGAGCTGGAGAAGGTGCAGGCGGAGGAGAACGGCCTCGTCATCACCGTCTCGGGCCGGGACGTTCCGCTGGCCGGCTGAGCCGCCGCGCCGTCGCCCGGGTGCCGATGCTCCGAGTGGCCGGATGCTGAGACGGTCGTGTCCGGTCCGCAGAAGCCGTCCCGACGGCGGACCCCGCCGGTGGCGCCGGGCGCCTCGACGGAGGTCACCCATTCCACCTTTCGGACGATCGTGTCTCAGAATGCGACACGCCGGTGACACGGCCGCCGACTCGTCCCTACGATCGGACCCATGAAGCGACAGGCGGATCTCACGAAGCGGCGGGCAGTCGACCTGTGCCGTGTCGCCGCCATGCTCTGTCGCGCCATCTGAGCGGAAGCGTCGACTTCCGTATTCCCCGGGCCCTCTGACCTGCCACGGATCAGGGCCAACCCTCGTGCCTGACGCCCTTGCGGCGCACCCGCACAACCCCGCGCGACACCCCAGCGCACCACCCGCCGCACACTGCCCCGGAGGAGAAACAGCATGAGCCGCAGCGACGTCCTGGTAGACGCCGACTGGGTCGAGGCCCGCCTGGACGACCCGAAGGTCGTCGTCGTCGAGGTCGACGAGGACACCTCGGCCTACGACAAGAACCACATCAAGAACGCCGTCCGGATCGACTGGCAGAAGGACCTCCAGGACCCGGTCCGCCGTGACTTCGTGGACCAGGCCGGCTTCGAGAAGCTGCTGTCGGAGAAGGGGATCGCGAACGACGACACGGTCGTCCTCTACGGCGGCAACAACAACTGGTTCGCCTCCTACGCGTACTGGTACTTCAAGCTCTACGGCCACCAGGACGTGAAGCTCCTCGACGGCGGACGCAAGAAGTGGGAGCTCGACTCCCGCGACCTCGTCGACGGCTCCGAGGTCCCGCAGCGCCCGGCCACCGAGTACCGGGCCAAGGCCCAGGACACGACCATCCGCGCCTTCCGCGACGACGTCGTCGCCGCCATCGGCAGCCAGAACCTGGTCGACGTCCGTTCGCCCGACGAGTTCAGCGGCAAGCTGCTCGCCCCGGCCCACCTGCCGCAGGAGCAGTCGCAGCGCCCCGGCCACGTGCCGAGCGCCCGCAACATCCCGTGGTCGAAGAACGCCAACGACGACGGCACCTTCAAGTCGGACGACGAGCTCAAGGCCCTCTACGCCGAGGAGCAGGTCGACCTGGCGAAGGACACCATCGCCTACTGCCGCATCGGTGAGCGCTCCGCGCTGACCTGGTTCGTCCTGCACGAGCTGCTCGGTGTGGAGAACGTCAAGAACTACGACGGCTCGTGGACCGAGTACGGCTCCCTCGTCGGCGTGCCGATCGAGCTCGGCGCGAACAAGTAAGCCCCGGACCTCCGGACCCCTCGAGCGTAAGGACAGAAAAGCATGTGTGGAGCGAAGGCCGGCGGCCCCGACGCCTCGACGATCAAGCCCGGTGAGACCACCATCCAGGGTCAGGTGACCCGCGACGGCGAGCCGGTCACCGGCTATGTGCGTCTGCTGGACTCGACCGGCGAGTTCACCGCCGAGGTCCCGACCTCGGCGACCGGACAGTTCCGCTTCTACGCGGCCGAGGGGACGTGGACCGTGCGCGCCCTCGTCCCGGGCGCCACGGCGGACCGTACGGTCGTCGCGCAGACGGGTGGCCTCTCCGAGGTGGCCATCGCCGTCTGACGGCAGTCGACGGAAACCGGCCGAAGGGCCGCACCCCAGGGGGTTGGACGCTTTCCTGGACGTGGGTGCGGCCCTTCGTGCCGTCGTGGGCGGCGGGACCTACGCTGGGGGTATGTACGCGCGGCGCCGTCACGCCTACTTCCTGCTCATGGGCGGATGCCTCGTCCTCTTCGTGTCCGCCTGGGCCTTCGTACGCCTCTGGTCGGTACCGGTCGCCGTCGGCATGTGCGTCGTCGCCATGGTGATCCCTCCGCTCGCCGCGGTGGTGGCGAACCGGCGCGGTCCCGAGGACCGCTGGTGGGACGACCCGTCCGGAGACCCGCAGTCCGACGAGTGGTGGGACGAACTGGACGGGAAGAGGAAGCCGGGCTCGGGCCCGCGCCCGTGACACGCGGCGTCGAGCCCGCCCGACGCCCGCTGCCCGACCCCGTTCGTTCCTGCTGCCCGATCCCGGGGCCCGGCACCCTTCAGTAGACGAGCGCCTGCGTGCCGTCGGCCGTCGCCTCGCTGACGAAGACCTGCGCGCCCGCGATCCGTACGCCTTCGATCACGTCCTTCTCGGTGATCTCGCGGCGCGCCGCGCACTGCGTGCAGAGGGTGATCCGCCCCGCCGCCAGGATCGAGTCGATCAGGTCCGGCAGCGGCGCCGCGTGCGGCAGCTCGAACTCCCCGGCCCGGCCCGGCAGGGCGAACCACGACGACTCCCCCGTCAGCCAGAGCGAGACCTCCACCCCGCTGGCCACGGCGACGGCGGCGACCGTGAAGGCCTGCGAGCAGCGTTCGGGGGCGTCGGCCCCGGCGGTCACCTTGATCACGAGCTTCTTCGCCATACGCCGAACTGTAATCGGCGCGGCCACAACCCATGGCCACGCCCCGTGATCGGGGGCGCGGGCCAGTTGTATGAGCGCGGACGAACGAAATGCGCGCCTGCAGGTCTCGTGGAGGACCCTTCCGGCACTGCGCGGAACACAGTCGGAACCTGCCGCACGGGGACGTCATGGTCGGCAACGACGTCTTCGACAGCGCCGTCGTCGCCGGTGACACGGCCGTGCTGATCGTCCGCTCCCGAAGGCGAGGCCCTTTCCGTACCCTCCCACCAGACCGTCGTCCTGCAGAACCGGCTGCTGGGCCGACCTCGCAGAGAGGGCCGTGTCCCCGCCCACTAAGCTGGGGTGCGGCCCGATCTGCCTTCGCGCTCACCCGAGGAGCACCCGTGATTGTTTTCTTCGAACTTCTGCTGGTCCTGGTGTGTGTCGGCGTGCTCGCCTTCACCGGCCTGGCCGTGAAGAAGCTGTACCAGGGCCAGCGCTAGTCCCGTATCCCACTGACCGACAGAGCCAGCCATGATCGAGATCCCGTCCGACCTCAACCCCGACCTCGTGCCGCTCGCCTTTCTCCTCGGCACCTGGGAAGGCGCGGGTGTGTCCGACTTCCCCGGCTCGGAGAAGTGCAACTTCGGCCAGTCCGTGACCTTCAGCCACGACGGCCGGGACTTCATCGAGTACGTCTCGCACAGCTGGGTGCTGGACTCCGAAGGCAGGAAGGTCCGCCCCCTGGAGAGCGAGTCCGGCTACTGGAGGATCGACAAGGACCGGAAGGTCGAGGTCGTCATGGTCCGCGACCAGGGCGTCGTGGAGATCTGGTACGGCGATCTGGCGGACAAGAAGCCGCAGATCGACCTGGCCACGGACGCCGTCGCGCGCACCGCCGCCTCCCCGCAGTACTCCGGAGGCAAGCGGCTCTACGGCTACGTCAAGGGCGACCTGATGTGGGTCGGCGAGAAGTCCACCCCCGAGGTGCCGTTGCGGCCGTACATGTCGGCGCATCTGAAGAAGGTCGTCACGCCCGAGCAGGTCGAGGCCTGGGCCAAGGACCTCGGTGACCTGCCGGACGACGGCATCGCCTTCTTCAAGTGACGTCCCGGCGGTGACGTCCCGTCCTTCGGCGACTCCCGCGTGCGTCGAGCACCCCTCGTGATCGGCGGCACGGGTAGCCCTCATCGCACGCCCCGCGGCTCCGGCGGAATCCAGGGGCGCGGACGGGTCGCCGTCCCTCCGCGCCCCCGCTCCGGGCTGCCTACACTGGACGCGTGGTGAGCACCGACTGGAAGAGTGATCTGCGGCAGCGCGGTTACCGGCTGACCCCGCAGCGCCAGCTCGTCCTCGAAGCCGTCGACGCGCTGGAGCACGCGACGCCCGACGACATCCTCGTCGAGGTGCGCAAGACGGCCTCCGGGGTGAACATCTCGACGGTCTACCGGACCCTGGAGCTGCTGGAGGAACTGGGCCTGGTCTCGCACGCCCACCTCGGGCACGGCGCCCCCACCTACCATCTGGCCGACCGGCACCACCACCTCCATCTGGTCTGCCGCGACTGCGGGGACGTGATCGAGGCGGACGTCGACGTCGCCGCCGGGTTCACCGCCGATCTCCGCGAGAAGTTCGGCTTCAACACCGACATGAAGCACTTCGCGATCTTCGGCCAGTGCCGGAAGTGCGCGGGGAAGGCCGCCGGCGGGCAGTCGTAGGCTTGGGGCCATGCAGCGACATTCAACGATCAGCCCTCTGCTGTCCCTGCCCGGCGCCGTTCCCGCCGAGGGACGCGACGAAGGTGTCGCGGCCCACTACGGCGATCTGTTCCGTGAGCAGCGTGCCCTCGCCGACGGCACCGGTCTCGTCGACCTCTCGCACCGCGGCGTGATCACCGTCTCCGGGAAGGACCGGCTCGGCTGGCTGCATCTGCTGCTCACCCAGCACGTCAGCGAGCTCCCCGCCGGGGAGGCCACCGAGGCCCTGATTCTCTCGGCGCACGGACACATCGAGCACGCGCTGTACCTCGTGGACGACGGCGAGACGGTGTGGGCGCACGTCGAACCGGGGACGCAGGAGGCGCTCCTCGCGTACCTGGAGTCGATGAGGTTCTTCTACCAGGTGGACGTCGCGGACCGTACGGACGAGTTCGCGCTCGTGCATCTGCCCG
This sequence comes from Streptomyces sp. WMMC940, assembly GCF_027460265.1. NCBI lineage: Bacteria > Bacillati > Actinomycetota > Actinomycetes > Kitasatosporales > Streptomycetaceae > Streptomyces > Streptomyces sp. WMMC940. The sequence continues at coordinate 4,081,103 of NZ_JAPZBC010000001.1, forward strand.
CCGGTTCGATCGCGGAAGTCCCGGAGGGCGTGGTCGTACGGGAGACCCCGCAGGGCCGCGACCTGTTCCTGCCGCGTGTCGCGCTGGAGTCTTACGCGGCGGCCAACGGCCCGGCGATCGGCGTCCTGGCGTACGAGGCCCTGCGCGTGGAGGCCCACCGGCCGCGGCTGGGCTTCGAGACCGACCACCGCACCATCCCGCACGAGGTCGGGCTGATCGGGCCCGCCGTGCATCTGCAGAAGGGCTGCTACCGGGGGCAGGAGACCGTGGCGCGCGTCCACAACCTGGGGAAGCCGCCGCGCCGGCTGGTGTTCCTGCACCTCGACGGCAGCGAGGTACATCTGCCGGGGCACGGCACGCCGGTCCGGCTGGCCGCGGACGGCGAGGAGGGCCGCCAGCTCGGCTTCATCACGACCTCGGCCCGCCACCACGAGCTGGGGCCGATCGCCCTCGCCCTGGTGAAGCGGAACGTACCGGTGGACGCGGAGCTGCTGGCCGGGAGCACGGCCGCGGCCCAGGAGGTCGTGGTCGAGCCGTAGGGGCCCACCCGGGCTGCGCGGCTCCCGCGGAGCGCGTCGCCCGGACCGGGGCGTCCGCACTACACCTCCAGCAGCACCGTGAACGGTCCGTCGTTGGTGAGCGAGACCCTCATCCGCGCCCCGAACCGGCCCGTCTCCACCCGTGCGCCCAGCTCCCGCAGCCGCGCCACCACCTCGTCCACGAGCGGCTCGGCGATCTCGCCGGGTGCGGCGGCGTTCCAGGTGGGGCGGCGGCCCTTCCGGGCGTCCCCGTAGAGGGTGAACTGGGAGATCACCAGCAAGGGGGCGTTCACGTCCGAGCAGGACTTCTCGCCTTCGAGGATCCGCACCGACCAGAGCTTCCGGGCGAGTTGCGCCGCCTTCTCGGGCGTGTCCTGGTGGGTCACCCCCACCAGGACGCACAGCCCCTCGCCGACGATCTCTCCCACGGTCTCACCGGCCACCACGACGCTCGCGCCGTCGACCCTCTGCACCACTGCACGCATACAGACCAACCTATCGGGGGCTGAACGGGTGCAGACCGCCTGCAGGGGCACCGTTCGTAATGGCACGATGCACGGAGTCGGTGCATCCCCTCGGCCCTCCGGGCCCGGGGAGACCTCATGCACCGGTCGAGGGGACTGATTCACGCATGAGCACACCTGGCGCCGGGCAGTCGCCCGGTCCCGTACAGATGACCCGCGGTGCCTGCTCGGGGGCCGGCACCGCCCGCCCGCCCGCGCAGCGCACCGGAGAGAGCTGTCCCGACTCCGGCGTGCGCGATCTCGCTGTCCTGCGGCTGCCGGAGCTGCGGGCCCTGCGCAAGGAGTCCCAGCGGGACGAGGCCGATCTGAGCTATGTACGACGGCTGCTGCAGGGCCGGATCGACATCCTGCGCGCGGAGCTGTCCCGGCGTTCGGCGCCGCCGTCGCCGCTGCATCCCGCCGCGGCGTCCGGTCCGGACGGGTCCGGTCCGGACGCCGCGGTGGTCGACCGGCTCTCGCGGATCCTCGCCGACCCGCCGTCGCGGCGCGGCAGTTCGGCCCGACACGTCACCCTGTCCGTGCCGCGCGGCGAGGAGTACCGGCTGCTGGCCGCGGAGATGCTCTCCGAGGTCGAGCTGTCCGACCTGGAGGCGCGCACGGACGACGAACTGCGCGCGGCGATGGGGCGGCTCGCGGACTACGAACAGGAAGTCTCCGGACAGCGGCAGCAGTTGCAGCGCACCGCGGACGACTGCAGCGCGGAGATCGCCCGCAGGTACCGTGAGGGCGAAGCGCAGGTGGACGACCTGCTCACCTGACGCCGGGCCGGCCGGACGGGCCCTGGCCGACCCCGTCCGCCGGGTGGGCCGGGGCTCGCGGAGGGCGCCCGTAATCCCTGCGACGAGCGGGGGCGGGGCGGCATAGCGTGGGTGTCATGAGCCCAGATGTGCGCCCCGTCACCGAGCCCGAGATCGCCGACTGGCTGCGCGCCTGCAGGACCGGTTTCCTGCAGCCCCCGGTGGTGAGCGAGGAACTGGCCGCCGACCGGCTGCCGCACTTCGATCTGCCGCGGGTGCAGGGTGCCTTCGAGGCGGGCCGCTGTGTCGCGACGTACCGTTCCTACACCCAGCAGCTCACGGTCCCGGGCGGCGCCGCCGTGCCGGCGAACGCCATCTCGAACGTCACGGTCTCGCCGACGCACCGTCGGCGCGGCCTGCTCACCAGGATGATCACGGTGGATCTCGCGGCCGCGAAGGAGCGTGGCGAGATCGTGTCGACGCTGATCGCGGCCGAGTTCCCGATCTACGGTCGGTACGGCTTCGGTCCCGCGGCCTGGTTCACGGAGTGGAGCGTCGACGTGGCGCGCACCGGGCTCGACCCGCGCTGGTCGGGCCCCGGGGACGGCGGCCGGATCGATCTGGCCGACGGCGAGGAGGTCCGCAAGTTCGGCCCCGAACTGTACGACCGCTTCCGTCCCGGCCGGGCCGGGGCGACCGACCGCGACGAGCGCTGGTGGCAGGTCAACACGGGCGCGGCCCAGGTGGGGCCGGAGCCCTGGAAGGAGCCGTTCTACGCGGTGTACCGCTCGGCGGCCGGTGAGGTGGAGGGCTTGGTGGTCTACCGGGCCGAGGACTCCGGCTGGTCCGACGCCGGGCAGCCGGACACGGTGCTGGAGGTCGAGAAGCTGATCGCCGTGTCACCCGCCGCCGAGCGGGCCCTGTGGCACTTCGTGTGCTCGGTGGACTGGGTCACCACGGTGAGGACGGGACGACGGGCGCCGGACGATCTGCTTCCGTTGCTGCTGCCCGATCCGCGCGCCGCCCGGACCGTCACCTGCGCGGACTTCCTGTGGGTGCGGGTGCTGGACGTCGCACGGGCGCTGGAGGCGCGTACGTACGACACCCCCGGCACGCTGGTGCTGGACGTGCACGACCCGCTGGGCCTGGCCGGCGGCCGGTTCCGGCTGGAGGTGGCGCCCGGAGGCGCGGCGCGGTGTTCGCCGACCGGGCTGCCGGCCGATCTCTCCATGGACCTGGGGGCGTTGGGGTCGCTGTACCTGGGGGACGAGTCGGTGCTGCGGCTGATGGCGCTGGGTCGGGTGACGGAGGTGCGCGCGGACGTGGCGGCCCTGGCGGACGCGGTGTTCCGGGCACGGCGGCGGGCCTGGTGCCCGGACATGTTCTGAGCACCGGACCGGAGCCGGACGAGCCCGACCGGGCGTGGGCCCGGCGTACGCCGGGGCGGTGCGGCACCGGATCCTGTCGAACCGGACGGGCGGCGGGACCGCCCGCCGGCGTCATACCGAGGCGGAGTGCAGCAGCAGTGCCAGCACGACGCTGCCCACGCCGGTGCACGCGGCGTTCCTGGCGCGCAGACCGAAGCTGAGCAGTCCCAGGCCGATCGCGCCCATGAGGCCGAACCGCCACTGGACGAATTCCTCGAGGGCGAAGGCGATGAGTGGCATGGCAGGTCCCTCCTTGGGGTCGGGGAGGAGCGCAGTCGTCGAAGATCGGCCAACTCGGGGCGGTGCGGGATCACTTCGACCATGTCTTGCGAGTTGGCGCCAACTCAATTGAAGTTGTCCCCACTTGGCAATGTCGACTAACCAGTGTTCGGTAACTCCCCATAACTCCGGAAGAGTTGTAGCGTCGAGTTGTGAACCACGAGAACGACACGGTGAACGGAAGAAAGCCGACACATCACGACATCGCCGATGTGTTGCGCGGCCGGATCGACAGCGGTGCGCTCCGGCCCGGTGATCACATGCCCACGCAGTCCCAGCTCGTCCAGGAGTTCGGCGTGGAGCGCGGCATCGTACGGCAGGCCCTCAGGCTCCTCCAGGAGGACGGTCTCCTCACCCATGTCACCCGGGGCGCCCCGGCGCGGATCGCCGAGCGCCCGGACGACGCGGGCGACGGCGAGGACGTCCGGCCCCAGCCCACGATGGTCGCCCTGGCGCCGCAGCTGGCGAAGGCGTTCTCGGTGCCGGAGGTGCGCATAGACGCCCTGTGCCTCACGGCCGAGACGCTCATGCTGGCCCTGGCGGAACCGCTGCGGCTGATCCACGAGGGGCGGATCCGGCCCGAGTCGGTCGAGGTGCGGCTGCTGCTGCCCGACCGCAACATCCACCTCGCCTTCCCGACGTCCGTCGCCGACACGGACGAGGACGACCTGGTCCACCAGCGCTGGCTCGCGCAGCGCAACGCCCAGGGCATGGTGCTGCGCCACAACCTCCAGGCGCTGCGCGTCTCCCACGGCATCGACGTCACGGTCGCCTTCCGCGCGCTGCCGTTCACCCCGCCGGTGAAGCTCTACGTGCTCAACGGCACCGAGGCCCTCTTCGCGTACTACACCGTGACCAGGCGGGAGGAGGAGATCGAGGCGACCACCGTGGAGATGTTCGACACTCTCGGCACGCAGTCCCTCCTCTTCCCGTTCGACGTCGGGAACGGGCCCCGGGACACCGCTTTCGTGGAACAGTCGAGCAAGTGGTTCGACGCACTCTGGAACACCATCGCCATGAACCTGACACTCTCTTCGTGATGACTGATGCGGCACTCGACGAACAGGCGGCGCACGTGGCGGAGACCATCGAGGATCTGATCAAAGGGGCCGACCACGTCCTCTTCGACTTCGACGGCCCCATCTGCCGCCTCTTCGCCCGACACCCCGCCGCAGGCGTCGCGGAGAGCCTGGTCGGCTGGCTGGACCGGCACGGCGGCGAGGTGCGGCTCACGGACGTGCAGCGGGCCGCCCAGGACCCGCACGACGTACTGCGGGCGGTGGGCCGGCTGCACCCGGGCAGCGACGTGGTCGAGGGGCTGGAGCGGGAGCTCACCCGCCAGGAACTGCTCGCCACCCGGAGCGCCTGGCCGACCGCCTACGCGGACCCCCTGATCCGCACGTGGAGCGCGGTCGCGTCCGGACTGGCCGTCGCCACGAACAACTCGCCCCGGGCGGCCGAGGAGTACCTCACCGTGCGCGGTCTGAGCGAGTGCTTCGCCCCCCACATCCACGGCCGTGCCCCGGACCTCGACCTCCTCAAGCCCGACCCGGACTGTGTGCTGCGAGCGCTGGACTCCCTCGGTGCGACCCCGGCAGGCACCCTGATGATCGGAGACACCCCCTCGGACCTGTTGGCGGCCCGCGCCGCGGGCGTCAGCTTCCTCGGCTACGCCCAGGGCGCCGGCCGTGCGGAACGACTCCGCGCGGCCGGCGCCGCGGTGATCGTGGACTCACTGGAACCGCTGCTCGCGATCGTCCGGCGTCGCCGCGCACCCTAGTGCTGTGACGGGAACGAACCGGCCGCGGCGGCCACCGCGCCCCCGAGCGCCCTCGCGGGGGCGGCTCCCTCACCCGCACGGGGCATTCGAGGGCGCCGTGGTGGGGCGGGGAGGCGCGTGCGTGGGACGGGAGGGTCCATGAGGCGGTAGCGTGCACTCCTCACTTCGGTACCACCGGGCAAGAGGGCTGCGGCCATGGGCGAACCGATGTCCGCCGCACGTCGGCGAGCCATCGCCCTGAGCCGTGACGAAAACCGGGTCGAGGGGCCGATCGAGGGCCATCACCACGAGACGTATGTGATCCCCTTGCCGCCCGAGGTGGCCGGGGCCCTCGGTGTGGACGGCACGGTGCGCTGGAAGTGCCGTGAGCCCAAGCCGGGACTCCTCTGGTTCGACCGCAGGTGCTTCGCGTCCGAGGAGCGGTTGATCGGGGAGCTCCGCGGACGGGTGGGCGGCGTGCCCGAGATCGTCGAGGTCGAGGGCGTGCCGCTGCAGCGATTCGTGGAGGGCGTCACACTCGGCACGCGGTACGGGCGCGAGGGGTGGCTGCCCTGGGAGGTCGTCGGGCAACTCCTCCGGCTGTTCACCGAGTTGGTGGCGATCCGGCCGGTCGACCTGGATCTCGAACGGAACTGCCATCCGGCCGACCGGCCTCGGGACGGAGACACCGCGGGCTTTCTGCGAGGGCTGATCCGGTTCGTCGAAACCCGGGTCTACCAGGACAACGAGTCGGAGTACGGGGACCTGTTCGAGGGCCTGGGCGTCACGGACGGCTCCCTGCGTCGGCTCCGGGACGGCGCCGAAGGGCTGCGTCAGCGCCCCTTCTGCCTCCTGCACGGGGATCTCCACCGGGAGAACCTCGTCCTGGACGCCCATCGGACGCTCTGGACGATCGACTGGGAGCTCGCGATCGCCGGTGATCCCCTCTACGACCTGGCCACCCATCTCCATCTGGCCGGCTACCCGGACCGGCAGGCCGCGGCGGTCGCCCGGGACTGGGCGCGCCGGGTGGAGCGGGTTCGGCCGGGTGCCTCACGGGGGTGGCGGCACGACCTGAAGCTGCTGTTGGCCTTCAAGGAGGCCCAGTCGGTGTTCACGGACATCATCCGATCCGCACTGACCGTGCGCGGCCCGGCCCCCGACACCGGCTCCGGGGCCGAGAGGGCGCGGCTGGAGGAGACGGCAGGGCGCCTGCACCGGGTCATGCTGCGCGGCGCCGGTCCGCTCGGGCTGGGCTCCGTGCCCGAGCCGTGGCAGATCGCCGACGCCTTGCAGGCCTGGTGCAAGCGCCGCTCTCAGCTCCCCTCGTCTTCCCCTTGAGCAGCGCAGACCCGCCCGCGGGTCCCACGGCCGGCAGTCCCCGCGCACCACGCCGGCGCTGTCCACGGCGAGTCGCCACCGGTCGGTCAGTCCTTCCGCGCGAGTTCGAGCCGTGCGCCCGGGGCCGCCGTTTCCCGCCGCGGTCAGCGTGCCGCGGCGTCGAGCGCGGGTATCAACTCCTTCTCCTCGTAGGCGAGATGCGCCTAGAGATCCTCGGTGAGCCGTCCGACTTCGGCCTGAACGAGTGCGGGCTCGGTGTCGTCCGCCGTGACGGCGCGGCGCAGTTCGTCCAGGAGTGCCGCGATCCTCCCGTGCTCCTCGCGCAGCCGGTCCATGACCGGTGCGAGTTCCTCGTGCCGGCCGGCGAGGAAGGGGAAGAGGGCGGTGTCCTCGCCGGTGTGGTGGTTGTGCAGGCCCTGGCAGAGGGTCAGGCAGTTGATCCGGAGCTGAGCGCCGAGCCTGGGACCGGACGTGGCGATCTCGTCCCGGATGAGGGAGAGTTCGCGCCGGAAGGCGTCGTGGACCGCCTTGATGGCCTCGCCCATGGACGTGGTGCCCATGTTCGGCGGGCCGTTCTCGACCGACTCGAGCGCGACCACCGGGATCACGCGCTCGGTCCTGGCCTGGTACTCGGCCCAGCCGGGATCCGCCTCCGCGGCGCGGGCGAAGGCGCGGTCGCGCTCCTCTCCGTCGAGCACCACGGCGTGGGCCTCGTAGGTGAAGACGCCGTCCTCGACGGTGAGCCGGGGGTTCGCGAGGATGTTGTGGTACCAGTCGGGGTGCTTGGGCGAGCCGCCGGCGGAGGCGACGACGAGCACGCGTTCGCCGCCGTCGGCGAGGTAGCCGACGGGAGTGGTGTGCGGTGCGCCGGATCGTGCCCCGGTGGTCGTGAGAAGGAGCAGCCGGGCTCCCTCGAAACAGCCTCCGACGCGGCCGCGGTTGGCGCGGAACTCATCGATGACCTGCTGATTGAAATCGTTCGGCATTCTCTGCTTTCTGCTTGTGGCTTCTTGTGCCTTCCCGGTTTTCGGGCACGGCGAATTCACCCCTGGAACGGCGTTCGGGTCGCTGGGGTGGATGGCGGAGTGACGCGTCACACGCGGATGCCGCGGAGGCGTACGAGCGTCGCGAGGCGTACGGGGATACGGGCGATGCGATACGTCCGGGCACGGTACGTGCGTCATGCGTACGGGCCGCGGGCGTGCAGGTCCGGGGCGGATGCGCATGCGGGTGTGCGGGCCCGGCGGCCGTGCGGGCTTACGCGCGTGTGCGCGAGCGCGCGGCGCAGTTCGGTGTGCGCATCGGTTCCGAGGACGGCGTGGACGTATCGCGTCGCGGAAAGCGGAAAAGGCGGGCCTCTCGCCCGCCCCGGCATCATGCCGAGGCCGGGTGCCCTACTCGTTCGTGGCCCATGGCCGACCCGGCAGTCACGCGCACAGATTAATGCCCAACGGGCCTGTGGGCGATACCGATATCCGTCGGCGGGTGCATCCGGCGCGCACCCGCTGCCCGTCGTCCTGGTCGCCCGCCCCTCGTGTCCCTACTCGGCGCGCGGCTGGTTGAACCGGAGCATGTTCCCGGCCGGGTCGCGGAAGGCGCAGTCGCGGACGCCGTACGGCTGGTCCATGGGCTCCTGGAGCACCTCGCCGCCCGCGGCGCGGATCCGTTCGAACATGGCGTCGACGTCGTCGGTCCGGAAGATGACGCCGCGCAGCATGCCCTTGGCCAGCAGCTCGGCCACCGCCTGGCGGTCGGCGTCCGTGGCGTTCGGGTCCGCGAGCGGCGGCTCGAGGACGAGCTCCACGTCCGGCTGCGAGGGCGAGCCCACGGTCACCCAGCGCATGCCCTCGAACCCGACGTCGTTGCGCACCTCGAGGCCGAGCGCGTCGCGGTAGAAGGCGAGCGCCTTGTCGTGGTCGTCGACGGCGATGAAGCACTGTGAAAGCTTGATGTCCATGCCTGTCACGCTACGGACCGGCGGGGCCGGCCGCTTCTCCGTTCCTGACCGGCCTGGTGTGGATCTTCGCGATGCAGGCCGGGATGGCGGATCCGTGGTCGTGGTCGCGGGCCCGGTACGCACTGGGGCTCTCGCCGACCAGCTCGGTGAACCGCGAGCTGAAGGAGCCCAGCGAGGTGCAGCCGACCTCCATGCAGACCTCCGTCACGGACAGGTCGCCGCGCCGCAGCAGCGCCTTGGCCCGCTCGATCCGGCGGGTCATGAGATAGCTGTAGGGCGTCTCGCCGTAGGCGGCCCGGAAACTGCGCGAGAAGTGCCCCGCCGACATCAGGGCGATGCGTGCGAGCGCCGGTACGTCCAGGGGTTGGGCGTAGTCGCGGTCCATCGCGTCACGGGCCCGGCGCAGCCTGACGAGGTCGGAGAGGGGTACACGGGACACAGTGGACACCGTACAGACCGCCCGGAAGCCGGAAGCCGGAAGCCGGAAGACGTGTGTACGCGTGACCGCGCCCCTTACCGCAGCGGGGCCTCCGACGCGGCCGCGCCGCCTGACCCGTCTCAGTAGAAGTGGGCCATCCTGAGGTTCCGACCTGCGGTGGTTCAGGTTGACTGAGACGGCGAGGGGCGGCTTGTCTCAGTCAACCTGACCATCGATGGCTCCGGCGAGGAAGTGCCGGACATCGGATGCCAGGGAGGCCATCTGCTCTCCGCCCTCCAGCCAGGTGGTCACTGAGGCGCTCCATCCGCCGGCGGCGCTGGGCCACGGGCGCAACGTCCAGGTCAGCCCGACGTGGCCACCCGATCGGAAGACCGCCGAGACCATCAGGTCTTTGTCGTCCGTCCGCCAGCTGCGTTCGCCGTCCCATCCGCGGTAGTCGGCGGCCAGTTCTTCCAGGAACGGGGCGAGGTCGCTGTCCCAGATCCAGGCCACTACCTCGTTGGCGCGGGCAGTCAGGCCTGGAGCCCAGAGTTCGACGGCGTAGTGCACGGAGTCGGTGTCGAAGCTGAACCGGTCACAAAACCTCACACCGACCGATGGGTTCTCCTGGCAGTGGATAGTCAGGCCGGGCTTGTCGTCGATGTCGCTGTCAGCGGAGGTCATGGGGGAACGCTAGGCCAGCATCGCGTTCAACGTCATCGGGATTCTCCCGCCCGGCATCGCTCTCGACCTGGGCTGACAGGGACAGAGCCGTGCCGGTGCGGCCGTCGGCCGGGTGTTCTGCAGCCTCTTGGATGGTGTCTGCGATGACGCGGAGTTGGTGGACGAACCAGGGCTTGGCCGCCGTGCGTAGGGGTCTTTCATTGGGGAGTCGCCGTGTGAACTCGGCATGGAAGGCCCGGAAGTCGTCTTCGCTGCTGGACATGGCCAGGCTGCGCCAGTGCGGGGCGGCGTAGAGGACCATGGTTTTGACGATCTCCGGATAGACCGCGGCATAGCGTTTGGGATCCCAGGGCCGGACGCTGCGCTCAGGGCGAGGCTGGAGCCGGGCGAGGCGGTGCGAGCGTTCGCTGATCCGGTAGCCGTGCCGCAAGAGGGTGTGCCAGAAGCGGGAGCTCTGTTCGTAGCAGGTGTTGAGCACGTGGGGGCCATAGCGGCGAAGGAGCCGGTAGTGGCGCCGCTGGGCGGCGACGATCTCCGGTAGATCGGCGAGGTCGAACTGGTAGGCGGGGGCTTCGACGGCCCGGCCGATCCAGAGGCGGTGGGGGAGGCAGACCTGGTCGTGGTGTTTGGACATCCAGATCATGACGCCTTGGTCCTGGTTGCCCGTCCTGCGGGCGACGCACCGGCGGCAGGCCCACCGGGGAGTCGCTTCGAAGGATCCCTTCGGGACGTTCCATGCCTGTGGCTCCCAGCGAGGGATCGCGTACTCGATCGCGGTGCGGGTTTGTCCGCTGAGGACGCTGAGCTGGCCGATCGGATCCAGACGGGAGGCCAGCCAGTGGGAGGGCCGCTGGATGCGCTGGATGGGCATCGCGTTCGCTGCGGCGAGCCGGGCCAGGAACGAGGCCTCGGTCTCCTGCGGGAAGGGCTTGAGCGGACGTGGCAGCGGGCGGAAGACGACGGGTTCGAAGCGCGCGCTCATCCGGCTGCCCTGCGTGGTTCGGGCGGGGAGTCGGATTGGCTGTTGTGGTCGATCCGGATGCCCCGCAAAGCAGCTTTGGTGATGCGCTCGCCGCCGTCGAGGATGGCGGAGATCGCCGCAGCCCGGATCAGGTGGGAGAGGCTTCCGATCATGCCGCCGGTCCGCTGGTGCAGGTATTTCGCGAGCTGAACCAGGGTTCCGGTCTGATGGTGGTGCAGGCGGAGGGTCTGCTCCAGGGAAGCGACCAGCGCCTGCCACTCGGCGTTGAGAGGGAAGGCGCCGGTGCGGACCAGGATGCAGCGGCCTCCCAGCTGCTTGCCGCGAATCCCGGTGAACAGCCCGCACTTCTCCACGTTGATCCCGGCATAGACGAACGTCGCAGGCAGGTGCTCGGTGAAGTACTTCAGATGATCGGAGAGGTCCTCGCCGGCGGTGGTCGCGTGGTTGAGCAGGTGGATCTCGTCGACCAGCACCAGCTCCGTGCGGGCCTCGATCATCACCTGGCAGACGGCACTGGTGACGTCGATGGTGTTGTGCCGCGGGCTGATCACGGGCAGGCCGAGGAACCGGGCGAACTCCATCGCGAGTTTGCGCGGGGATCCCTTGGGCGGGGCGGTGATGTAGACCACCGGGATGCGGTCACTGCCCGGGTAACGCTGCCGGATGCGGAGCTCATGGGTGCGGCCGAGCTGCTTGAGTGCGGTGGTTTTCCCCGTCGTCCACTCCCCCGAGACGATCATCCCGCGGCGGGCGCCGTGCTCGCGCTGGTTCAGCAGGGTCAGCAGCCGCCCCTGGTGGGCGATCTCCCTGACCGTGGAGGTGTGCACGACCTGGAGCTCGGAGTGGTAGGCGATGCGGGCCTCGTCGTAGGCCTCCCGCAGCTGCGGGGACAAGGCCTGCCGCTGCTGCTCGGGCAGCAGCTCGAAGACGGCCGGATCGGCCTCCACGAAGCGCCGCCAGCCCTCCAGACGGGTGGAGGGATCGGTCCAGTCATCGGGTAGCCCCGTTTCCTCTCCGCCCGGAGCCTCGGCGTTCACCACCACTTCTCGGCCTCCTTGCGCGCGTCGAAGATCTCCAGCGGGACGACGTCGGCAAGCTCGCCAACGTCTTCGTGTGCCGGTTCCGCCTGTGGTTCCGGCTCTGACGCGGGTGCCGGCCGGGGCCAGGCGGGTTCGCTGGTGGCCCGGGTGCGGGCGGCGACCTTGCGGTTGCGTCGCCGGGCTGACCGGCCCGGCGTCTCTGCCCGACGGCCAGGCTCGTGATCGGGCCCGTCCGCGGCCCGGTCCAGCAGTTCCGCGGCAACCTGCGCGACCGCCTCCTCGTTCGGCCTGCGTTGCCCGCGTTCAGCCAGGATCTGGTGGGCCCGATCGAAGACCAGCTCGCCCATCGGGACGGGCGAGGTGCGCAGATGGCGCCAGATCGCGGTGATCCAGCCCGTGCCGTGGTGGTCGCGTACCCAGACACGGGAGATGTCGTAGGGGTCGTAATGGACTTCCCAGAGCTTGCCGCCCGGACCGGCTCCCGAGGACTGGCCCCGGAAAGGGCCGAGCGCCGGAGCGTCGTAAGTGCGGTTGTTGATCCGCACCCCGCTGCGGCCGACGACCCGCCACTCACGGGGCATGAGTTGGATGTACTCCTGCGGGCTGAGCGCAATGGACACGTATCCAGCTGCCGACACCAGCGCGGCGTACTTCTCGTTCGGGCTCAGCGGACGGTCTGGCATCAGCGGATCCCGAAGACCGTCATGCGGCCTGACCTGCCAGACGGCGACAACCCATTCCTGCAAGAGTTCCTGGAGCTCGTGGATGGACCAGGCCGCCTGCGCGGCCGGGTCCTTGCCCCGCATCTCCGCACTGCGGCCGGTGTAGCCGGTCACGTACTGAGCGAACATCGTCGCCACCGACCCCAGCGTCCGCTCGATGTGCGGCTTGTCGGTCGGGGTGTCCGGGTGCGCGGGCTGGAAGGAGATCCCCAGGTGCCGACAGGCATTGCGGAAGTTGTCCGAGATGAACGCCTTGCCGCGGTCACTGACCACCGTCTCCGGGACGATCACAGGCTTCGCGGCGGCCTTGGCCAGCCGCTCGTCCAGCGGCAGCAGCGAGGCATAGGGCAGCACCGACCGCGACATGCGCAACGCGTCCGACCAGCCGGGCCGCATCGGCTCCGGTGTCATCGCCCGGGCCAGCAGCAGCGCGGCGTCCACCGCCTTCGTCGACGGCCGCAGCACCACCGCCGCCAGCGTCCTGGTCGCCAGATCCACCAGCCCGGTCAGCTCGCAGCGGTCCACCGTCCCGTCATCGTGGACGACCATCACGTCCAGCGGAGTCGAGTCGATCTCCATCACCTCACCCGGCCGGGCCGCGGTCAGCAGCCCGAACATCCGCTTCGGCTGCTTGCCCACCGACCTGCGCGTGCGAGCCGACCCCAGCAGGTGCCGCCCCGTGGAAACCGCCTCCAGCAGCCGGTAGAACGTCGCCCTGGACGGCATCGGGACCTCTCCGGTGCCGTGCTCGGCCGCCAGGCGGCGCTCGACCTGGCGCCGCAGCACCTGCGCGGACACCGTGGCCTCGCTGGTCCGGCTGTTCACGACCCGCTCGATCGCGGACACCACCCGCGGATCGGCCCGGCCCGTGCCGGTCGCGGGCTTGAGCAGCCGCCGGTCCACCAGACCCGCCACCCCCTCACGCTCGAAACGGGCGCGCAGCCGCTGGAGGGTGCTCAGGCCTACCTCCTCACCGGCCTCGTGCAGTTCGGCGAGCTTGGTCAGCTCGCGCTGACGCACCGAGTGCACCTCCGGGTCGTACTCGGCCCGCACCGTTGTGCCCGGATCAGCGTCCGGGCGGCCCGTCATCAGCTCGGTCAGATGCCGCTGCCACCACCGGGCCCGCTCCACCACCTCCTCCGGCAGCCCGTCAAGCACCCCCTCCTCGGGCAGCGGCGGGCGAGCCGGGCCGGTGCTGAGCACGGTGAAGCCATCGGAGGCGAGCAGATGTCCCAGCAGCACGACGCTCGCGGCCTGGGCGTCATCGACCAGGCGTACCGATGTGCCGTGCAGGGCGGCGACGATGTGCTCACGCCCGTCGTAACGAACCCGGTCACCCAGCGACAGCAGCTTCGGGCGCGTCGGCATCCCAGCCCACCTCCCCCACGGTCGTGGGCGCCAGCCGCACCCGCGACGCCGCCGACAAACGCCCCGTTCGCATCTCCGCAGTCAGCTCGCGGCGCCAGAGCAGGTGATAGAGCACCGGCAGCACCGCGAGCGGGTCACCGACGGCCCGCGCCCCCGCCAGCAGCCCCAGCGGCTCGCGGAACACCGCCAGCAGAGCGCCGGCCACCGGCTCCCGCCGCACCCTGGGATGCCGGTAACCCGACAACCACCGCAGATTCGCCGCCAGCACCGGATCCAGAACACCGACCCGTTCGTAGTCCCAGCCGACCCGGGCGCACGCCTCAGCCGTGGCCTCGAACTTCGCCGCGTCCTCAGGCTCGATCCGCTCATCCGGGCGCACGTCCACCGCCACGGCCGTGCCGTCCTGGCGACGTACGAAGTAGTCCGGCGTGTGCCGGATCCGACGACCCTGGCCGCCGTACCGCCACGACAACTGGAACGGCTGCGAGGCCACCGCCACCACGTCCGGGTCGGCATCCAGCCGCATCAGGTGCCCGAGTTCCACCCACGACTCGTAGCCCACCAGGTCGGAGCAGGTCGCGGCCCAGTACCAGCCCGAGAAGTTCCGCTGCCCCCGGTACGACGGGAACGCACGCACCTGCCCGGCCGCCTCGAACCGGTCTCGCCACATCACCTCAAGCGGTCCACCGCGCGACTCACCCCGGGCATCGACGTACTCCAGCCAGAAGTCCTCCGCCTCCACCACGCACCCCCACTCGGCGCTGACCAGGTGGAACGACCGTAGGGCCCGGAGGAGGCCCGTACCTCAGATTGATCGAGGCGCAGCGGCAGATGCCCGAGATTGAGCGAGACGCGCGACCGGATGCCTCACGAAGACCGGGACTGCCTCAACTTCGCAGAGACAGGTCACCGCCGTCCGGTTCCCGCTCGGCCGCACGAGTGATGGAGCGCACTTTTGCAAGCACGTGCTTGCAAAAGTTAGCGGCGATGGCGCACCATCGGAACCATGGCATCCCTCAACGTCGGCAGTCTCGGTGACTATCTCCGCGAGCAGCGGCGCAACGCGCAGCTGTCGCTGCGGCAGCTCGCCGACGCCGCCGGGGTGTCCAATCCGTACCTGAGCCAGATCGAGCGCGGGCTGCGCAAGCCGAGCGCCGAGGTGCTGCAGCAGGTCGCCAAGGCGCTGCGGATCTCGGCCGAGACGCTGTACGTCCGGGCCGGGATCCTCGACGAGCGCGAACGGGACGAGCTGGAGACGCGGGCGGTCATCCTGGCCGATCCCTCGATCAACGAGAGGCAGAAGCAGGTGCTGCTGCAGATCTACGAATCGTTCCGCAAGGAGAACGGCTTCGGCGCCGATACGGATAAGGACACCTCTGAGGACGGCCCCCGCACGGCCGCAGGAAGTGGTGCCGACCAACCCTCATCACCCGAAGTCTGAACCGACGAATCTGCGATCCGGGAGGACCACAGTCATGGCCATCACCGATGACCTGCGCAAGACCCTCACCGACCCGACCCCCCTCTACTTCGCGGCCGGCACGGCCGACCTGGCCGTGCAGCAGGCGAAGAAGGTGCCCGCGCTGATCGACCAGCTGCGCGCCGAGGCGCCCGCCCGTATCGACGCCGTACGGGAGACCGACCCGAAGGCCGTACAGGCGAAGGTGGTGGCTCAGGCCCGGGAGGCCCAGGCCACCGTGCAGGCCAAGGTGACCGAGGTGCTCGGGAACCTGGACACCGATCTGAAGAAGCTCGGTGAGAACGCGCAGGACCTAGCGCTGCGCAGTGTGGGCGTGGCCGCGGAGTACGCGGTCCGGGCCCGCGAGACCTACGAGAAGGTCGCCGAGCACGGTGAGCAGGCCGTGAAGTCGTGGCGCGGCGAGGCCGCGGAGGAGATCGCCGAGATCGCCGTCGCCGTCGAGCCCAAGGCGGAGCCGAAGCCCAAGGCCGAGGCGCCGAAGGCCACCAACGGAGCGGCGAAGACCCAGGCCGCCCCGAAGCCGGCGGCCAGGGTCGAGGACAAGAAGCCGGCGCCGCCGGTCGCCAGCAAGCCCGCGCCCCGCAAGCCCGTGGCCAAGAAGTCCACCAGCCCGCAGGCCGGGAAGTAGCGGTACCGCCCCACGCGCTGCCTCGCGGCCGCGGGCGGGGCGCACATCCCACGGGCCGGGCACCTTCGAGGTTCCCGGCCCGTTGTGCGGGTACGTTGGCCTTGTCCTGGCCGTACCGTGGTCGTGACGCGTTTCAATCCACTAGGCGGTGCACAGCATGTTGCTCGAGGGATTCGGCACGATTCTCTGGCTGCTCAATCTGGCCATGCTCATCCTCGCCCTGGTCGCGCTGGGGTTCGCCGCCGTCGCCCGTGAGGACGCGTACCGTGCGGCCGGCAAGCAGTCGAAGATGTTCTGGCTGATCCTGCTCGGTGTCACGGTCGCCGTGAACGTCTTCGTGCCGATGCTGTTCCTGCAGATCGCCGGGCTGATCGCGACGATCGTCTTCATGGTCGACGTTCGCCCCGCGCTCCAGCAGGTGTCCGGCGGCGGTCGGCGCGGCGGCTCCAGCAGCGACGGGCCGTACGGCCCCTACAACGGCGGACGGTAGGGCGGTCGGGGCGCCCGTCCACGGCGGGCGATCCGGCCCTCCTTGCGCGCCGCCTCCATGTCGTCGGCGGTCAGGGCGCGCGCCAGGCCCTCGCCGGATTCCCGCACGCGTGCCGACCCCCCTCACGGGAGGGCTCCGCGCTCGTCCGTGTCCACGGTGGAGATCGGTCCGTGGCGCCCGGCGGGACCACCCACGTCACGCGGGACCCCAGGGCGCCCAGATGCGCTCGGAGCGCCCCTGGGCAAGCGCCCGGAGGCCCGTCCCCCGGGCGGGAATCAGCCGTCTGCCCGGTCGCGGTCCAGCAGCAGCACGGCCACGTCGTCGGTGAGGTCGCCGCCGTTGAGCTCGCGCACCTCCGCCACCGCGGCCTCCAGCAGCGCCTCGCCGCTGAGCCCGGCCGCCAGCTGCCGGTTGATCATGTCGACCATGCCGTCCTGACCCAGCCGGTCGCCGCCCGGTGCGGTCCGGCCCTCGATCAGGCCGTCCGTGTACATCATCAGGCTCCACGCGGCGCCCAGCTCCACCTGCCGGCGCGGCCAGCGGGCGCGCGGCAGCAGACCCAGGGCCGGGCCGCCGTTCTCGTACGGGAGCAGCCGCGCGGGCCGGCCCCTGCGGACGATGAGCGGGGACGGGTGCCCGGCCAGGCACAGCCCCGCACGCCGGCCGTCCGCAGCGATGTCGACCGTGCACAGGGTCGCGAAGATCTCGTCGCTCTCGCGCTCGTGCTCCAGAACCTGCTGGAGCGTGGAGAGCAGCTCGTCGCCGCACATCCCGGCGAACGTCAGCGCCCGCCAGGCGATGCGCAGCTCCACGCCCAGGGCGGCCTCGTCGGGGCCGTGCCCGCAGACGTCGCCGATCATCGCGTGGACCGTGCCGTCCGGGGTGCGGACCGTGTCGTAGAAGTCACCGCCGAGCAGGGCGCGCGAGCGTCCCGGGCGGTAGCGGGCCGCGAACCGCAGATCGCTGCCCTGCAGCAGGGGCGTGGGCAGCAGCCCCCGCTCGAGCCGGGCGTTCTCCTGCGCCCGCAGCCGCGACTCGGCGAGCTTCACCTGGGCGCTGTCGGCGCGCTTGCGCTCGACGGCGTAGCGGATGGCCCGGCTGAGGACCCGTCCGTCCAGCTCGTCACGGTGCAGGAAGTCCTGTGCCCCGACCCGTACGGCCTCGGCGGCGCGCTCGGCGTCGGCGTCCGCGGTCAGCGCCAGCACGGCGTGCTTGGGCGCGATGCGCAGGACGTGCCGCAGCACGGCGAGCTCGTCGCCCTCGGCGCGGTCGCGGGCGGAACCGGGAAGCGCGAGGTCGACGAGGATGCAGTGGACGTCGTCCGTGAGGAGCCGCTCGGCCTCGGTGAGGTTGCGGGCGGTGCGGATGCGTACCCGCGTACCGGCGGCACCGAGCAGTTCGGGGACGGTGAAGGTGCCCGCCGGGTCGTCCTCGATGACGAGGAGCGTGAGGTCGCCCCCGCCCGCGGACTCCGAGACGGGGTCGGCGGTGACGGGACCGGTGACGGGCGTCGCGGCGATGGGGCCTACGGTGACTGGTGAGCCGGTCCGCTGGCGCGGAACGGGTACGGGCATCGGTGTGTTTCCTTCCCTCCCCCCGAGGGCGCGGTGGGTCGACGAACGACGTCCCACCAGACGGGGACCATAGCGGTAGCGGGGGGTTCGGGGGAATGGCGTTCCGGGAAGAGTGGATGGCATATGCCGCGCATCAGGGCGTAGTTGCTCCGCGGCTGATGACGAACGTCACGCGGTGCAGGTGAGCCGGGTCACGCAACTCCCGCGTGACCCGGCTCACTCCGTCCTTTTTGTTGTGGTTCCGCTCACTTGTCCGGGCGGACGACCCCGAGGATCGCCATCGAGCCCGCACCCGCCAGTGTCACGTTCCGCCCGGGACGGGGCGCGTGGACGATCGCGCCGTCGCCCACGTACATCCCCACGTGGCTGGCGTCGGCGTGGTAGATGATCAGGTCGCCCGGCCGCATGTCCTTGATGTCGACGCGCGGCAGCAACCGCCACTGCTCCTGCGAGGTGCGCGGGATACCGCGCCCGGCGGCCGCCCATGCCTGCGAGGTCAGTCCGGAGCAGTCGTAGGAGCCCGGCCCCTCCGCACCCCACACGTACGGCTTGCCGATCTGCTCGGTCGCGAAGGCGACCGCGGCCTTGCCCTGCTCGCTCGCGCGGCCGTTGATCTCCTTGAGGACGCCTGAGCCCAGCCAGGCCGTCTGTGCCCGGTGCGCGGCTTCCTGCTCCAGCTTCTGCAGTCGCGCCAGCTCTTCCTTCCGGAGCCGTGCCTCTATCTGCCGGGCTGCGGCGATCTGCTTGTTGATCTCCTTCTTGTGCTTCTCCTTCTTGACCCGGTTCGCCTCCAGCAGCGCCCACTGGGCGCTGGCCTCCTTGCTGTAGGCCCGCAAGTCGGCCTGGGTGCGGTTGAGTTCGCCGAGGAGGTCCTTCGTCGCCTTGCCGCCCGCCTTGATGCGTCCGGCGGCGTCGAGGAAGAGCTGCGGATCGTCGGTGAGGACCAACTGCGCCTCGGGCGGCAGTCCACCGCCCCGGTACTGGGCGCGGGCCGTGGCGCCGGCCCGGTCCTTGAGGTCGTCGATCCTGGCCTGCCCCTTGGCGATCTCCTGGGCCAGTTTCACGATCTGCGCCGACTGCCGGTCGGCCTGCTCCTCGGCCAGGTTGTACGCGTCCGTGGCCGAAGCGGCCTTGCGGTAGAGCTCGTCGAGCTCCTTGCGCACTTCTTCGAGGTTCTTTCCGGGAGGCTCGGGCGGCTGGGGCGCGGCGAGGGCCTGGCCCGGCGCGGCCAGCAGCGTCACGGCGCTCACCACCGTGATGGCGGCCGCGTAAAGGCGTCGGTTCACAAGTCCCCCTCCGGACAACGCCAGACGACTCTCGTCCCTCTAAATATGATTTACCGTCAGTAACTTACGGCTTTCGACGCGATGGTGCCATGACCCGCGCCAAAGCGACAGGGTCAGACCGCCCCGGTCCTGTCTGTCACCCGTCCGCAGTCCGGGTCGTCACCCTTCACGCACCCCCCTGTTCCTGCGGATGGACCAGCCGTGGATCACTTCCACCCCTCCGACGAACGAACCCCGGGCCGCGTTCCCGATCCGGGCACGGCATTCCCGGGTGCGCCTTCGCGCCCTGCGCGTGCGCCCCCACGCCCTGCCTGTCAGGAACGGCCCCGCGCCCGCCTGGGGCAAACGGCCCCCGCGCCCTGCCTGTCGGGAACGGAGCGCAGCCCGTTGCCCGTGCCCCCTTCATCGCCCGTGCCCCGCTCATGCCCCGTTCCGGCGGTGGGCCGTCCCGGCGGCGGTCCCTTCCGGCGGCGCTCCCTGTGCGGCCGGGCCCCGTTCGTCGTCGGAGCTCCGTTCGCCAGCGCCTCGCACACACGAGGAACCCGTTCAGACGGAACCAGGCGCCAGCGCCGACCACTTGACGGTCACCTCGCCCTGCCGCCACCGTCGACGCCCGTCCGTCCGGACGTCCGTCAGCGGCCAGTCCGCGGCCAGCGAACGCACGGACCTGATCCAGCGCTGCCGCGCACCGAGCGAGGCGTACGGCGCGGCGGCCGCCCACGCCCGGTCGAAGTCCCGCAGGAACGCGTGGACCGACTCGCCCGGCACATTGCGGTGGATCAGTGCCTTGGGAAGCCGTTCGGCGAGGTCGGAAGGCCGTTCCAGCGAGCCGAGGCGGGTGGCGAAGGTGACCGTCCGCGGGCCCTCCGGGTCGAGCGCCACCCACACGTGCCGGCGGCCGATCTCGTCACAGGTCCCCTCGACCAGCAGGCCGCCGGGGGCGAGGCGGGCGCACAGCCGCTGCCACGCCTCGGCGACCTGCTCCTCGTCGTACTGACGGAGCACGTTCGCCGCCCTGATGACCAGCGGGCGGACGGGGCCGGGCAGCGGAACCTCGAAACCTCCGTGCACGAAGCTCAGCCCGTCCCGCCTGTACGGGCGGGCCGCCTCCACCCGGGCGGGCTCGATCTCGACGCCCACCACCCGGGTGCGGGGTTCCGCGGCGCGGAGCCGCTGCAGCAGTTCCACCGCTGTCCAGGGGGCCGCCCCGTAGCCGAGGTCCACAGCGACGGGCGCGACCGCCGAACGGCGCAGTGCCGGGCCGTGCACGGCGGCGATCCAGCGGTCCATGCGGCGCAGCCGGTTCGGATTGGTGGTGCCGCGCGTCACCGCGCCCACGGGGCGGGAGGAGGGCGTGACGGAGCGCGGGGACATGCACACGAGGGTAAACCGGAGGAAAGGCGCCCCGGTGCCGGCGGACGCCGGTGCGGACACCCGTGCCGGTCGCGGTTGGCGCGGACACCATGACCGGGTCGTGTGACGGCCGGGGCCGACCGGTACCGTCGCTCCCTTCCGACGTCCGTGCGGCGTCCCCTCCTGGGTCGGGCGCCGGTGCGGCGGCTCGCCCACCCTTCCGGGCGTCGGCGCGCCCCCACCCCTTCGGGGCCTCGGGGGCGCCGGATTCCCGCACGGCCGTGGCCGTGCGTCCCCCGTCGGCCGTCGTACGTCCTTGGCAACGATTGGGCAAAGCGGGGGGAGGTCAGGAAATGAAAGAGACGGTTCCACTGTTGACCGGCTTTGGAGGGCGTTGGTTGTCCTCTGTTCGCCATGCCCGAGCACCAGAGCCGAGAGGACCGTCCCCGTGAGCCAGTACGTGTCCCGGCTCGCCGGCACCCTGGCGGCGCCGCCCCGGTTGCGGCTGCCCGGCCACCACCGCAGGCCGCGCCGGGTGGCCATGCTCAGCGTGCACACCTCGCCCCTGCACCAGCCGGGCACCGGCGACGCGGGCGGAATGAACGTCTACATCGTGGAGCTGGCCAGGCGGCTCGCGGCCATCGGCGTGGAGGTCGAGATCTTCACCCGCGCCACCACGGGAGGCCTGCCGGGGACCGTCGAGCTTGCGCCGGGCGTGCTGGTCCGGCACGTGGACGCCGGTCCGTACGAGGGTCTGGCGAAGGAGGACCTACCGGCGCAGCTGTGCGCGTTCACGCACGGTGTGATGAGGGCGTGGGCGGGCCACCGGCCGGGCCACTACGACCTCGTCCACTCCCACTACTGGCTGTCCGGCCACGTCGGCTGGCTGGCCGCCGAACGCTGGGGCGTCCCCCTCGTCCACGCCATGCACACCATGGCCAAGGTCAAGAACGCCGCGCTCGCCGACGGCGACACCCCCGAGCCCGCCGCCCGCGTGATCGGCGAGACGCAGATCGTGGACGCCGCAGACCGGCTGATCGCCAACACCGCGGAAGAGGCCGGCGAGCTGGTCCGGCACTACGGCGCCGGGCCCGCGAAGGTCGCCGTCGTCCATCCCGGCGTGAACCTCGACCGCTTCCGGGTCGCCGACGGCCGTTCGGCCGCGCGGGCCCGCCTGGGGCTGCCGCAGGACGCCGTGATCCCGCTGTTCGCCGGTCGCATCCAGCCGCTGAAGGCGCCCGACGTGCTGCTGAGGGCCGTCGCGCTGCTGCTGGCGGAGGACCCCTCGCTGCGGTCCCGCATGGTCGTGCCGATAGTGGGCGGCCCGAGCGGCAGCGGTCTGGCCAAGCCGGAAGGCCTGCAGAAGCTGGCGGCCCGGCTGGGCATCGCCGATGTGGTGCAGTTCCGGCCGCCGGTCGCCCAGGACCGGCTCGCGGACTGGTTCAGGGCGGCGTCGGTCCTGGTCATGCCCTCGCACAGCGAGTCGTTCGGGCTGGTCGCCATAGAGGCGCAGGCGGCCGGCACGCCCGTCGTCGCCGCCGCGGTGGGCGGGCTCCCGGTGGCCGTGCGGGACGACAGGACCGGTTTCCTCGTGGCCGGTCACGACCCCGCGGACTACGCACGCGTGCTGCGCCGCTTCGTCGACGACCCCCGCCTGACGGGACGGATGGGCGCGGCAGCGGCCGCGCACGCCCGCTGCTTCGGCTGGGACTCGGCGGCCTCGGCCACCGCCGAGGTCTACACGGCCGCGATGCACGAGCACCGCCGTCGCGTACGCTCCCACCATGGCTGACGCTCGGCAGATCATCGAGGCGTACCTCAAGGACGCGGAACTTGAGTGGGAGTGCCCGGAGCCCGGCTCCTACGTCGTCACCCTCCCCGGCACGCGCAAGCTCGCCACGACCTGCTCCCTGCGCGTCGGCCGGCACACGCTGTCCGTCAACGCCTTCGTCATCCGCCACCCCGACGAGAACGAGGCCGGCGTCCACCGCTGGCTGCTGGAGCGCAACCTCAAGCTGTTCGGGGTGAGCTACGCCGTCGACCGGCTCGGTGACGTCTACCTCGTCGGCCGGCTTCCGCTGTCGGCGGTCGGCCCCGACGAGCTCGACAGACTGCTCGGGACGGTCCTGGAGGCCGCGGACGGGGCGTTCAACTCCCTGCTGGAGCTCGGGTTCGCCGGAGCCATCCGCAAGGAGTACGCCTGGCGGGTCGCCCGCGGCGAATCCACCCGCAACCTCGAGGCGTTCACGCATCTGACCCAGCGGGCCACGGACTGACCCAGCGGGCCACGGACCGGTCCGGCGGGGCGTGGGCCGGCCACAGAGGCGCGGCCGCCCCGGTGAGCCCCTGCTGCGCCCGCCGGACCGAAGCCGGCCCGGCGCCATGGCCGGCCGACCCGGCGGGCACTGGGGTCCGGAAGCCAGGCCCCTTCCGTTCCGCCCCCGTTCCGCCCTCCTGCCCGCCCCGACCGTTGCGCCTCGGGCCTCCCCGCGCCCTGTGCAATGGGCGCTCGCGATCACCGGCCCGTCCGCTGCGTCCGTCAGGCGCCGGCCTCGCCGACGCCTGACGCGGTCCCGCCGCACGTGCCCGTGCTCGTGTGTCCGCCGGCCCCGGCCCTGGGCTCGGTCCCGGCAGTCCCGGTCCCGTCGTCCGCTCCACCCGAGTGCTGTGCCGGCACGGGCTCCGTCGGCGGTACGAGGGCCGCCGGCGGTGCGCAGTCCGCGGGCGCGGCCGGTGCCGGTGCGGCCGTCCGGACCGGTACCGCGGAGGTCCCCCGCTCCCCGGACGCCCCGGGGCCGTCCGGCAGTCCGCGCATCAGCAGCCAGTAGCCCAGCGCCGCCACGGTGCCGATGACCGCGCACGACGCCCACAGCCAGGCGGCGCCGAAGCGGTCGATGACGTAACCCGCCATCAGTGGGGCGACCAGCGCCGCCGCCGACCAGGAGAGGGTGTGGACACCCTGGTAGCGGCCGCGGCCGTGCACCGGCGACAGTCGCACCACCAGTCCCATCTGCGTGGGGGAGTTGACGATCTCGGCGAGCGTCCACACGACGACCGTCAGCGCGTAGACGCCGAGCGAGCCGGCGAACGCGGTGAGACCGAAGCCGTATCCGGCGAGCAGGGCGGAGACGACGAGCAGGCGCTGGGGGTCGCGGTGCTCGATCAGGCGGGTGACCGGGATCTGGAGTGCGACGATGAGCACGCCGTTGAGGGCGATGACGAAGCCGTAGTCCGAGGGCGACCAGCCGTCCATGCCCATCGCCACCGGCAGGGCGACCGAACTCTGCATGAAGATGAGGGCGAGGAGGAAGGACAGCCCGACGACGCCCATGTAGCGCCCGTCGCGCAGCACGGAGCCGAGGCTGGTCCCGGGCTCCGCCTTCCCGGCCGTGGTGATGTGCTCCGGCCGGGACTCCGGCAGTTTGACGAAGACCACGACCGCGCAGACGAGGGTGAGCGCGGCCTCGCCGAGGAAGCCGGCGAGATAGCTGTACTCGGCGACGAGTCCGGCGCCCGCGGAGGAGATGGCGAACCCGAGGTTGATCGCCCAGTAGTTGAGGGAGAAGGCCCGAACCCGGTCCTCGGGCCGGACGATGTCCGCCATCATCGCCTGCACGGCCGGCCGGGAGGCGTTGCTCGTCATGCCGACGAGACCGGCGACGGCGGCGATCGCCACCGGGTGCTCCATGAAACCGAGCAGGGCCACTGAGGCGGCGGTCGAGGTCTGGGCGATCAGCAGCGTGGGCCGCCGCCCGAGCCGGTCGGCCATGACCCCGGCGCCCAGCGACGAGACGACGCCGCCGAGCCCGTGCAGGGCGGCGACGATTCCGGCGTACGAGGCGGAGTAGCCGCGCTCCAGCGTGAGGTACAGGGCCGTGTAGGTGGCGACGAAGGCGCCGAGCCGGTTGACCAGGGTGCTGGTCCACAGCCACCAGAACGCCCGGGGCAGACCCGAGACGCTCTCCTTCGCGGCCCGTCTGAGCGCGGCTGCGTGCATACGTGCGTCCCCCCGGAGCGATGTAAGTGGCTCTATGGCATTCGGTAACTTACAAGTGGGTCACTCCGGAAGGCCAGTGAATTGACGCCGGACGCCAATCGTCGGCCGTGACGGGCGTCGATTAGGCTCGGCCCCATGGCCGACGCGACGTACAAGCTGATCCTCCTCCGCCACGGCGAGAGCGAGTGGAACGCGAAGAACCTGTTCACCGGCTGGGTGGACGTCAACCTCACCGAGAAGGGCGAGAAGGAGGCTGTCCGCGGCGGCGAGCTGCTCAAGGACGCCGGTCTGCTCCCCGACGTGGTGCACACCTCGCTCCAGAAGCGCGCCATCCGCACCGCCCAGCTCGCGCTGGAGGCCGCGGACCGCCACTGGATCCCGGTGCACCGCTCCTGGCGTCTGAACGAGCGCCACTACGGCGCCCTGCAGGGCAAGGACAAGGCGCAGACCCTCGCGGAGTTCGGCGAGGAGCAGTTCATGCTGTGGCGCCGCTCCTACGACGTCCCGCCGCCGCCGATCGACGACGACAACGAGTTCTCCCAGGCGCACGACGCCCGCTACGCGACGATCCCGCCGGAGCTGCGCCCGCGTACCGAGTGCCTCAAGGACGTCGTCGTCCGCATGCTGCCGTACTGGTACGACGCCATCGTCCCGGACCTGCTGACCGGCCGCACGGTCCTCGTCGCCGCCCACGGCAACAGCCTGCGCGCCCTGGTCAAGCACCTGGACGGCATCTCCGACACCGACATCGCGGGTCTGAACATCCCGACGGGCATCCCGCTGGCCTACGACCTGGACGCCGACTTCAAGCCGGTGAATCCGGGCGGCACCTACCTCGACCCGGAGGCCGCGGCCGCGGCGATCGAGGCGGTCAAGAACCAGGGCAAGAAGAAGTAGGGTTTGTGATCATGCCTCCGCGCCGGCACCCACGGGTGCCGGCGCGGAGGCGTTTTCATGCCGCGGGCCCTTGCTGGGGCGTCGACGGGCTGGGACGCCCCGGCGGGTGCCGCGGTGCCGCGGCACCGGGCCGACTGGCCCGGATGCGGGGGCAGGCGGGGTGGGGGTCGTGGTCCGGCGTGAACTGCGAGGGGCGTTCTCTTTGACAGGTCCTCGTAGAGGGGGGACGCTGGAAAGGCCCTGAAAGTCCGATTAATTCTTCATGGTCGGAGGTGCATGGGAATGCGCCGCAGGATCGTAGCCGCGTTGTCGGCAGGAGTCGCAGGGCTCGCACTCGGTGTGATGCCGGCAACCGGAGCATACGCCGCGAGCCAGGTCACGGCTGATCGTGGATGTTCCGACTGGAGGGGCGGGGGCTGCGGTTACTACGACGACTACCGCGACTACCGGCACCACGATCGGTACTACGACCGGTACTACGACAACTTCGACAGGAACTTCAACGACGTCGTGGTCATCCTCGTCGCCGTGAGGTGAGCACGGGCGACAGCGTGAGCGGAACGACGAACCGCCCCCGGGCGGGGGCGGTTCGATCCGGTGTGCACGCATGACCTTGCCGCCTGGACGAAGATCACGCCGGACGACGTGGAAGCCGCCCTCGGGCTGCGCGTGCGGCCCGAGCAGGAGAAGAACGTCGAGCCGGTCGCGGTCCCGCCCGCCGAGGCGTGCGTCGTGTGATGCCGCGCGGCCGTCCGCCCCCCGGCGGACCGAGGGGCTCCGTCCACGCGCGGACGGAGCCCCTCGGGCGCACTCGGGCGGTCAGCCGCACTGGCACGGCGCGCCCGACTGGCAGCCGCAGCCGCAGCCCGAGCCGCAGCCGCAGGCACCGAGCAACGGGAGCCGGCGCGGCTCCTGGGGCACTTCGACGGACACTTCCTGGCGCGGGTCGGTCATGGGGGAGTCGGCCATGGGATCCTCCTCAAAGGCGCACCTTCGACGCCTCTCCCCATTGCATCCCCACTCGGCACGGCGCATCAACGGCGCACGGAGGCCAAGCCGCCGCGAGCCGTTCGTGCCCCCCGGTCGTAGCGTCGCTCGACAAGACGCCCGGTCCGGTCGACGCACCGCTCGCGCACCGCGGCCCACAGCGGACCGGATGATCTGTCACGTGCTCCCGACCGCGACGCCCCGTCGGCCGGTCACGCGCCGTCGACCCGCGTCTCCGGCTGCAGCTCGTCCGCGTGCTCGCCCGTGACCAGGTACACGACGCGCTTGGCCACGGCCACGGCGTGGTCGGCGTACCGCTCGTAGTAGCGCCCGAGCAGCGTGACGTCGACCGCCGTCTCGATGCCGTGCTTCCAGCGGTCGTCGATCAGGTGCGTGAAGAGGGTGCGGTGCAGCAGGTCCATCTCGTCGTCGTCGTTCTCCAGCTGGAGCGCCAGGTCGACGTCCTTGGTGATGATGACCTCCGCGGCCTTCGCCATCAGGCGCTGCGCGAGCTGCCCCATCTCCAGGATGGTCGCGTGCAGGTCGCGCGGGACCGCCGAGTCCGGGAAGCGGAGCCGGGCGAGCTTGGCCACGTGCTGGGCCAGGTCGCCGGAGCGCTCCAGGTCCGCGCTCATCCGCAGCGAGGTCACCACGATGCGGAGGTCCGTCGCGACCGGCTGCTGGCGGGCGAGCAGGGCTATCGCCCGCGCCTCCAGGTCGTGCTGCAGATCGTCGACCTTCTGGTCCGCGGCGATCACACTCTCCGCGAGCTTGAGATCGGCGTCGAGCATGGCCGTGGTGGCGCGCCCGATCGCCGAGCCGACCAGCCTGGCCATCTCGACGAGGCCCTCGCCGATCGAGTCCAGTTCCTCGTGGTACGCGTCCCGCATGGGGTTCCCTCTCTTGAATGCGTCAGGGGTCCGGGTGGGGCTGAACCCCCACGCTCCCACGTTCCGTCCGCAACGCGTCCGGATCCACCCTCCCAAGTGAACCGCTACCTTCCCCTCGGTGAACTCTGGGCGACGACTGTTCGAGGTGCCACTCGGATGGCTGGGAGAGCCGTGGCGAGCGTGCATAACCTGGATGCATGGACGTGAACGCGGCGGTCGCCGCATTGGCTGCGATCGCCGGGGTGTGCACCGGCGTGATCGCCATGCTGGCGTTCCGCTGGAGCGAGCGCGACCAGGCGAGACCCACCCGCAGCTCCCTGCACACGGACGCCGTTCTGCCGCCCGGCGTCGACACCGTGCTCTCCGTGCTGCGCTCCTCGGCGGTCGTGCTCGACGAGAGCGACTCCGTCGTCAAGGCCAGCTCGGCCGCGTACGCGCTCGGTCTGGTCAGGGGCGGGAAGCTGGCCGTGGAACCCATGCTCCACATGGCCCGCGACACGCGCCGCGACGGTGAGATACGGCAGGTGGAGCTCGACCTGCCGCGACGCGGCACCGGACGCGGTGAGGCGCTGGCCGTCTCCGCCAGGGTCGCGCCGCTGGGCTCCCGGCTGGTGCTGCTCCTCGTGGAGGACCTCACCGAGGCCCGGCGCATAGAAGCCGTACGGCGCGACTTCGTCGCCAATGTGAGCCATGAGCTCAAGACGCCGGTCGGCGCGCTCTCCCTGCTCTCCGAGGCCGTCATGGACGCCTCCGACGACCCGGAGGCGGTCACCCGCTTCGCCGGCCGGATGCAGATCGAGGCGACCCGGCTCACCAACCTCGTGCAGGAGCTCATCGACCTCTCCCGGGTGCAGAACGACGACCCGCTGGACGACGCCGAGCCCGTACGCGTGGACGAACTGGTCGCGGAGGCCATCGACCGGTCCCGCCACACGGCGTCCACCAAGCAGATCACCATGGCCGTCGGGGGCACCGCCCGGGGCGACGGCACCGCCGGCCTGCACGTGTGGGGCAACCGGGGCCAGCTGGCGGCGGCCCTCGGCAATCTCGTCGAGAACGCCGTCAACTACTCCCCGGCCCGCACGCGCGTCGGCATCGCCGCACGTCGTGTCACCGCACCCGGCGGGGACCAGATCGAGATCGCCGTGACCGACCAGGGCATCGGCATCTCCGAGAAGGACCGCGAGCGGATCTTCGAACGCTTCTACCGCGTCGACCCCGCACGCTCCCGCGCGACCGGCGGTACCGGTCTGGGCCTGGCCATCGTCAAGCACGTGGCCGCCTCGCACGGCGGGGAGGTCACGGTGTGGAGCACGGAGGGCCAGGGCTCCACCTTCACCCTGAGGTTGCCGGAGGCCGGCTCCGTCAGGGAACGTACGCACATCCCGGGCGGCGACCACGCCGACGACGGACCGTACGACTCCGATCCGGCCTCCGATCCCGATTCCGCTCCCGACTCCGGTCCCGATCCTGCTCCCGACGCTGGTCCCGATCCCGACGCCGCTTCCGATCACCGGGCAGATCCCGGTGCGGAGCCGGGCCACCGCCGCGATCCGGACCCCGACTCCCCTTCCGGTCCTGATCTTCGGACCACACCACGCGAACCACTGCCTGCCCCGGAGGTCCTTCCGTGACCCGAGTGCTCGTCGTCGAGGACGAGGAATCCTTCAGCGACGCTCTTTCCTACATGCTCCGCAAGGAGGGCTTCGAGGTCGCCGTCGCGACCACCGGGCCCGAGGGGCTCGACGAGTTCGAGCGCAACGGAGCCGACCTCGTCCTGCTCGACCTGATGCTGCCTGGACTGCCCGGCACCGAGGTCTGCCGCCAGCTGCGCGGCCGGTCCAACGTCCCGGTCATCATGGTCACGGCCAAGGACAGCGAGATCGACAAGGTCGTCGGCCTGGAGATAGGGGCCGACGACTACGTGACGAAGCCCTTCTCCTCGCGGGAGCTGGTCGCCCGCATCCGGGCGGTCCTGCGCCGCCGCGGTGAGCCGGAGGAGGTCGCCCCGGCGGCCCTGGAGGCCGGACCGGTGCGCATGGACGTCGACCGCCACGTCGTGACGGTGGCGGGCGGGAAGGTCGACCTCCCGCTGAAGGAGTTCGATCTCCTGGAGATGCTCCTGCGCAACGCGGGCCGGGTGCTGACCCGGATGCAGCTGATCGACCGCGTCTGGGGCGCGGACTACGTGGGCGACACCAAGACCCTCGACGTCCACGTCAAGCGCCTCCGTGCCAAGATCGAGCCCGACCCGGGCGCCCCGCGCTACCTGGTGACGGTGCGCGGTCTCGGCTACAAGTTCGAGCCGTAGACCGGTCCCGACCACGGACCCGGGCCGTGCCGGGTACGCCCGCTCTCGTGCGGGCGGGTGCCCCGGCCCCGCCAGACAGCCGCGAAGGCGGCCCCGCCAGGAAGTCCTGGCGGGGCCGCCTTCGTCTGCTCGGTGCGGCGCCGGGGCACGGAGCGCGGGCCGCGGGCGTCGCGCCCCGCCTCACGCGTCGTGCGCGACGGGTGTCAGTGACCGGCGTCCTGGGACGCGGAGGCGGAGTCCGACGGGGTCGGCTCGCCGTTGTGCTCGCCGCCCTCCGGCTCCCCGCTGTGCTCGCCGCTCCCGCCGTCCTCGGCCTCGTCGCCGTGGGCGCCCTCCGCCGGGGCCGAGCCCGTCGGGCTGGCGGCCGGGGACGAGGCCGGGGGCTGGGGCAGGCTGGACGGCCCGTAGTCGCGGTAGTAGCCGGCGGCCGGGACGACGAAGGCGTCGATCGTGACGTCGCCGGTCTCGCTGAAGCGGAAGACGATCCGCTGGACGTCGCCGAGCCGGCCGGCCTCGGCGCTGTTCTCGATGACGGCGGAGGGGTTGCCCTTGCCGCCCAGGACGACCGAGCCGCCGGGTGCCAACGTGATCGGGCCGGAACCGGTGGCGGCGGACAGCTTCACCGTCGACTTGGTGCCCGGCAGCGTGACGGAGTCGAGCGTCTGCTCCTTGGTGCCGTCGTTGAACAGGGTCGCCGACACGGCGGCCTGGCCCTGGACGCCGGGCTGCGGCTGGGTGATCACCGTCGCGTTCTGGATCTTGATGTCGCCCACCGAGGTCTCGGCGTTGTCCGGCCTGACGCCGAGCGTCTGCGCGTCGTTGCCCGCGGCGCATGCGGAGAGGGAGGCGATCGAGATCAGGAGGGCAGTCGCGGCGAGGGCGCCGCGTCGAAGGCTGCTGCTCACGGCGGCGGCATCTCCTAGGACGTACGGACGGGGTGAAGATCGGTCAGCGGGCTTAGGTTACCGACCCCCCGTCGGCGTCCCGCACCCGACCCGCCCCGACACGTTCGGGGCGCCCCGGCCGCCCTCCCGCGGCCGGATCCGAACGATGCGCCAGGCCGGATTTCATCAGTCGTTCACATAAGCGCCGTTGTCAATTCCTCGGCCGCCGCGCTTTCCGCCGGAAAGCCGCGACGGGTCCGCGATGATCTTCCTGTGGTCTTCCGGCGATCTCCGGATGATCAATTCGGGATTCCCTCCCGGGCGTCCCGCCGGACGGGTGACCGAGCCTCGAACGGAGTAGACGAAGTAGACTGCTGAGAACCCGGCAAATCGGGACTTTCGTCCGCTCTGAAGGGGGTTGTGAGGCGGGTAACGCCCGCGTTTCCGGGCGCCCGCGCAGCCGCTCCCACCTGCGAATACCCCCTTCCGGAAGCTGTCCGCAGCACGTCCGTGTTGCTGTTGTCAAGCCCCGAGATATGCCCTGACCTGCGAAAACGCCATTCAGAAGAAGCCGTTCTCGTGTTACCCTGGATAGCCACGGAAGGGGTACCTGTCACATGACGTTCAAGGTTGGCGACACCGTGGTCTATCCCCATCACGGGGCCGCGCTGATCGAGGCCATCGAAACTCGCCAGATCAAAGGCGTGGACAAGACCTACTTGGTGCTCAAGGTCGCCCAGGGCGACTTGACGGTTCGTGTGCCGGCGGACAATGCGGATCTCGTCGGTGTGCGCGACGTGGTCGGTCAGGACGGGCTGGACCGGGTCTTCGACGTGCTGCGCGCGCCGTACGCCGAGGAGCCGACGAACTGGTCCCGTCGCTACAAGGCAAATCTCGAGAAGCTCGCCTCCGGCGACGTCATCAAGGTCGCCGAAGTGGTGCGCGACCTGTGGCGCCGCGAGCGTGAGCGCGGTCTCTCCGCCGGAGAGAAGCGCATGCTGGCCAAGGCTCGCCAGATCCTGGTGAGCGAGCTGGCTCTCGCGGAGAACACCAACGAGGACAAGGCCGAGGCCCTGCTCGACGAGGTCCTCGCGTCCTGACGCGCGTCCTGCCGTGAAGCAGGGCCTGAGGCCGGCGGTCGGCGCCAGGCGCGCGTCCACGGTGCAGAACTGAATGCCGCGGTGCCCGCTGACCCAGCTGGAAGGTTGTGTCGTCGGGCACTGCGGCATGCTCACCGCGCCCATCGCTGGTCGTTCCGTCCCCGGCTGTGTGTCCCCCGTCCCCTGCCCTCCGGTGTGCCGGGCCGGGCGGACGGCCGGCTCGACCGGTCGTCACGGAAGGGTCCGGTCGAGGGCGTCGCGCCCGGCGCTCCCCGACCCTCGGTCGGGGTACGCCCAGGCCATACCCATATCGGCCGAGTGAACAAACCTGGCCATGTCAATTCCCCCTGGGCATGCCGAAAAAAGGGGGCCGTTCTTATCCGGCTTCCGGCGGCTTCCCGCGACTTCCCGCGACTTTGATCTCCGGAGTGGAACCGATGTCAGAACAGACGCGCACGGGCCGCACCGCCGTGGTGATTCCCGCGGCAGGCCGGGGCGTACGGCTCGGCCCGGGCGCCCCCAAGGCGCTCCGCGCGCTCAACGGCACGCCCATGCTGATCCACGCCGTACGCGCCATGGCGGCCTCGCGCGCCGTCTCGCTCGTCGTCGTGGTCGCCCCCGCGGACGGCGCCCCGGAGGTCAAGAACCTCCTCGACGCGCACGCGCTCCCCGAGCGGACCGACTACCTCGTCGTGCCGGGCGGCGACACCCGCCAGGAGTCCGTACGCCTCGGCCTCGAAGCGCTGCCCGAGACCATCGGCACCGTTCTCGTGCACGACGCGGCCCGCCCGCTCGTCCCCGTCGACACCGTCGACGCCGTGGTCGCGGCCGTACTCGACGGGGCGCCGGCCGTCGTCCCCGCCCTGCCGCTCGCCGACACCGTCAAGGAGGTCGAGCCGCGGGAGAAGGGCGAGCCCGAGCCCGTCGTCGCCACGCCCGAGCGCGCGCGGCTGCGCGCCGTGCAGACGCCGCAGGGCTTCGACCGCGACACGCTCGTCCGCGCCCACGAGACCGTCGCGCTCAGCGGTGAGGGTGCCACCGACGACGCGGGGATGGTCGAGCGCATCGGCGCCCCGGTGGTGGTCGTGCCCGGCCACGAGGAGGCGTTCAAGGTGACCCGTCCGCTCGACCTCGTCCTCGCCGAGGCCGTGCTCGCCCGCAGGAGGGCCAACGATGGCTTCTGACAAGCCGGTGCCGCCCACGGCGCCCACCCCCGCACTGCCGCTCGTCGGCATCGGCACCGATGTCCACGCCTACGAGCAGGGCCGCGAACTGTGGTGCGCGGGGCTCCTCTGGGAGGACTCCGACGGCTGGGGCCTCGCCGGTCACTCCGACGGGGACGTCGCCGCCCACGCCGCCTGCGACGCCCTGTTCTCCGCCGCGGGCGTCGGCGATCTCGGCGCGCACTTCGGGACCGGCCGGCCCGAGTGGTCCGGTGCCTCCGGCGTCACGCTGCTCGCCGAGGCGGCCAGGATCGTCCGCGCGGAGGGCTTCGAGATCGGCAACATCGCGGTGCAGGTGATCGGAGTGCGCCCGAAGATCGGCAAGCGCCGGGACGAGGCGCAGAAGGCACTGAGCGCCGCGGCCGGCGCCCCGGTCGCCGTCTCCGGGACGACGACCGACGGGCTCGGACTGACCGGCAGGGCCGAAGGACTGGCCGCGATCGCCACGGCACTCGTCTTCCGCGCGTCCTGAGCCGTACGGGACCCTCGGTGGGGTAGATGCGGTTGTGACGTCAACGAATTCCTGCGCACGCACCCCAGCGCGCCGAAGTCCAGGAAGGACCCCCGTGACCGCCGCACTCAGCGACAATCTCAAGGACATCCTCGACGGCCCCGTGTTCGTCGACCTCGCCACCATCCAGCCCGACGGCAGCCCTCAGGTCTCCCCCGTGTGGGTCAAGCGTGACGGGAACGACCTGCTGATCTCCACGACCCTCGGCCGGCGCAAGGAGAAGAACCTCCGGCGCGATCCGCGGGCCACCGTGGTCGTCCAGCCCGTCGACGAGCCGTACACCTACGCCGAGGTCCGCGGCACCGTCACCCTCACCGAGGAGGGCGGCCAGGAGTTGATCGACGAACTGGCCGTGAAGTACACCGGCAAGAGGTACGCGGAGTTCAATCCGGAGTCGGGCAAGGACGCGCCCCGCGTGGTCGTCCGGGTCACCCCCCGGAAGGTCGTCGGACCGCTGGCCTGAACCGGCCGCGGGCCGTGGCGCGCCTCCCGGTCACAATCCGGTCCCCGCGTCCCACAGGGGCGCGGGGCACTGTCGGCGGCCCACTACTCTTGAGGCGTGACTATTCGGCTGTACGACACCAGCGCCCGGCAGATCCGCGACTTCGTCCCGCTCACGCCGGGCTGTGTCTCGATCTACCTGTGTGGCGCGACCGTGCAGTCCGCTCCGCACATCGGGCACATCAGGTCCGGACTCAACTTCGACATCATGCGCCGCTGGTTCGAGTACCGCGGCTACGACGTCACGTTCGTCCGCAATGTGACGGACATCGACGACAAGATCATCACCAAGTCCGCCGACCAGGGACGCCCCTGGTGGGCGATCGGGTACGAGAACGAGCGCGCGTTCAGCGCGGGGTACGAGGCCCTCGGCTGCCTGCCGCCGAGCTACGAGCCGCGCGCCACCGGCCACATCACCGAGATGGTCGAGATGATGCGCGGCCTCATCGAGCGCGGCCACGCCTACGAGGCCGACGGCAACGTCTACTTCGACGTGCGGTCGTTCCCCGGCTACCTCGAACTCTCCAACCAGGACATCGACGATCTGCGTCAGCCCACCGGGGAGAACGAGACCGGCAAGCGCGACGCACGCGACTTCGCCATGTGGAAGGCGGAGCGGCCGGGGGAGCCGTCCTGGGAGACCCCGTGGGGACGCGGCCGGCCCGGATGGCACCTGGAGTGCTCGGCCATGGCCCACAAGTACCTCGGCTCCGCCTTCGACATCCACGGCGGCGGGCTCGACCTGGTCTTCCCCCACCATGAGAACGAGATCGCGCAGGCGAAGGCCTTCGGCGACGACTTCGCGTCGTACTGGGTGCACAACGCCTGGGTGACCATGAGCGGCGAGAAGATGTCGAAGTCGCTCGGCAACTCGGTCCTCGTGAGCGAGATGGTGAGGAACTGGCGGCCCGTCGTCCTGCGCTACTACCTGGGCACCCCGCACTACCGCTCGATGATCGAGTACAGCGAGGAGGCCCTGCGCGAGGCCGAGTCGGCGTTCGCGCGGATCGAGGGCTTCATCCAGCGGGTCACCGAGAAGGCGGGGAAGACGGTCGCTCCCGCCGTCGAGGTGCCGCCCGCGTTCGCCGAGGCCATGGACGACGACCTGGGCGTCCCGCAGGCGCTCGCGATCGTGCACACGACCGTGCGCCAGGGCAACTCGGCGCTGGCCGCCGACGACAAGGAGGAGGCCGTCGCCCGGCTCGCCGAGGTGCGCGCCATGCTCGGCGTCCTCGGTCTCGACCCGCTGGACCCGCACTGGGCGGGCGAGGCCGACCGCGGCGAGGACCTGCACGGCGTGGTCGACACCCTCGTCCGGCTCGTCCTCCAGCAGCGGGAGTCCGCGCGGGCCCGCAAGGACTGGGCCACCGCCGACGCGATCCGGGACCAGCTGAACCAGTCCGGGCTGGCCGTCGAGGACGGCCCCGACGGCCCGCGCTGGACACTCGCACCGCGCTGACCGGCGACAATGTGCCGCCCGGGGGGCCGGGCGGCACACTTTCATACGTACGCACACACGCACATGGGACCCGAGCGGCACCGTCCGGGACCCACGAGGATCCAGGGAAACAGGTAGTCATGGCCGGGAACAGCCAGCGCAGGAACCGCCGCACGTCCAACAAGAAGGGCGCGACGGTCGGCAGCGGTGGCAAGCGGCGCCGCTCCCTCGAGGGCAAGGGCCCGACCCCGCCCGCGTCCGCGCGCAAGGGCCATGTGAAGAACCGCATCGCCAACGCCAAGGCCAAGCAGGCCCAGCGGCGTCCCGTCGCCCGCCGCGGTGGCAGGGGCTCGTCCGAGATGGTCGTCGGCCGCAACCCCGTCTTCGAGGCACTGCGCGACGGCGTGCCCGCGACCACCCTGTACGTCCAGCAGTTCATCGACAACGACGAGCGGGTGCGCGAGGCGCTGCAGCTCGCCGGGCAGCGCGGCAACATCCACCTGATGGAGGCGCCGCGCGCCGAGCTGGACCGGATGACGAACGGGCTCAACCACCAGGGCCTCGTCCTGCAGGTCCCGCCGTACGAGTACGCCCACCCCGAGGACCTCGCGGCCGCCGCGTTCGACGACGGCGAGGACCCGCTGATCGTGGCCCTCGACGGGGTCACCGACCCGCGGAACCTGGGCGCGGTCGTCCGTTCCGTCGCGGCGTTCGGAGGACACGGCGTGGTGGTGCCGGAGCGCCGGGCGGCGGGCATGACCGCCGGAGCCTGGAAGACCTCCGCAGGCACCGCGGCCCGTACCCCGGTGGCCCGTGCCACCAATCTGACCCGGGCCCTGGAGGCCTACCAGAAGGCGGGCATCACCGTGGTCGGTCTCTCGGCGGACGGCGAGGTCGAGGTCGGAGAGCTCGAGGCCCTCGACGGGCCAGTCGTCATCGTCGTCGGCAGCGAGGGCAAGGGGCTGTCCCGACTCGTCGGCGAGACCTGCGACTTCCGCGTCCGCATCCCCATGCCGGGCGGGGCGGAGTCCCTCAACGCCGGTGTCGCGGCGGGCGTGGTCCTCTACGAGGCAGCGCGCCGCCGGGGCTGACGGAGGCCGACGGCGCCTCCGGACCCGGGGTCGGCAGCACACCGGCGGGGCCGGTCGGAGCCTTCGGAGCCGGGGCCGCGCCGTTGTCGGCGCACGTCGGGGGTGCATGCCCGGCGCGCGCTCCGCGCCGGGCCGCAGGGGCGGCGCCCGAGCCGGGAACGATCTTGACGGGTCTCGGACATTCCGGGGCCGTCAAGGCAGTGTCCTAAGGACAGGTCACTCGGTTAGATGAGTGTGGACACCAGAACGCCCAGGCCCGGGTTCGACGATCAGCTCCCCCTGAACACCCCCAAGGTGGACTGCGACCCGGCGCAGGTCATCGTGAACCACGCCAGCTTCCGGGTGAAGCTCGGCCCCAGTCAGACCAGGCGCCCCGTCCGGGGCATGGTCGACACCACCAGGATCCCCGCCCTCAGTGGCGCCGGTGCGCGTACCGTGGCCCGGCGCAGGGCACCCGTCGTATGGAGCGGGAAGTCCGCCCCGGGCGACCCCGGGGCCTCGGGGTTGCTGCAGGCCGTGCGCAGTGCGGGATCCGTCACCCATGCCGGGCGCGGGTACGACGGCCGCCCCGCGTTCGACGACACCCGGGCCTTCGACGGCGGGCGCGGCCTCGATCTCGGCGCCGCCACGCAGGTCATGCCCCGGGTCGACGTGGCCTCCGCCCCGGACACCCTGGCCACTCCCCTCATCGGCGCCCAGCGCAGGGAGCCGTTGCTGCCCCCGATGCGGCAGGCGGAGGGCGCGTACGACGCCTACGAGCCGTACGGCGAGGAGGCCGAGGAGGCGACCGACTTCGGTCTCCGCGACGGCCGAGACGCCCACGACGGCCGCCGGACCGCGACCGCCTCGCACGCCGGCGTCCGGCACGCCTACTACCCCGGCCGCCGGATGAACCTCGGCGTCGTCCTGCTCCCGCTCCGCGTCTTCCTCGGCCTCATCTCCGTCTACGCCGGTATGGGCAAGCTCTGCGACCCCGTGTACTTCGACGGCGGCGAGCGCGGCTCCATGATCAAGTGGCTGGCCTCCCTGGAGCCCTGGACCCTCGCGGAGCCCCTGCGCGACTTCGCCCTCGCCCACCCGGTCGGCGCGGGACTCACCGTCGCGTTCCTCCAGGTCGTGGTCGGCGTCCTCACCGTCCTCGGTCTGTGGCAGCGTGTCGCGGCCGTCGTGGGCGCGTCGCTCTCCGCCGCCCTGATCATGACCGTCAGCTGGCGGACCGTCCCGGTGTACGACGCGCCGGACATCATGAACCTCGCCGCCTGGTCGCCGCTGATCATCGCCGGCGCACCCGTCTACTCCGTCGACGGCCGCCTCGCGGGCGAGGCCTGGCGCAAGCTCGGCCCGCGTTCCGAACTGTGGGAGCTGCGGCGCCGCGTGCTGCGGCGCGGCGGCATCGTCGCCGCCGTCGTCGTCGGTCTGACGCTGCTGGTGGGCTCGGTCCTGGGCGGCGCCGTACGCTCCACGGAACTCGTGACCGTCCCCGGCCCGAACGCGGACCCGACCAACCATCTCCCGGGCGCCGCGCTCCCCAGCGAGTCCGGGCGGCGCAGCCCGACCCAGCAGGCCGAGCGGACCGCCCAGCCCGCCAGGAGCGAGTCGAGCAGCCCCGCCGCGGAGCGGGCCGAGCCGTCCGAGACGGCCGGTGAGACCGGCAGCGCCGGCGAGGTGGGCCGGCCCAGCGAGTCCCGGGGCACCGACGGGCAGCAGGCTCCCGTCCAGTCCGAGCCCGTGGACCCGCCGTCCGGCAGCTCGGGCCCGTCCTCGTCCGGAGCCGGCGACTCGGGCGGCACGGACGGCGGTACGGGTGGTTCGGTCGGAGGCTCCGACGGCGGCGGCAACGGCGGTACGGGCGGCGGCAACGGCGGTGGCAGCGGCGGCGGCAACCGGAACCCGATCGGCGGTCTCCTCGGCTGAGGGCCGTCCCGCAATCGCGGGGGACCGGCGCGCGGCGTCCGGTGCGGGGCTTCCCCCGGCGGAGGACCGCCCTCGTACGGGACGCACTCGGGTGATGCGACGCCGCAGGGAGGTGCCGCGCGGGGCGTCCCGAGCCGGTGAACCCATCCGGTCACGGCACTGGGCCGCACACGGTCCAGGGGCGGCGGTCGGAGGGGAAGGGCGGTCATGGAGCGCGAGTGGTGCTCGATGGCCGCCCTTCGCCGATGCCCGGCCCTTCGGGTCGGGCACAGGAACACCCGGCCCCGGCTCGCCCCCCGCCCCCATCCGCGGGGAAAGCGGTGCGGTGCCGAGGAGCGCGCCGTGCAGCGGTGCGTCGAGAGGCGCGTTGCGAAAGGTGTGCCGTGCGGGGGGTGTCGGGGCGAGGCGCGGGTGTCTCAGCGTGGCTGGGAGGTGAGTTCCCTCGCGGCCTCGGTGAGGTCCTTGGCCGTGTCGATCGCCCGCCAGTACGCCCCCTGCGGCAGCGGGAACCCGGCCAGTGAGCGCTCCCGTGCCAGCCGGGGGAACGTGGTCCGCTCGTGGTCGCCTCGGTCGGGCAGCAGATCCGTGAAGGCCGCCGAGAACACGTACACGCCGGCGTTGATCAGATACGGCGACGGCGGCGACTCGATGAAGTCGAGGACGTGGCCGAACTCGTCCGTCTCCACGGCGCCCCACGGAATACGGGGGCGGGCCAGGGCGAGCGTGGCGGTGGCGTCGCGTTCCGCGTGGAAGTCGGCCATCTCAAGCAGCGAGAAGCGGGTCCAGATGTCGCCGTTCGTCGCGTACCAGGGCTCGTCCGGGTGCGGGAGGCTCTTCGCGGCGTGCTTCAGGCCACCACCGCGGCCCAGCGGCTCCGTCTCGACCACGGTCGTGACGCGTAGCGGCAGTACGGCGGAGTCGAGCCACTCCTGCAGCACTTCGGCGAGGTGTCCGCACGAGACCACGACGTCCGTGACGCCCTCGGCGGCGAGCCAGGAAAGCTGATGGCCGATGATCGGGGTCCCGGTTCCGGGGATCTCGACCATCGGCTTGGGGCGGTCGTCGGTGTACGGGCGCAGCCGGGAGCCCTGGCCGCCCGCCAGGACCACGGCCTGGGTCGGATGGGTCTGCATAGGGGCACGATATGCGGTGCCCCTCCCGCGGGTCCTCCGGCCCCGCCCCTTCGGCCGCTCTCGGCCGGGCGGGGCGTCAGCCGCCCCAGTTGCCCTGTGCCTGCTGGGAGACGCCGGTGGCGAAGGAGGTGTCGCAGACGGGGCGGGAGAACGACTGGGCGCGCGTGGGCCCGTAGCGGGCTACGGCGGCACGGCCCAGGTCGCGGGCGATCGTCATGCAGTGCCGAGCCAGTGACGGCCTGCCCTCGACGGCGCGCTGGAGATTGGTGAGCGCGACACCCGGGTCCCTCTGCTGCAGGTCCGTGAGGAGCTTCTCGCGGAGGACCTCGTGCGGGGCGCGGGACGCGGCGCGGACCGAAACGTTCTCCGAGGACGCGGTGAGCATCTGGGACTCGGTGCTGCGGTTGGCCCACGGGACGCTGGTGACCGCCAGGGTTCCGGAGAGCACCAGGACGACGGGCAGGACGAGGGCGAGAGTACGGCCGATACGGCGGGCTGCTGTCTGGGTCACGCAGGCGAGCGTAGCGGCCGGTAGTGACGTGGAGACATTTAGTCACCCCCGCGGGGGATGGTTCGAGGGAATCTTTCGAATCGCAGGTTGACGCCGGTGTGGGAATTGCCCGGTTTGGCGGGGTATTTATCGACACATGGCGGCGGCTCCCTCGCGGAAGGCGAGGGAGCCGCCGCCATGTGCCGTGGTGCGTCAGTCGCTCAGGCGCTCGCCCGTCGACGTCGAGAAGACGTGCGTCTCGCCCGGCCGCGGGACGACGTGCAGCTCCGAGCCCTTCTCGGGAACGGACCGGCCGTTGACCCGGACCACGAGGTCCTTCTTCTCGCCGCCGACCTCGGCGGTGCCGTAGACATAACCGTCCGCGCCGAGCTCCTCGACCACGTTCACGGTGACGGCGAGGCCCGCCGGGGCGTCGTCGGTGTCCTTGGACAACGACCCGGCGGCGGCTCCGTTCAGCTCCACCACGTCGAAGTGCTCGGGGCGCACGCCGACCGTCACGCTGCGGTCGCCGCGGTCCGCGGCCGCCGACAGCGCCTCACGGCTCACGGGGACGACGCTGTTGCCGAACTTCACACCGCCGTCGGTGATCGGCACCTCGACGAGGTTCATGGCCGGGGAGCCGATGAAGCCGGCGACGAACAGGTTCGCCGGGCGGTCGTACATGTTCCGCGGCGAGTCGACCTGCTGCAGCAGGCCGTCCTTCAGCACGGCGACGCGGTCGCCCATCGTCATGGCCTCGACCTGGTCGTGCGTCACGTACACCGTGGTGATCCCGAGGCGGCGCTGGAGGCTCGCGATCTGCGTACGCGTCGAGACGCGGAGCTTGGCGTCGAGGTTCGACAGCGGCTCGTCCATGAGGAAGACCTGCGGCTCGCGCACGATGGCGCGGCCCATCGCCACACGCTGCCGCTGACCGCCGGACAGCGCCTTCGGCTTGCGGTCCAGGTACTCGGTCAGGTCGAGGATCTTCGCGGCCTCCTCGACCTTCTGCCGGATGGTGGCCTTGTTGACGCCGGCGATCTTGAGCGCGAAGCCCATGTTGTCGGCGACGGTCATGTGCGGGTAGAGGGCGTAGTTCTGGAACACCATGGCGATGTCCCGGTCCTTCGGCGGGAGGTGGGTGACGTCGCGGTCACCGATGCGGATCGCTCCGCCGTTGACGTCCTCGAGCCCGGCGAGCATCCGCAGGGAGGTCGACTTGCCGCAGCCGGACGGGCCGACGAGAACGAGGAACTCGCCGTCCTCGATCTCGATTTCGAGCCCGTCGACCGCGGGCTTCGTGGAGCCCGGGTAGATCCGGGTCGCCTTGTCGAACGTGACAGTGGCCATGGTGATGCGTCCCTTCACCGGCAGGAACGTGCCGGACGATCCGAGTAAAGGAAGGATGGGTCTAGTCCACCGAAGTGAACTTCGGGTGACGGTACCCTGCGCCGGCCGTTCTGTCAGTAGTCGACGGCACCGGAATTCCCGGCGGGCACGCGCGCTGGTCCGGTTACACTCGTCCGCAGTGCCTCCTTAGCTCAGCTGGCCAGAGCAACGCACTTGTAATGCGTAGGTCGTCGGTTCGAATCCGACAGGGGGCTCCCGCGATGCCCCGGCTCGGATCGTCTCCGAGCCGGGGCATCTGGCGTTCGGCGGATGCGGCGGCGGCGCTTGGCCCCGCTCCGTGCGGCCGCCGGTGGTGAACCCCGTGTCGGACGGCCCGGCAGGCGCACAACCCTGCCCCCGCCGAGTGGGGCGACGTCAACGACTCCGGCGAGAGGTCCGTCCTCGCCGTTGCCGGCGGTCGTCCACCGTCCGGGCGCCGATGCGGTCAGCCTCGGCCCGAGATCCGGTTCGCCAGGGTGGCGAGGCGTGCCGTCTCCGCCGTGTGGTGGGTGAGTTCACGGAGGTCGGCGCGGCGGTAGGCGGCGTAGAGGGTGTGGACGCCGAGCCAGCGCAGGGGTTCCGGTTCCCACTTGCGGACCTTGTGGTTGACCCAGGGGAGCGCGGTGAGATCGGTGGGGCCGGCCTGGCCGGAGTCCTGCTGGATGAGGTCGCGGAGGGTGCGGGCGGCGAGGTTCGCCGTCGCCACGCCGGAGCCGACGTAGCCGCCCGCCCAGCCGAGGCCGGTTGCGCGGTCCAGGGTGACCGTGGCGCACCAGTCGCGGGGGACGCCGAGGACACCGGACCAGGCGTGGGTGATCTCCGTGCCGGTCAGCTGGGGGAAGAACCGGATGAGCACGGCCCGGAGGGCGTCGACGGTGGCGGCGCGGGTGCTGCCGTCGTTGTCCGTTCGGGAACCGTAGCGGTAGGGGACGCCCCGGCCGCCGAGCGCGATGCGGTCGTCGGCGGTGCGCTGGGCGTACATGTACGCGTGGGCCATGTCGCCGAGGGTCTCGCGGCCGGACCAGCCGATCTGGTTCCAGACCTCCTCGGGGAGCGGCTCTGTGGCGATCATGGAGGAGTTCATGGGCAGCCAGGTCCGGCGCTGGTGAGACAGCGAGGCGGTGAAACCCTCGGTGCAGCGCAGGACGTAGGGGGCGCGGACGGTGCCGTACGGAGTGACCGCGTGCTTGGGCCTGATCTCCGTGACGGGGGTGGACTCGTGGACGGTGACGCCGAGTGACTCGACGGCGCCGGCGAGTCCCTTGAGGAGCCTGACCGGGTGCAGCCGGGCGCCGTGCGGGGTCCAGCTGGAGCCGACGGCTCCGGCGACACGGACGCGGTCGGCGGTCTCGCGGGCGCCGTACAGTTCGCGGTCCTTCTCGCCGAAGGCGATCTCGGTCGCGTGGAAGGCCCTGAGGCGCGCGAGCTGGGCGGGGGTGTAGGCGACTTCGAGTACGCCGCCCTGGTGGATGCCGGCGTCGATGCCCTCCGCCGCGGCGGTGCGGACCACCTCGTCGACGGTGTCGTTCATGGCCTGCTGGAGGCGTACGGCGGCGTCATGGCCGTGGAGACGGGCGTAGCGGTCGCGGCCCGCGATGCCGTTGTAGAGCCAGCCCCCGTTGCGTCCCGAGGCGCCGTAGCCGCAGAACTTGGCCTCGAGCACGGTGATGTTGAGGAAGGGGACGGCCTTCTTGAGGTAGTAGGCCGTCCACAGCCCTGTGTATCCGCCACCGACGATGCACACGTCGGCGGTCGTGTCGCCCGGCAGGGGTTCGCGCGGTGCGGGTATGCCGTCGTCCGCGTACCAGAAGGAGATGCCGCCGTTGATCGTGCTCGTCATGGGGCGTTCGTACACCGGTGGCCGCTGGGCTGTCCAGGCGGGGCGGGCTGTGGGACATCGGCGCCGGGGCGCTGTCAGTGGTGTGCGTCACCATGGGGCCGTGGTGCGGAGGACCGGGAAGACACGGGTGGCGGCGGCACGGCGGCCGGAGGTGCGGCTGCCGTCGCTGCGTCCGTACGAGGGCGGCGGGCTGGAGCCGGACGGCGACTACGACGGGGTGGAGCTGGCCGGCCTGGATCTGTCGGCCGGGGAG
This sequence comes from Streptomyces sp. WMMC940, assembly GCF_027460265.1. NCBI lineage: Bacteria > Bacillati > Actinomycetota > Actinomycetes > Kitasatosporales > Streptomycetaceae > Streptomyces > Streptomyces sp. WMMC940. Next base: position 4,124,540 of record NZ_JAPZBC010000001.1, read on the forward strand.
GGGGCGGGCGCGCGGTTCCTGGACTGTGCGCTGCGGGACTGTGTGCTGGACGAGACCTCGCTGGTGAACGCGCGGTTCATCGACTCGGTTCTCACGGGCGTGCGCGGAGTCGGGACGGATCTCGCGGGCGCCTCCCTGCGGGACACGGAGGTCGTGGACGCGCGGCTGGGCGGCGCGCAGCTGCACGGCACGGCGCTGGAGCGCGTCGTGGTGCGGGGCGGGAAGATCGACTACCTGAACCTGCGCCACGCCAGGCTGAAGGACGTGGTCTTCGAGGGGTGCGTGCTGTCGGAGCCGGACTTCGGGGCCGCGCGGCTGGAGCGGGTGGAGTTCCGCGACTGCGTGCTGCGCGGGGCCGACTTCGGCGGAGCCCGGATGCGGGACGTCGATCTGCGGCAGGTGACCGAGCTCGATCTCGCCCGGGGCGTGGAGGGTCTGTCGGGAGCGGTGATCAGTACGGCTCAACTTCTTTACCTGGCACCGGCGTTCGCGGCGCAGGCAGGGGTGCGCGTGGAGGACTGAGCGCGGGGTGCGCCGCGGGGCGGGCTTCCGGGGCGGGACGCCTGCGTGGCAGGGGCGCGAGGGGAGGCCGGGTGCCTCAGGGCAGGCGGGGGAAGCGGGCCTGGAGGTCCCAGACGACGGGGTTGCCGGCGAGCCCCTCGTGCATGTCGGTGAGGTCGGCGACGAGGTCGTGCAGGAAGTCACGTGCCTCGCGGCGCAGTTCGCCGTGGTTGAAGGTGAGCGGGGCCTCGTCGCCGGGCATCCAGTCGGCCTCGACGTCCACCCAGCCGAAGCGGCGTTCGAAGAGCATGCGGTCGGTCGACTCGGTGAAGTCGATCTCCGCGTACTGCGGGTGCGCTGCCCGGCTGCCCTTCGGGTCCCGGTCCAGCCGCTCCACGATGTCGCACAGGGCCCATGCGAAGTCGAGCACCGGTACCCATCCCCACGCCGTGGACACCTCACGGTCTGCCGTGGTGTCCGCGAGGTAGACGTCGCCGCAGAAGAGGTCGTGGCGCAGGGCGCGGACGTCCGCGGTCCGGTAGTCGGTCTGCGGAGGGTCCGGGAACCGCCGGGAGAGGGAGTAGCCGATGTCGAGCACGCTCCGATGGTGTCACGGCAACGAGACTCGTTCGCACGTTCGGGTGGCCGCCCTCGCCCGGTGGCCCGCGCGCCGTGCTGCCCGCGCCAGGAGTACCGCCCAGGTGAGGGAAGGGCGCGGTGCGCCGCACGTGCGGCAGAGCACCGCACCGCCTGACGGAGTCGGACATTCCACACATAGGATCGCCATGTGGACCAGCGATGCCTCCTCCGTGCCCTGGCGCCCGTCGCCGCCCTCCTCGTGCTCACGGCTTCCGCCTGCACGGGGAGCGGCGCCGGTGGCAGGCCTGGAGCCGCGGGGCTGGGCGACCCGTATTTCCCCGGCCAGGGCAACGGCGGCTACGACGTACAGCACTACGGCCTCGCCCTGGACTACGACCCGAAGCCGAACCGGCTCGGCGGCACCGCGACCATCACCGCTCGGGCCACCCAGGACCTCAGCGCCTTCAACCTCGACCTGCACGGTCTGACCGTCGACGGCGTGACCGTGGACGGCGCACCCGCCGAAACCGTCCGCTCGGGCGACGAGCTCGGCGTCCGCCCGCGCGAGCCCGTCGCCGAGGGCAGCACCTTCAGGACCGTGGTCCGGTACTCGGGCAGCCCGAAGGCCGTGAAGGACCCGGACGGCTCCGAGGAGGGCTGGCTGAAGACCGAGGACGGGGCCCTCGCGCTCGGCGAGCCGCAGGGCTCGATGGCATGGTTCCCCGGCAACCACCACCCCAGCGACAAGGCCACGTACGACGTCACCGTCACCGTGCCGCAGGGGCTCACCGCCGTATCCAACGGGGAGCTCAGGTCCCGGCGGCCCGTGGCCGGCGGCAGCAGGACCGCGTTCGCGTGGCACTCGCCCGAGCCGATGTCGAGCTATCTCGCGACCGTCGGCGTCGGCGAGTACGACGTGAGGACCTCACGCCCCGCACGGGGCGTGCCCGAGTTCACGGCGGTGGACAGGACCGTCGCCGCGCAGAGCGAGAAGGTGCGCGCCCGTATCCCCGAGGTGCTGCAGTGGGCGCAGGAGAACTTCGGCCCGTACCCCTTCTCCTCCACCGGGGCGATCGTCGAGCGCGCGGACGATGTGAACTACGCGCTGGAGACGCAGACGCGGCCCGTGTATCCGGCCGGCGCGTTCAACGAGGAGTTCCTCGTCCATGAGATGGCCCACCAGTGGTACGGCAACTCGGTCTCGCCGAAGGCGTGGAAGGACGTGTGGCTGAACGAGGCCTTCGCGACGTACGCGGAGTGGCTGTACGACGAGGACTTCAGGCACGTTCCGGCGCGGGAACGCTTCGAGAAGGAGTTCGAGGACGACGGCAACTGGGCCTTCCCGCCCGCCGACCCGCCGACGGACGACCTCCTCGGGGCACCGGTGTACGGGCGCGGGGCGATGGTCCTCCACAAGGTCCGGCAGGCGATCGGCGATGACGCGTTCTTCGCTCTGCTGAAGGACTGGCCGCAGGAGCACCGCCACGGCAACGCCTCCACGGAGGACTTCACCGCCTTCGTGGAGGAGAGGACCGGCGAGGACCTCACGGAGCTGTGGGACGTGTGGCTGTACGGGGACGGCAGGCCCGCGAAGCCGTGAAACCCGCCGTCCGCCGCACCCGCACCCGCCGGCCGCACCCGCAGCCGTCGGCCGTTTCCGGGGCGTGAGGTGCCGAAGGGGCGTGAGGTGCCGGAGGTCCCGGCCGGGACGGCGGACGGGACCTCCGGGGCGCGTGTGTCAGACGTTGACGCCGAAGTCCTGGGCGATGCCGACGAGGCCCGAGGCGTAACCCTGGCCGACCGCGCGGAACTTCCACTCCGCGCCGTTGCGGTACAGCTCGCCGAAGACCATGGCGGTCTCGGTGGCGGCGTCCTCGCTCAGGTCGTAGCGGGCGATCTCCGCGCCACCCGCCTGGTTCACGATGCGGATGTAGGCGTTGCGCACCTGGCCGAAGTTCTGGCCGCGGTTCTCGGCGTCGTAGATGGAGACCGGGAAGACGATCTTGTCCACGTCCGCGGCGAGGCCGGAGAGGTTGACGTTGATCTGCTCGTCGTCGCCGCCGCCCTCGCCGGTGCGGTTGTCGCCGGTGTGGACGATGGACTGGTCCGGCGTGGACTTGTTGTTGAAGAAGACGAAGTGGCCGTCGGAGACGACCCTTCCGCCGTTGTTGACCGCGATCGCGGAGGCGTCGAGGTCGAAGTCGGTGCCGGTGGTGGTGCGGACGTCCCAGCCGAGGCCCACCGTGACGGCGGTCAGGCCCGGTGCCTCCTTGGTGAGCGAGACGTTGCCGCCCTTGGACAGGCTTACAGCCATGGGGAGGTCCCTTTCCTGGTCGAGTGCAGTGCGGTCGGGCTTCGTGCTTCCCGAAGCTACCGTCACCGTCCATAACGCGGACCGTATGCCACCAGGTTCCCCGCGGTCCGTGAAAAGAAAGTGACGCGGGTCGTCCATGGACGCGACCATGGGACGTATGTCCGGGCCATATCCCATCCGCGGCTCGGTCTCCCTGCCGGAGGCCGAGCTCATGTGGCGTTTCTCGCGGTCGTCGGGTCCCGGCGGTCAGCACGTCAACACGAGCGACTCCCAGGTGGAGCTGCGCTTCGACCTCGCGGCGACGGAGGCACTGCCGGACGTGTGGAAGGAGCGGGCGCTGGAGCGCCTCGCGTCCCGGCTGAACGACGGCGTGATCAGCGTCCGGTCGTCGGAACACCGCTCCCAGTGGCGGAACCGGGAGGCGGCTGCGGTCCGTCTGGCGGCGCTCCTCGCGGAGGCCAGTGCTCCGCCGCCGCGACCGCGGCGGCCCACGAGGATTCCCCGCGGCATCAACGAACGCCGCCTGCGGGAGAAGAAGCGCCGGGGGGAGACCAAACGAGGCCGGAGCGCCCGCGACTGGTGACCGGGGCGAGCCCGTCGCCCGGTTCCGCCCCGGACCGTCTTCGGTCCCGGCCCACCGGAGTTCCCGAGCCCCGTCGCCCGCCGCCGTACCGGGCCCGCCTTCCGGTCCCGCGCCCGCGGCAGGGGCCCCGCGCCCTGCCCGGGCGCGACCTGCGGCCCCGGCCGGACGGCCTCCGACCCCTGCCCGCCTGAGCCGCAGCGCGTCAGCCCAGGTGCCGGTAGCGCCCCCGGAAGTAGGTCAGGGGACCGCCGTCCGAGCTGGGCAGGCCCGCCTTCAGGACGCGGCCGATCACGAGGGTGTGGTCGCCGGCCTCGACGCGCTGCTCGGTGCGGCATTCGAGGACCGCCAGCGCCCCGCCGATCAGGGGTGCGCCGCACAACTCCCCGCGGGCGTACGGGATGTCCTCGAAGAGGAGCCGGTCGCTGATGCGTCCCTTCATCGAGAACCGCCCGGCGATGTGCCGCTGGCTCTCGGACAGCACCGACGCGCCCCACGTGGGCTGTTCGGCCAGCAGGTCGTCCATGCGCGAGCCGTTGCGCAGGCTCACGAGGACCAGTGGCGGGTCGAGCGAGACCGACATGAACGCCGTCGCGGTCATACCGACGTCCTCGCCGCGCGGCCCGTCCTCGGTCAAGGGCGGTTCGTGCGCCGTGATCAGCACCACTCCGGCGGCAAGCCGGGACATCGCGGCACGGAACTCGTCGTCGCTCACCCCCTCAGCATGGAGGATGGTCGCGGAACTCGGGGTGGGACTCGTCTGTGGCACGGTCGAACGCTAACCTCGTCCCGCGCTGCGGCACATCGGGCCACAGGACCAGCCGGGTCCTAGGACTCCGGGCCGGGGGCACGCCCGGTCGGCCGGCGGCCGGACCCCCGTCCCGCTCTCCCCGGCGGCTGTCCGGATTTGCGTTCAGGAAGGACGGAAGACCGTAGCGGCGCATGCGATCCCCATCATCATCTGTTGTGACTTGAGTCACAGAGGCCGGTATTTGTTGACCCTGTGTACCGGGTGGACAGCTCGCTGTGATTCAGTGGCGGGGACACTGCACCGAAAGGGTGCACCAGCGAAGTCGATGAGGAACCTGGAGTCAGCTGTTCGAGGTCTCGGGGAGAGCGAGCGATGGAGACCGAGTCGGAGCCGTACGTCCGTCTTGCGACCCTGAGGCAGCTGCATCAGGTCGTGGCGAACCTCAACACGGCCCGCAGCCTGGCGGACACGCTGCAGACCGTCGCCGACGGCATCGTGGCCGGCCTGGGGTACGAGCTGGCATGCGTCAATCTCGTACGCCCTGACGGGGATCTCGTCGTCGCCGCCTTCGCCGGGAACACCGCGGCGGAGGCCCTGATCACCGGGCGCGTCGGCTCCCGGACCTCCTGGGAGCGCCGGCTCGGCATGGGTGAGGCCTGGGGCGAGTTGCGCTTCATACCCCACACCGAGGGCTGGGTGCTGCTGGAGGACGACGTTCCGCAGTGGTACACGGAAGGGCCCGAGCCGCGCTTCGAGGGCGAGTGGCACCCCCAGGACCGGCTCTACGCGCCGATGTACGCCTCGGGCGGCGGACGTGAACTGCTCGGCGTCATCTCGGTCGACAAGCCCCGCAACGGACGCCGTCCGGGCGCATGGGGTCAGGAAGCGCTCCAGATGTACGCGTCACAGTCGGCGATTGCGATAAGCAACGCCCGGCTCCGAGCAAACATGCAACGCGCGTTGGTCCGTCTGGAGCGCGAACAGCAGGCCCTGCGCGCCAGCGAGGAGTCGTTCCGGCAGGCGTTCGAGTACGCGCCGAGCGGCATGGCCATCGCGGAGATGGGCGGCGACCAGCACGGCCGGCTGCTCCGCGCCAACGACGCCCTCTGCCGGCTGCTCGGCCGTCCGGCGTCGGCGATGCGCCGCTACTCCTTCGCCGATCTCGTCCACCCCGAGGACATCGGTACCCTGCTGCGGACCTCCGCCGAGGGAGGCCGCGCCGAACTGCGCCTCGGCCGGCGCGACGGCACGTACGTCTGGGTGTCGCTGCGCAACTCCGTCGTCGCCGACACCGCCGACGGCCCCCGCTTCCTGCTCACGCACGTCGAGGACATCGAGGAGCGCAAGCGGCACGAGCTCCACCTCGCGCACCGGGCCAGCCACGACGCGCTGACCGGCCTGCCCAACAACGCCGAGCTGCGCGCCCGGCTCAGCGCCCGGCTGTGCGAGCGGCCCCAGGGGGTGCGACAGGAGGCCGGCCGGACCCTGGACGTGCCGGACTACCCGTACGGCGACTACGCGGACGGGGGCTACGGCGAGAACGGCTACGCGGGTGGATACGGCGAGGGCGACGCCGACGGCGCCTTCCGCGGCGACGGATTCGACTTCGACGGGCCCGGCATCCCCTACGACCATCATGTGCACGCCGTCGCTCCCGCCGGGGACGGTGAGACCGACGACGGCACGAAGGGCCTCGCCGTGCTCTTCTGCGACCTGGACGGCTTCAAGTCGATCAACGACCGTTTCGGGCACAACACCGGCGACGCCGTCCTGATCGAGGTCGCGCGCAGGCTCACCACCGGTGTGCGGGACGGGGACACCGTCGCCCGGCTCGGAGGTGACGAATTCGTCGTCCTCGCCGACGGCCTCGGCGCCGCCGACGCCGCCGACCTGGCCGTTCGCCTGCGGAACGCGATCATTCCGCCGATCCGGGTGGACGGGAGGGCGGTCCGGGTCGGGGCGAGCTTCGGGATCGGTTGGGCGGTCTGCGGCATGTCCGTCGAGGAGGTGCTGCAGTCCGCCGACCAGCGGATGTACATCGAGAAGCGGTCCCGGGCCAAGGTCCACAGACGCGCCGGATAGGGGTCCCCGCACGCGTCGGACCACAAAAGCGGGGGAACCGGCCGGGCCCCCGGCGCCGTCCTTGGAGTAGCTCAGACGGGGTAGGCTCGGCCGGTCGGCGACGGCTGGCGAGCAAGGATAGGAGTGACCCAGGGATGACGGCCGGGAACAACGGCGCGAGCAAGCCCGAGGACGACGATCCGTTCGGCTACCTGTACGCGGACGGGCAGCAGGCGGGCTCCTCAACTCCCCGCCAGGGCGGCTACGGCTACCCCGGTCCGGCCGCCCAGCCCGGTGTGCCCAGGACGTCGTACAACCAGGTCAGAACGGTCGGCGAGCGCCAGTACGGGCAGCAGCAGGCCGGGCAGCAGTACGGCCAGGTCCCGCACCAGCCGCAGTACGGCCAGCAGCCCAGCCCCCAGTACGCGGCGCCGGAGACCTACCCCGGCGGTGCCCCGACCCGCCAGGTCCCGATGCCCTCGGACGGCGGAGGCGGCCGGAGCCGCGGGCCGAACACCAGGGGCCTGCTCATCGGCGCGGTCGCGGTGGTGGCCGTGGTGGTGATCGGCATCGGCGCCGCCCTGTGGACCAGCGGCGGCGACGAGAAGGACGACCCGCGGGCCAACCCGGGCAACACCGCGCCCGCCGACGAGGTGGGACCGAGCGACGAGCCGTCCAAGGACTCCGAGGAACAGCCGGCCGAGCTGCCGAAACAGGACGCCGCGACGCTCAGGCTCGGCCCGCCCGCGGCGCTCGCCAAGGACATCAAGGGGGCGAAGGGCGCCGACGGTGCCTACGTGATGTTCAACGGTCCGGGCGGTTCGGCCAGCTGGTCGGTGGACATCCCCTCCGACGGCGCGTACACGCTTTTCATCACCTACAGCGTCCCGGGCAAGGATGCGAAGACCTCGCTCACGATCAACGACGGGCAGCCCCGTTCGATCAACATGTCGAACTTCGCGCAGGCCAAGGAGGGCGACTGGGAGAAGGGCTGGACCCGCACCTACGCCTACGTCAACCTCAAGAAGGGTGCGAACACCCTCAAGATCTCCTGCGAGCAGGGCGATCAGTGTGAGGCGCTTCTCGACCAGGTGTCCCTCAAGCAGGGACAGGTCCGGAGCTGACGGCACCGACTCGGGGCTTACGAATGACTGTGACGCCTCCCCAGCCGCCGGTGGTGTTGCACTTCGCGTACGCCGTCGTGAGCTCCGCCTGGGCGGCGGTCGGCGTGCCGACCGTGATCGCCAATGCCGTGCCGGTCACGCCGCCGGGGCGTGCTCCGTCACCGTGATCCGGGGGAGCAGGTCCTCGTAGGAGGCGCGGTCGAAGTCCCCGGCCGTGGGGGCGAGGACGGTGGCCGTGGCGAGCGCCACCGCGCGGGCGAGGCGGTCCGGCCAGGGGAGGGCCTCCACGAGGCCCGAGAGCAGCCCGGCCACGGCCGAGTCGCCGGCGCCGGTGGGGTTGCCGAGGACCTTCCCGGGCGGGGCGGCCTGCCAGATGCCCTCCGGCGTGGCGGCGAGGATGCCGTCGGGGCCCAGGGAGGAGACCACGGTGCGGGCGCCGCGGCGGCGGGCGGCGTGCGTGGCGCGCAGCGGCTCGCGGGAACCGGTGAGCTGGGCCAGCTCGTGGGCGTTGGGCTTGACCAGGTCGGGGCGGGCCGCGATGCCGCGGCGCAGCGGTTCGCCGCTGGTGTCCAGCAGGGCCGGGACCCCGGCCGCACGGGCCCGGCGGACCAGCTCGGCATAGGCTCCGACGTGGATGCCCGGCGGGAGGCTGCCGCACAGCGCGACCGCTTGGGCCTTGCGCAGCAGCGAGTCGTACGTGGTGAGGAGCGCGGCCCACTCCTCGGGCGTGACCGTCGGGCCGGGTTCGTTGAACTGGGTGGTGTCGCCGGTCGAGGCGTCGACCACGGCGAGCGTGCGCCGGGTGTTCCCGGCGACCGGCACAAGCGCGTCGCGCACGGGGAGCCCGGCCAGCCGATCGCGCAGGGTCTCGCCGTTGGGGCCGCCGGCGAAACCGGTGACGACCGCCTCGTGGCCGAGCGCGGCCAGCACCCGGGCGACGTTCAGCCCCTTGCCGCCCGGGCGTTCGTCGACCTCGGAGACCCGGTGGGAGCCGTGCGGCACGAGGGAGGGAACGCGGTACGTCAGATCGAGGGCGGTGTTCAGCGTGACCGTGAGGATCACCGTGACACCCCCTGAGCATGCGTGCGCCTTCGCCGGACGGGTTCTGATCATGCCAAAAACCGGGCGGTTGGCCCAGTCCCCCGTACGCCGACCGCCTCCGACCCGCCGCGCTCCGGCCGTTATGGCTCGACCACCCACGCGCCCTTGCGCATCACGCCCTTGAGCATGAAGTCGGCGTCCAGCACCACGAGATCGGCGTCCTTGCCGGGCTCGATCGACCCCACCCTGTCGTGGACGCCCAGCAGCCGGGCCGGGTTCGCGGAGATCGCCCGGACGACGTCCTCGACGGACAGCCCGTCGACGGTCGCGGCCCGGCGGAACGCGGTGTCGAGGGTGAGGGTGGAGCCTGCGATCGAGCCGCCCTCCACGAGCCGGGCGACGCCCTCCTTGACCTCGACCTCCAGCGGCCCGAGGTGGTAGACGCCGTCGCCGAAGCCCGCCGCGTCCATCGCGTCCGTGATGAAAGCGACCCGCGCGGCGCCCGCCCGGTGGAAGGCCAGCTCCAGGGCCGCCGGGTGCAGATGCGTACCGTCGTTGATCAGCTCGACGGTGACCCGCTCGTCCTCCAGCAGCGCGGCGATCGGCCCGGGTGCCCGGTGGCCGAGGGCGGGCATGGCGTTGAAGAGGTGCGTGGCGACCGTGGCGCCCGCGTCGATCGCCGCGACGGTCTGCTCGTAGGTGGCGTCGGTGTGCCCGATCGCGGCGATCACGCCGTGCTCAGCGAGCAGCCGTACGGACGCGATCCCGCCGGGCAGTTCGGTGGCGAGGGTCACCATCCGCGCGGTGCCGCGGGCGGCGTCGAGCAGCTTGCGCACCTCCGCCGGGTCGGGGTCGCGCAGCAGTTCCCCGCTGTGGGCGCCCTTGCGGCAGGGCGAGATGAACGGGCCCTCGAAGTGGATGCCGGCCAGGTCGCCCTGTTCCACCAGCTCCGAGAGGAACCCGGCGCGGCGGGTCAGGAAGTCCATGTCGCCGGTCACGGTGGAGGCGACCATCGTCGTGGTGCCGTGCTCGTGGTGGGTGCGTACGCCGGTGAGCACGTCCTCGGCCGACCCGGAGGTGAACGAGGCCCCTCCGCCCCCGTGGTTGTGCATGTCCACGAAGCCGGGGACCAGCCAGTGGCCGGACAGGTCGACGCAGGGGGCGTCGGTGGGGGCGTTCCCGGAGATCCGGGTCCCCTCGACGGTCACCCGCCCGTTCTCGACGACCCCGGTGGGCAGCACCACCCGGGCGCCCGTGAGAACCATCCGGTCGGCCATCAGCCGGTTACCTCCGTGGTGAGTGTGTCGGGCGTGTCGAGCTGGTCCCAGGCGAGGAGCGCGGCGCCGAGGCAGCCGGCGGTGTCCCCGAGGGCCGCCGGGACGATCTCGGGCAGCTTCTGGAAGGTGACGCGTGCCTCCACCGCGGTCCGCAGTGGTGTGAACAAGGTTTCTCCCGCCTCCGCCAGCCCGCCACCGACGATCAGCGTCCGGGGGTCCAGCAGCGTGAGGGCGGTGACCAGGCCGTCGGCGAGGGCGTCGACCGCCTGCTGCCACACCTGTGCCGCGGCCCCGTCCCCGGAGGCGACGGCCTGGGCGCAGTCGGCCGCGTCGGCCTCCGGGTCGCCGCTCGCAGCCGCCCACGCGCGGGACACGGCCGAGGCGGAGGCCAGTGTCTCCAGACAACCGCGCCGGCCGCAGCCGCACTCCGGGCCACCGGGCCGGACGACGATGTGGCCGATCTCGCCGGCGCAGCCGTGCGCGCCCTCCTCGATCGCGCCGCCGATGCCGATGGCCCCGGCGATGCCCGTGCCGAGCGGGACGAACAGGAAGCGATCCGTGCCGCGGCCCGCCCCGAGGCGGCCCTCCGCGAGCCCGCCGGTGCGGACGTCGTGGCCGAGGGCGACGGGTACCCCGCCGAGCCGTTCGCGGAGCAGCGCGCGCAGGGGGACGTCGCGCCAGCCGAGGTTGGCCGCGTAGACGGCGACGCCGTTCGGGGTGTCGACGATGCCGGGCACCGCGACACCGGCTGCCACGGCGCTTCGGCCGTACCGCTCCTCGCCGTGGGCGCGCAGCTCCGCGGCGAAGCCGAGGGCGGCCTCGACGACGGCCTCGGGCCCGCGCTCCCTGCCGGTCGCCCGGCGTGCCTCGTACAGCAGCGTGCCGTCCGCCCCGACGAGGGCGGCCTTCATCCCGGTGCCGCCCACATCGAGGGCGATGACGTGTCTCACGCGTACAGTCTCGCGCGTCGGACCAGAAAAGGTCTAGTCCACTACTCGGATTGTTGCGCGTGCATACAAAGCGGTGACCGGTCCCGTTTCGCAATCGTCCGCAGTGTGGTGTAGACCTCTACCTCCAAGGATCAAGCACAACTAGGTGGGGAACACAGCGTGCAGCGGCGCTACATCTCTCTGGTGGCGGCGGGGGTCGCACTCGGTACGACGATCGCCCTGACGGGGTGCGGCAGCACAGGGGGATCGGACGACGTGACCCTCCGGCTGGTCGCCGCCGACTACGGGAACGGCGCGGAGGACTCCTCGCAGAAGTACTGGGACGAACTCGCGGACCGGTTCGAGGCGGGCAACCCCGGCGTCACGGTCGACGTCGAGGTCCACTCCTGGAAGGACGTCGACCGCAAGGTCGCCGAGATGGTGGCAGACGGCGACGCCCCGGACATCGCCCAGATCGGCGCCTACGCCGACTACGCCAACGAGGACAGGCTGTACCGCGTCGACGAACTCGTCACGATCCCGACGCAGGCCGACTTCCTGCCGGAGCTGAGCGAGGCGGGCCAGACCGAGCGGGTGCAGTACGGCCTGCCGTTCGCGGCCAGCACGCGGCTGCTGTTCTTCAACGAGAAGCTGTTCGCCGACGCCGGCGTCGAGGCCCCGGCCGACTGGTCGCAGCTGCGCGCCGCGGCGGAGCGGCTGAAGGCGCGCGGGGTGAAGTACCCTTTCGCCCTGCCGCTGGGCTCCGAGGAGTCGCAGGCCGAGACGATGATCTGGATGCTGAGCGGGGGCGGCGGTTACCGCGACCGCAACGGCGGCACCTACGACATCGACTCCGAGCAGAACGTCGCCACGTTCACCTGGCTGAAGGACAACCTCGTCACCCCCGGGCTCACCGGACCCGTCGCGCCCGGGAAACTGGACCGCGCCCAGGCCTTCGAGGCGTTCACCCGAGGCGAGGTCGGCATGCTCAGCGGCCATCCCACCCTCATGCAGCAGGCCGAGAAGAAGGGCATCCGGGTCGGGATGGTCCCCATGCCCGGCGTGGACGGCAAGGCCCGGGCGTCGATGGGCGTGGCGGACTGGATGATGGCGTTCAAGCAGAACGGCCACCGCAAGGAGATCGGCCGATTCCTCGACTTCGCCTACAGCGACACGAACGTCCTGGAGTTCTCCGGCCGTTACGACATCCTCCCGGTGACGGTGAGCGCGAGCGAGGCCATGGCGGCGGACGGCAGGCACAAGCGCCTGTGGAAGTTCCTCGAGGCGCTCCCGACGTCCGAGCTGTACCCGTCCGGCGAGATGTCCTGGGCGAAGGTCAGCGCGAGTGTGAAGCGGAACATCGGCGACGCCGTCGCACCGCAGGGGGACCCGGCGACGGTGCTGAACCGGATCGCGAACGACGCGGCGAAGGCGGAGAGCGAGGCGGACGCGGAATAGCGCGGGCGGGGCGGTCCGGGCCGCGTCCCGGACCTCGTCCGTGGCCGAGGTCTCGGGGCGGCGGTGCGGTCCGCGGTCGGTCCCCGTGGCTTCCGCTCGGCGAATGCCGGCGAGTGGGGCGAACGCCGGCGACCGGGGCGGGCGGGGGGTCGGGGAGCGGATCGTGTCTCCGGGCGGGGCGGGGTTCCGGGACGGGCGCGTGCGGCGTCGCGCTCCTGCCGGGCGCCGGGTGTGCGCCCGGCGCGGAGAAGTCTGGCCGGAATCACCCGTTCGCCGGGGGCACTGCGCTGTCCGGGGGGACGGTTATGTTGCTGATATGACCGACGACCTCGACGACCTCCCCGGGCGGGACCGCGCCGTGCTGGCCTTCGAGCGGGCGTCGTGGGCCGGGCCCGGCGCCAAGGAGCGGGCGATACGGGAAGAGCTCGGTATCTCCCCCACCCGCTACTACCAGCTCCTCAACGCCCTCCTGGACGACCCGCGAGCCCTCGCTCACGACCCCGTGACGGTGAACCGTCTGCGGCGGGTCCGGGAAGCGCGGCGGGCGCGGCGGTGACGCGCCGTGGAGATCGCCGCGCGCCGTAGCTGAGCGGGGGCCGCGTCGATAGGGTCGGACCATGGGCAGCTATTCCAACGCACTGCCGGAACCGACCACCGCCGCCGGCCGCGAGGGGCTCGCCGCGGTCCTCGAACGGCCCTCGGACAGCGTGGTCGCACTGGATTTCGACGGGACGCTGGCGGAGATCGTCCCGGATCCCGAGCAGGCGAGGGCGCATCCCTCGACGGTGCCCTCGCTGGCGCGACTCGCGCCGCTCGTGAGGTCGGTCGTCGTGGTGACCGGTCGGCCGGCCGGGGTCGCCGTCCGGTACGGCGGGTTCGCCGGCATCGAGGGTCTGGAACACCTCGTCGTCCTGGGGCACTACGGTGCCGAGCGGTGGGACGCCGTCAGCGGCACCGTCCACGCCCAGCCCGAGCACCCGGGCGTCGCCGCGGTACGGGCCGAGCTGCCCGGCCTCCTCGACTCGATGGGGGTGTGGCAGGGCACCTGGATCGAGGAGAAGGGCCGCGCGGTCGCCGTGCACACCCGCCGCGCCGACGACCCGCAGGCCGCGTTCGAGGCGCTGCGCGAGCCGATCGCCGATCTCGCCGCGCGCCACGGACTGATCGTCGAACCCGGCCGCCTCGTCCTCGAAGTGCGCCCGCCGGGCGTCGACAAGGGCATCGCGCTCGCCGAGTACGTCCGCGAGGTGAACGCTTCCGCGGTCGTCTACGCCGGCGACGACCTCGGTGATCTGGCCGCCTTCGCCGCCGTGGAGAAGCTCCGTTCGGACGGAGTGCCCGGACTGCTCCTCTGCAGCGGCGGCGAGGTCCCCGAACTCGCCGAGCGCGCCGACCTCCCGCTGCCCGGTCCCGCCGCCGTCGTCGCGTTCCTCGCCGCCCTGGCGGACCGCATCGACCCCCGAGGTTGAGGATCGACCGGTTGCCGCGTCCGCCCAGTCGGCTCGGGCCGCCGCCCCTGCCCGACGTGGCACCGGTCGCCGCCGGTGCGGGGCGGAGCCCGGCGCGGGCCCGGTCGCGCTCGTACAGCGGGGGGTGGAGCCCGTTACGGGCAGGGGCGGGTGCGCGTACGGGAGCGGCGCGTGCCGCCGGGCCCACCCGCCCCGTGTCAGTCCGCCTCCGTGACGCCCTCGTCCAGCGCCTCCAGCGCGTGCAGCTGGTCCAGGAACCACTGCTGCGGTGGCAGCGCGGTCGCCGCCGCGGCCAGGCGCTTGCTGCGCTCCGCGCGTTCGGTGTCCGGCATGGACAGCGCCCGGTGGAGTGCGTCGGCGGTGCCCGTCACGTCGTACGGGTTCACCACCAGCGCGTCGTCGCCGAGTTCCGCGTACGCGCCCGCCTCGCGCGACAGCACCAGCGCGCAGCCCGCCTCGGAGACGACCGGGATCTCCTTGGCGACGAGGTTCATCCCGTCGCGGATGGGGTTCACGAGGGCGACGTCGGCCATCCGGTACGCCGCCAGCGAGCGGGCGAAGTCGTCCTTGACGTGCAGGAGCACCGGGGTCCAGCCGGGCGTGCCGTACCGGGCGTTGATCTCCTCCGCGACCCGGGAGACCTCGGCCGTGTAGTCGCGGTACACGGCCAGGTCCTGGCGCGAGGGGTAGGCGAAGGCGAGGTGCACGACCCGCTCGCGCCATTCCGGGTGCTCGTCCAGCAGGGTGCGGTACGCGAGCAGTCCGCGCACGATGTTCTTGGACAGCTCGGTCCGGTCCACGCGCACGATCGTCCTCCGGCGGTCCGGTCCGCGCTCGTCGCCGCCGATCTGCTCGCGCAGCGCGGCCATGCGCTCGTCCACGTCCGCCCTGCGCGACCGCTCCCGCAGGAAGTCCGCGTCGGCGCCCAGGCCGTGCACCCCGAGCTCGGTCCGCCGCCGGCGGTGCCCCCGCAGCCGGTACTCGAGGCTGGGCGGCCCGTCCTTCGGCCAGTGCGGGTCCACGTCGTGGTCGGCCAGGACCCGGTGGCAGCAGTCCTGGAAGGCGCCGAGCCACCGCTGGGTCAGGAACCCCAGCCGGTTCGCCCCGAGCATCCCGAGGAGCAACTGCTCGGCGATGTCGTCCGGGAGCATCCGGAAGTACTCCGGCGGGGCCCACGGAGTGTGCGAGAAGTGGCCGATGCGCAGATCGGGCCGCAGGTCCCGGAGCATGCCCGGTACCAGCGCGAGGTGGTAGTCCTGCACCAGTACGGTCGCGTCCGGGCCGGCCGACTCGGCCAGGGCCTGCGCGAAGGCCTGGTTGTACGCCTCGTACGCCACCCACTGGCGCCGGAACCCGGCGTCGAAGACGGGCTCCAGCGGTGTCTGGTAAAGCATGTGGTTGACGAACCACAGGACCGAGTTCGCGATGCCGTTGTACGCGTCGGCATGCACGGCGGCGTCGATGTCCAGCATCCGCACGCCCGGTTCGCCGATCCCGCGCCGCACCGCCTCGCGGTCCCCGTCACCGAGTGCGGAGCACACCCACAGGGCGTCCGCCTCGGGGCCGATGGCCGACAGTCCGGACACCAGTCCGCCGCCGCCGCGCCGCGCGTCGAGCGTGCCGTCCTCCCGGAAGGCGTACGTGACCGGGCCCCGGTTGGAGGCGACGAGAACTCTTGCGGCGTGCTCGTGCTCAGAGACCATGTCGCGAAACCTAGCCCTTCCTGGAACCGCTCAAACGTACGGCGGACTCCGTGGCCGGAGACCGCCGGAGATCGTCGGAGACCTGCCCACGACCGTTGGCCGCGGCCGGTGACCGGCTGCGCGCCGCCCCGGGGGACCACCGGAGACCGGCCCGGGACACGTGCGCCCGGTCCGGGGCCGCCGGTTCGGCCCAGGGCAGGCGGTGTGCCTGGTGGTCCGGTCACTCGCCGGGCCCGGACCTGCCGCCCGGCGGGGACCGTCGGGGGCGGGCCCGGACGGCCGACCGGGCCCGCGTCTCCCGGAGACGGTTTCGGACCGTCACGCGCCGCCGGTCGGCGTGCGGACACCGGTCCGGCCCGGTCGCGTGCCGTCCCCCGACGACGGCCCGACCGGTCGCGCTCACGTGATCAATGGTTCCCCCGGTCGCGCGTCGCCGCGAGCGCGATGGCGCCGGCGGCCGAGAGTGCCAGGGCCACTCCGCCGAGCAGCCAGAGCCGCTCGCCGTCGTGGCCGGCGGCCGCGATCTGGCCGACGGCCCCGCTGCCGTTGCCGTCACCGCTGTCGTGGGCCGGGGCACCGGCGTGCCCGGCGCCCGCCGCACTGCCGGGGCCACCGGGGGCCGGCGGCACGCCCGCCCCACCCTGGGCACCGTCCTCGGCGCCCTCCCCGTGGAGACCGTCCTCATGGCCCTGTTCGAGGCTGTGGTCGTGACTCTCCTCGTCGCCGAGGTCGGTACGGGGAGCCCCGAGCTCCCCGACCTCCTCGGCCACGGGCGCCGCCGTGCACCGGGCGTCCTTGGTGCCGGTGCCGCAGTTGGACCGCGGGGACTGGACCTCCAGGCCGCCGCCGAGCCGGCCGTCGCCGCCGTCGCCACCGTCCTCGCCGCCCACGGTGACCGAGTAGGTGACGGTCGCCGTCCTCCCGGCCGGGATGGCACCCGAGTAGGAGAGCACGGGCTCGGCGTACGCGACCCGGCCGAGGGTGGTCCGGGCGTTGCGGTCGTAGACGGCGTCGTCGAGGGTGCCGCCGAGATCGTCGGTGAAGCGCACGTCGGGGAGGTCCCGCTCGCCGTTGTTCGTCGCCCTGATGGTGAACGTGAGGGTGTCCCCGAGGGCGACCCTCTTCGCCGACGCCGTCTTGGTGATCTCCAGATCGGGGGCCGGCGCCGACAGGGCGGCAGCCGCCGGCACCAAGCCCGTCGTGACGGCGGCGGCACCCGCGGCGACCGCCAGGGCCCCGAGGAACCGGGGCCGATCGCCTCTGCTGCGCCCGCGGCCCCTCGTCGGTTCCTGGCCGGGCACGGCCCGAACAGGACGGAAGACCCGAGCACCCTGTGAACTCGCATTGCCCATAAGTCCGAAATGTAGACAATCATCCCGGCTGGGCCGTGTTACGCCGCGCCCGTGTTGCGTCGCCCCGCCCGTCTCGCGTACTCGGCGATGTCCACCATCGGTGGGCGCTCCTCCGTGTCCACCGCGTGCGTCCGCGGGACGAACCCGGCCTCGCCGCGCTCGAACTGGGTCAGGGCCGGGCGGACCAGGTGCCCTCGGGACAGGCGCAGCTGGGCCGTGCGATAGATCGCCGCCGCCATCCGGCCCAGCGCCTGCCCGTCCTGGTGGCGGTGCAGCCGTACGCCCACGTCCACCTGCGCCAACGCGTCCAGGCCCACCGTGTGCAGCGCGTCGACCAGCAGGCCCAGCTCCACCCCGTAGCCGACCGGGAACGGCAGCCGCTCCAGCAGCGAGCGCCGCGCCGCGTACTCCCCGCCGAGCGGCTGGACGAACCCCGCGAGCTGCGGCCAGTGCAGATTGAGCAGGGGCCGGGCCACCAGCTCGGTCACCCTCCCGCCCTGGCCGGGCGCGTCGCCGAGCGGCCGGTCGTACATCGCCTTGACGAACTGCACCTCGGGGTCGGTCAGCAGCGGTCCGACGGTCCCGGACACGAAGTCCGCCGAGAACTCCTTCAGGTCGGCGTCCACGAAGCAGACGACGTCGCCTCCGGTCGCCAGGAGGGAACGCCACAGCACCTCGCCCTTGCCGGGCGCGGCCGGGATGCGCGGGAGTATCGCGTCCCGGTGCACCACCCGGGCGCCGGCGCGTGCGGCGACCTCGGCGGTGCGGTCCGTCGACCCCGAGTCCACGACGACCAGCTCGTCCACGAGCGGCACCGCGTCGGTCATCAGGTCGCGCCGGATCGCGGCGACGATCTCCCCGACCGTCGCCTCCTCGTTCAGCGCGGGGAGCACCACGCTGACCGTGGTGTCCTGCTTGGCGGACAGCAGCCGGTCCAGTGGACGGTCCGCCACCGACCAGGACCGCCGGGCCAGCCAGCGCTCCACCTCTTCCAGCACGTGATCTCCATCTCGCGGATCGGACGGCCATCTCAAGCGTCCGGGGGTTCGGTTACAGTCTTGAACAACGCGGACCGCAGATGCATGTCGGGGTCGTCGCGCCGAGACAATCGAATACCGCTCATCCAGAGGGGCAGAGGGACACGGCCCGTTGAAGCCCCGGCAACCCTCCAGCCGATCTCGTCGCGCGTCGCGGCCGAGGCTCACGGCTAGGGAAGGTGCCAATTCCGTCTCGCGGTGAAACGCACCGCGGGGAAGATGAGGAGAAAGGGCCTCGCCTCCATGGCTGTGCAGACTGTTGCCACCACCGATTCTGCCGACACCGTCGACCTGGGCCCCGCCTCCGGGCTCTCCTGCCGCGAGTGCGGCGAGCGCTTCGCCCTCGGTCCGATCTTCGCCTGCGAAGCCTGTTTCGGGCCGCTCGAAGTCGCGTACGACCTGCCGAGCGGCGACGTCGAGGAACTGCGCAAGCGGATCGAGAGCGGTCCGGAGAACATCTGGCGCTACGCGCCGCTGCTGCCCGTGCCCGCCGACGTGGCGAGCAAGCCGAACCTGAACCCGGGCTTCACCAAGCTCGTCCAGGCCGACAACCTCGCGCGCGAGCTCGGCGTCACCGGCGGACTCTGGGTCAAGGACGACTCCGGCAACCCGACCCACTCCTTCAAGGACCGGGTCGTCGCCCAGGCGATCGAGGCCGCCCGGGCCTTCGGCTTCACGACCCTCTCCTGCTCCTCCACCGGCAACCTGGCCGGTGCCGTGGGTGCCGCGGCCGCGCGCGCCGGCTTCCGCTCCTGCGTGTTCATCCCGCACGACCTGGAGCAGGGCAAGGTGGTCATGGCCGCCGTCTACGGCGGAGAGCTGATCGGCATCGAGGGCAACTACGACGACGTCAACCGCTTCTGCTCCGAGCTCATCGGCGACCCGGCCGGCGAGGGCTGGGGCTTCGTCAACGTCAACCTCCGCCCGTACTACGCCGAGGGCTCCAAGACGCTGGCGTACGAGATCTGCGAGCAGCTCGGCTGGCGACTGCCGGACCAGATCGTCATCCCGATCGCCTCCGGCTCCCAGCTCACCAAGATCGACAAGGGGCTCCAGGAGCTGATCAAGCTGGGTCTGGTCGAGGACCGGCCCTACAAGATCTTCGGTGCCCAGGCCGAGGGCTGCTCCCCGGTGTCCGTGGCGTTCAAGGCCGGCCACGACGTGGTCAGGCCGCAGAAGCCGGACACCATCGCCAAGTCCCTGGCGATCGGCAACCCGGCGGACGGTCCGTACGTGCTCGACATCTGCCGGCGCACCGGTGGTGCCGTGGAGGACGTCACCGACGAGGAGATCGTGGACGCGATCAAGCTGCTGGCCCGCACCGAGGGCATCTTCACCGAGACCGCGGGCGGCACGACCCTCGGTGTGGCGAAGAAGCTGATCGAGGCCGGGGTGATCGACCCGTCCCTCACCACGGTGGTCGTCAACACGGGTGACGGCCTCAAGACCCTCGACGCGGTGGCCCCGACGACGGGTATGTCCGCAGTCATCCGCCCCAACCTGGACTCCTTCCGAGAGGCTGGCCTCGCATGAGCGTCAACGTCCGCATCCCCACCATCCTCCGCACCTACACGGGCGGCCGGGCCGAGGTCCCGGCCGAGGGTGCCACCCTCGCCGAGGTCATCGCCGACCTGGAGAAGCACCACACGGGCATCGCGGCCCGGGTCCTGGACGACCAGGGCAAGCTGCGCCGTTTCGTGAACGTGTACGTCAACGACGACGACGTGCGCTTCGAGCAGGGCCTGGAGACGGCGACGCCGGACGGTGCCGGGGTGTCGATCATCCCCGCGGTGGCGGGCGGCTGATCGCCACGCAGAGTCAGCAGAAGTGCCCCCTCCGCAAGCTCGGCGGAGGGGGCGTTTCTGCATGGTTGAGCGCGATAGAGTTGGGGAAGCCCCCTCCGCTGCGTGTGCCAGGCGCATATGAGAATGCGGTCGCGCACGACAGGAAACAGCCAAAGTGTTCGAGCGTGATGCGCGGTAAGTGCGCTTTGTCCGGCCCGACTTGCCCGGGAATGCTCGTATTTCTACTAAGTCGTCCTTTCGGTCCTGCCCGGAATTCTCGTCCGATTGACCTGTTGCAGACGGCAGTTGGACAGATACATTCAGCCGCGGTCGACGCGTTCCGGCGCACATCCATGGGTCATCCGTATGCCCCTCCGGGCACCGGGGGACACCGCTGGGTGAGGTCTGACCCGGGTCCGCGAAGTGCGGTCCTGTGCAAGGGCCAGTAATAGGGGAGTTAGGCATGGCTCAGGGCACCGTCAAGTGGTTCAACGCGGAGAAGGGGTATGGCTTCATCGCGGTCGACGGTGGTGCGGATGTTTTCGTCCACTACAGCGCGATCCAGATGGACGGATACCGCACCCTGGAGGAGGGTCAGCGAGTCGAGTTCGAGATCTCGCAGGGCCAGAAGGGGCCGCAGGCGGACATGGTCCGCGTAGCCGGCTGAGCGCCGACTGACTGCAGCAACGTGACGGAGGGTCCGTGCCAGGGGCACGGACCCTCCGCCGTGCCCGGGGGCCGTTTTCGCCGCGGCCGTGCCCGGGGCCGCCTTCGTCGCGGCCTGACTGCTCGCCGCCGTGCGCGGGAGTGGTTCCGGGCCTTGGCCGGTCCGCTCGCCGCCGAGCGCGGGGTCACGACCTGCGAGGTGTGCGGGCCGCGCCTGCGCCGGGTCCGGTCCCGGACCGTGACGCCGTGGCCTGATGGACGCCCGAGTCGCGGTCGCGCCTTGCACTCGCCGGGTCCGAGTGCTAATCATTGGCGTTAGCACTCTACGAGTGAGAGTGACAACGAAGGACCGGGTCGGTGAGGCCCGCAGGCCGGGTGGGGCAAGGAACCACAAGGCGTGCAGGCCGTCCGTCGCGGGCACCAGCGCGGTCCGGAGCAATCCACCCCAGTCCGGGAGGACCACTTCACATGGCCAAGATCATCGCGTTCGACGAGGAGGCACGGCGCGGTCTCGAGCGCGGGATGAACCAGCTCGCCGACGCCGTCAAGGTCACCCTTGGCCCCAAGGGCCGGAACGTCGTCCTCGAGAAGAAGTGGGGCGCCCCCACGATCACCAACGACGGTGTCTCCATCGCCAAGGAGATCGAGCTCGAGGACCCGTACGAGAAGATCGGCGCCGAGCTGGTCAAGGAAGTCGCCAAGAAGACGGACGACGTCGCCGGTGACGGTACGACCACCGCGACCGTCCTCGCCCAGGCGCTGGTCCGCGAGGGCCTGCGCAACGTGGCCGCCGGCGCCAACCCGATGGCCCTGAAGCGCGGTATCGAGAAGGCCGTCGAGGCCGTCTCCGGTGCCCTGCTCGACCAGGCCAAGGAGGTCGAGACCAAGGAGCAGATCGCCTCCACCGCCTCCATCTCCGCCGCCGACACCCAGATCGGCGAGCTCATCGCCGAGGCGATGGACAAGGTCGGCAAGGAAGGCGTCATCACCGTCGAGGAGTCCCAGACCTTCGGTCTGGAGCTGGAGCTCACCGAGGGCATGCGCTTCGACAAGGGCTACATCTCGGCCTACTTCGCGACCGACATGGAGCGCATGGAGGCCGGCCTCGAGGACCCGTACATCCTCATCTACAACGGCAAGGTCTCCTCGGTGAAGGACCTCCTCCCGCTGCTGGAGAAGGTCATGCAGTCGGGCAAGCCGCTGCTGATCATCGCCGAGGACGTCGAGGGCGAGGCCCTGTCGACCCTGGTCGTCAACAAGATCCGCGGCACCTTCAAGTCCGTCGCCGTCAAGGCCCCCGGCTTCGGCGACCGTCGCAAGGCCATGCTCGGCGACATCGCCATCCTCACCGGTGGCACGGTCATCTCCGAGGAGGTCGGCCTCAAGCTCGAGAACGCGGGCCTGGACCTGCTGGGCCGCGCCCGCAAGGTCGTCATCACCAAGGACGAGACCACGATCGTCGACGGTGCCGGCGAGAGCGACCAGGTCCAGGGCCGGGTCAACCAGATCCGCGCCGAGATCGAGAACTCCGACTCGGACTACGACCGCGAGAAGCTGCAGGAGCGCCTCGCGAAGCTGGCCGGCGGCGTGGCCGTCATCAAGGCCGGTGCCGCGACCGAGGTCGAGCTCAAGGAGCGCAAGCACCGCATCGAGGACGCCGTCCGCAACGCGAAGGCGGCCGTCGAGGAGGGCATCGTCGCCGGTGGTGGCGTGGCCCTGCTCCAGGCCTCCCAGGTCTTCGAGAAGCTCGAGCTCGACGGTGACGAGGCCACCGGTGCCGCCGCTGTGAAGCTGGCCCTGGAGGCCCCGCTGAAGCAGATCGCGGTCAACGCCGGCCTCGAGGGCGGCGTCGTGGTGGAGAAGGTGCGCAACCTGACCCCGGGCCACGGCCTGAACGCCGCGACCGGCGAGTACGTCGACCTCATCGCCGAGGGCATCATCGACCCGGCCAAGGTGACGCGTTCCGCGCTGCAGAACGCCGCGTCGATCGCCGCGCTGTTCCTCACCACCGAGGCCGTCATCGCCGACAAGCCGGAGAAGGCCGCCGCGGCTGCTCCGGGCGGCATGCCGGGCGGTGACATGGACTTCTGATCGACCCGAAGGTCGATCGACCGTCCTGAAGCCGAGGGCGGCACCCCTGATCCCGGGGGTGCCGCCCTCGGCCTATGCGACCCGGCGCGGCGCGCCAAGGCCGAGGGCGTACCATCGCGTGCCCGGCAGGGGGCTCCCGTTACAGCGGCGCCAGATGGAGCGTGAACCACGTCGTCTTGCCGTCGTCCGTCGGGCGGACGCCCCAGCTGCCCGCCAGCGTCTCGACGAGGATCAGGCCCCGCCCCGACTCGTCGTCGGCGGCCGCCAGCCGGGGCTGGGGCGGATGGTGGCTGTGGTCGCTCACCTCCACGGTGAGCTCGGTGCTGTTGCGCCGCATCCGCAGGCTCACCGGCCCCGCTCCGTGCTGGATCGCGTTGGTGACCACCTCGGACACCAGCAGCTGTGCGTCGTCGGAGACCTGGGCGCAGCCCCAGTCGACCAGGGACTTGGCCAGGAAGGCCCGGGCCCGCGACACCGACGACGGGGCCGCCGGGAGTTCCGTGGTCGCCGTGGCAAGCGGGGCCGCCGGCAGCTGGGCCAGGAGCAGCGTCACGTCGTCGTGGTGGTGCTCGGTGGCGGGCAGGATCGACGTCAGCACCCGGTCCACCACCGTCTCCAGGTCGTGCGCCGAGGCGAACGCCAGGTCGAGTGCGTGGATGAGCGCGTCGAGCTGTTCCTCGATGTCTCCCGCCGGTGTCTCTATCAGGCCGTCGGTGAAGAGGATCAGGCTCGACCCGGGAGCGACCGCCACCGTCGCCTGCTGGTGCAGATGGTCCCCCACGCCCAGGGGCACACTGACCGGTGCTTCCAGGGGCCGTACGCCTCCGCACGGCTCCGCGACGAGAGCCGGCAGATGCCCGGCCGAGCAGACGGTCACCTCGCCCGCGTCCGGCGCCACGACCAGGTAGCAGCAGGTCACCAGCTGGTCGGGCCCGTCGAGCTCGGCGACGATCGAGTCGAGCGCGTGCATCAACTGCCGCGGCTGCATGCCCGTCTTGGCGAGCGCGTGGGCCGCGGACCGCAGCTGCCCCATGATGGCGGCCGCCTCCAGGCCGCGCCCCATGACGTCACCGATGAGGATGCCGACCCGTCCGGCACCGAGAGGTACGAGGTCGAACCAGTCACCGCCGACGCCCGCCCCCTGGGTGGCGGGCAGATAGCGGCTCGCGGTCTCCAGGCCGCGCACGGCCGGCGGCGTGCCCATCAGACTGCGCTGCAGGGTCAGCGCGACGTGTCGCTGCTGCTCGTACAGGGCCTGGAAGCGTTCCTCGGCGGCTTTTCGTTCGCTGACGTCGCGTACGGCGGCGGAGACGAGGAGTCCGTCGGTGGTTTCGAGGGGGCTGAGGCTGATTTCGACGGGGAACTCGGTGCCGTCCTTGCGGAGGCCGTGGAGTTCGAGTCCGGCGCCCATGGGGCGGACCTGGCGGTTGTGGGTGTAGCCGTTGCGGTGTGCGGCGTGGTGGTGGCGGAAGCGGTCGGGGACGAGGATTTCGACGGGGCGGCCGAGGAGTTCGTCGCGTCGGTAGCCGAAGAGGGCTTCGGTCTGGGCGTTGACGAGGCGGATGGTTCCGCCGTCGTCGACGATGACCATGGCGTCCGGCGCGGCCTCCAGCAGCCCCCGGAAGCGTTCCTCGGCGGCTTTTCGTTCGCTGACGTCGCGTACGGCGGCGGAGACGAGGAGTCCGTCGGTGGTTTCGAGGGGGCTGAGGCTGATTTCGACGGGGAACTCGGTGCCGTCCTTGCGGAGGCCGTGGAGTTCGAGTCCGGCGCCCATGGGGCGGACCTGGCGGTTGTGGGTGTAGCCGTTGCGGTGTGCGGCGTGGTGGTGGCGGAAGCGGTCGGGGACGAGGATTTCGACGGGGCGGCCGAGGAGTTCGTCGCGTCGGTAGCCGAAGAGGGCTTCGGTCTGGGCGTTGACGAGGCGGATGGTTCCGCCGTCGTCGACGATGACCATGGCGTCCGGCGCGGCCTCCAGCAGCCCCCGGAAGCGTTCCTCCCCGGAACCCGCGCGAGCACCCGTGCGCGGGATGGTCCGGCAGTGACAGCTTCCGGCGGCACCGGTGTCTAGATCGGACTCCGATGCGACCGCGGTGGTGATGCCTTCCATACTTGCCTCCCGGACGGATTCTGCCCATAGCCGTGACCGCGGCAGCGGTATCCGGACATCTCACCGCAACGCTTTACGGCATACCCGGAAAGTCCGATTCTGACCGGTGATGGCGATTGCGGAACAGGAAATGGAATCGCACGTTCAGCGGCCCGGCCCGCCCTCCGGGAGGCGCCACAGGGCCGCCGCCGCTCCCGTGTCCCCTTCCCGTACGGGCGGGTGTCCGCCCGGTGCCGGACGCGCGTCCGGTGGCGGCGGGCCAGGGGCGGCGGGAAGCTGAAGGGGTGCGGACGGATGTGCACGCCCACCTGTGGAGCGAGGACTACCTCCGTCTCCTTGAGTCCTACGGCCGGGACGACACCGGTACGCAGAGGGGCCTGGGGGCGGGGGACAGCCCGGCGGAACTCGACGCACGGTTCGCGATGAACGACGCCGCGGGCATCGACCACCAGATCCTCTCGGTCTCCCCGCAGACGCCGTACTTCCCGGACGAGACCGAAGCGGTCACGGCAGCCCGCCTGGCCAACGACCACTACGCGGAGGTCGTACGCGCCCGCCCGGACCGCTTCTCCGCCTTCGCCGCGCTGCCGCTCCCGCACCTGGACGCCTCGCTGGAGGAACTGGCCCGGGCACTGGACCAGTTGGGGATGGCGGGCGCCGGGCTGACGACGTCGGTACTCGGCCGCAGTCTCGGCGACCCCGTCTTCCGGCCGCTCTTCGAGGAGTTGGACCACCGGCACTCGGTGCTGAGCCTGCATCCGGCCGGCCGGGACGCGGGCTCACCGCTCATCGCACGGAACCGGATGCGGTGGATGGTGGGCGCGCCGACGGAGGACACGATCTGCGCGATGCACCTGATCCTCGAAGGCGTCCCGAGTCGCTTCCCGAGGCTGCGGATCGTCCACGCCCACCTCGGCGGGGCCCTGCCGCTGCTGCTGCCGCGCGCCGACGACCACATCCCGTGGGAGGCGCCCGACATCATCGAGCTGCCGACGTCCGCCGCCCGCCGGATGTCCTACGACACCGTCGCCCACGGCCATGCGCCCGCCCTGCGTGCGGCGGCCGACTCGTACGGCCCGGACCGGCTGGTGCTGGGCACGGACTTCCCGTACCAGACCGGGGACAAGCTGCGCCGGGCCGTCACCTTCATCGAGGAGACGCTCGTCTCCGAGGAGGCGGAGCAGGTCCTGGAGGCCGGAGCCGGCCTGCTGCCGGCCGAGAGCCCGGCCCGGCTCGGCGGCGGGGCCGGCCGCCGTGTCAGCCGGCGTAGTCCTTGAACACCAAAGGTGGGAGGGGAGGCCGGGCACGCCCGGTAACACCTACCGCCTGCGTGTGTCGTCCACCGCCCGCGCCGGCCTGGAGGCCGAGTGGGCGCGCTGCCGGCGGCGCGCGCTGGTGCGCCGCACTTGCCGCATTCGAGGACCCGGAGGACAGGAGGCGCCGGGCGCCGCTCGGGAGGGAGTTTCGCCGTCAGGCGCGTCCGGGCGAGCGCGGCGGGGTGATGAACCGGAACGGGGAGACCGGCCGTGAGGGCGTGCCTCAGCTGCGTCTCGTCGGCGCCGCGCGCGAACCACTCCTCCACCAGCGGGGCGAGCTGCGCGCATTCGGCGGCGGACAGCGACGTCGCCGGTGTCTCCCGCCCGAGAGCCGCGAGCAGGATCACCGCCCGGGAACGCGTCGGCCGCCGGGGACCCTCCTCGGGCACGTCGCCGCGTCGGTATGCCGCCCACCATGTGTCGTCCCGCGGCGCACGTGACCACCACGTCCGGGTGATCCATCGGGGGCTCCCGGACTTGGCCAAGTGTTCGCGTCCGCGCCGCAGATGACCCGCGGCCTGGATGCGGTTGAGAGCGGTCCGCAGTGCGCACTGGCCGTACGGAAGCACCTTGGCCAGCGTCTTCACCGAGATGTCGGCCCCGTCCGCGAGCCGGTCGATGTACGCGGCGACGGCGGCCTCGCGCGGCGGAAGGTGCGCGAAGTCCGCTGCGGTGCGGGCCGGTTGGCCCGAAGCGATGCGCTTTCCGTAGCCGGGGCGGGCCATCGGGTGCGGAGCGGCGTGCGCGGGCAGGGGCGGGGCACTAAACTGGCTGTCAGCCATCCGGATCGACCTTACCGATCTTGTTGGTCAAGCCCCCGCTGGTGTTGGCGCACCTGACGGGGGCTGTTCGTTTTCCGGACACGCTAGAGGGTCGTGACCCTCCGTGGCAAATGGATCGCGTACAGTCAACTCGCAGGGAGGGTGGGCGGGTTGGGGCCCTTCACCATTCCTTGTTCAGAGCGCTCGGAGCCCGAGGCTCAAGCCCCGGGCCCCGTCGTGGAGTTGCTCAGCGGTCCGTCTTGACCCCGTCCACGAACGCGGACCAGACGGCGGTCCGGAACGCGAGCTTCGGGCCGTCGGGGTCCTTCGAGTCGCGCACGGGGACGATGCCGGGGTGGTCGTCGGCGACTTCGAGGCAGTCGCCGCCGTCCCCAGCGCTGTAGGTGGACTTGCGCCAGGTGGCCACTTCGAGGCAGTTGCCGCCCTCGCCGCCGCTGTAGCTGGACTTGCGCCAGACGGCGGCACTCAGGTCGTACTCAGGGCTGCTGATCTTCATGGGCGTAATCCTCCGCCACGGATGCGACCAGGGCCAGGGATTCGCGGGGGGACAGGGCGCCGGCCACGACCAAGTCGAAGGTGAGTGCATATCGGGCGATAGTGGATGGGTCGTCCTCCAACTGCCCCATTCTCATCACCTCCAGGTATGCCAGTGGAGGGGCGTCCATGAAGGACATCAGCCTCAGGGCTCCATTCAGGGACGCATGCGCTCCCGCATGGAACGGCATCACCTGCACGATCACCCGGTTCCGTCGCGCCAGTGCCTCGATGTGCCGCAGCGCCTCCGCCATCACCGCCGGGCTTCCGACGCGGCGGCGTAAGACCGCCTCGTCAAGGACCGTCCACAACATCGGTGTTGTTGGATCGTCGAGGAGCCGTGCCCGTTCCAGCCTCGCCTCGACCAGTTCGTCGATGACCGCCTCCGTGGCGGTCGGCTGGTAGGCGCGGAACACCGCCCGTGCGTACGTCTCCGTCTGCAACAGCCCCGGGATCAGGAGCGGCGCGTACTCGCGGATGGTCGTCGCGACCGCTTCCGCCTCGGCCGCTTCCGCGAAGTGGTCCGGGTACCTGGACTTGTTGGCGGCGAGGCAGTTCCGCTCGAAGAAGCCGTTCGTGCCGAGTATCTCGTCGATCCTGCGTGCGACGTCCGGCTGCATCCGCCGTGTCCCCGCCTCCAGTTGGCCGATGAACGACGCGCTGACGAAGAGCGGTTCGCCGAGCTCCCGCTGGCTGAGGCCGGCGTTTTCGCGGGCGTGGCGCAGTTCGGCGCCGAGCAGGGCCCTGGGAGAGGTGGAGGGGTCCAGATCCTTCGGTCCAGGCAAGTTCAACTCCGTGTGACACAAGTCGGGTTGTTGGGCCTTCGGCACTGGTCAGGCTAGTCCTCAATGGCCACGCTGTGTAGGGAACGTACATACCGAGAGTGGAGGTGCCTGGTGGTCCCACCATGTCCGAAGGAGCGGTTGCGTGCGGCCGAGGAGGTCGTGGCACAGCTGCGGGACGAGCTCGACTCGACGGGCGTGACCCTGCCGTCGCTGTGCGTGGACCTTGTGTCGCTCACCAGCGAGTCGGGGGCGTATCCCCTGGTCGACCTGGGGCGCTGCAACCTGGACACCGCGCTGCGGCTCGCCGCGGTGCTCCACGGGGCCCGCGGGTGAACGCGGTCGGGGAGGGAGGGTACGTGATCGACTCGCGGGACGGGCGCATCGGGCGCGTGACGGGGCGCGAGGGGCCGTACGTGCAACTACGGCCGCCGGGAGGCGGGCGGGTGGGGGACTGCCCTCCCGAGGCGCTGCGGCACGTGCCGCCCGCCCTACTGCTGCGGGCACGGGTCAGGGAGCGCAACCGGCAGGGGAGGCTGCCCTGATAGGGCCGCGATAGGGTTGGTGACTCCAGTACCAGGACGCCGGGAGGTGAGACCCATTACCGCTGCCGCAGGACGGGGTGCTCGCCTCCGCGTCGCCGAAGGTGTGTGAGGGAGCCCCGTTTCGGAACTTCCGAGAGGCTCTCCTTGTTGTTCTCCTTCGATCCTTCCCCTTCTGCTTTTCCCGCCGTCGTCGGCAGACTGCGCGCCGCGGGCTGTGTCTTCGCCGAGGACGAGGCGGAGCTGCTGCTCTCCGCCGCTCGTACGCACAGTGAGCTCACCGCCATGGTCGAGCGGCGGGCCTGCGGCCATCCGCTGGAACACGTCCTCGGCTGGGCGGAGTTCTGCGGTCTGCGGATCGCCGTGGAGCCGGGGGTGTTCGTGCCCCGGCGCCGTACCGAGTTCCTCGTCCGCCGGGCGGCGGCCGCCCGGCCTGACGCCGCAGTGGTCGTCGACCTTTGCTGCGGTTCGGGTGCCGTTGGGGCGGCGCTGGCGGCCTCACTGCCCGGTCCCGAGGTGGAGCTCTACGCCTCCGACATCGAGCCGGACGCGGTGCGGTGCGCCCGGCGAAACGTCCCGGAGGGCGTACGGGTGCTTGAGGGCGATCTGTTCGAGCCGCTGCCCGGCGGGCTGCGGGGGCGCGTCGACATCCTGGCCGCGAACGTCCCGTACGTACCGACCGAGGAGGTCGGGCTGCTGCCCGCCGAGGCCCGTGTGCACGAGCCGCTGGTCGCGCTCGACGGCGGCACGGACGGGCTCGACGTGCTGCGGCGCGTGACGGCGGAGGCCGGAGACTGGCTGGCGCCGGGCGGGATCCTGCTGTTCGAGACGAGCGAGCGACAGGCGGCGGACGCGCTGGCGGCGGTCGCGGACAGTGGCCTGGTGCCGCGGGTGGCCACGTGCGACGAGTCGTACGCCACCGTCGTCGTCGGGACGAGACCTGCCGGCTGACGGGACGCCGTCCTGGGGAGGGGGTGGCGCTCGCGGTGACGGATGCGGTGGTCCTCAGTGGACCGATGTGCTCGCGATCACCGACGGGCTCGGCCGCCGACGGCCGCGCCCTCCGCTTCCCGTGCCCGTCTCAGCATGACCTTGACCAGCCCCCACAGCGCCTTCATGGCTTTCGCTCCATCGGGAAGGGCCGGGTGACGATCCGCGAGCAGGCGGTCGGCGCGGCGTGGCGCCCGGCGGGGGGAGGCGAGGGCGCGGCCGCCGGGCTCGCAGGTGTGAGACCGGGCCCCGCGTTCCTCCGGGCACGCGGGCCCGGTCCGTTCCCCGGGCCCTGCGCGGGTGCTGCGCCCGCCCCGTCGCGTGACGGCGGGGTAGGAGGAGCGCCGGCGCCGCGTCAGAGGCGGAGTGCCTCGCGGAGGTGGCCTCCGGCACGCTTGAGGAGGTCCGCGGCCGTGGGGGCGTCCACATCGGCGAGGAGCATCAGGATCGCCGCCTTCACCTCGCCGTCCGCCGCGGTCAGGGCAGTCTCGACGGCGTCGTCCGGAGCGTCGGTCGCCAGCGACACGATCCGGCGGGACCGGGCGCGGAGCTTGTCGTTCGAGGCGCGGACGTCGACCATCAGGTTCCCGTACGTCTTGCCCAGGCGGATCATCGTGATGGTCGAGATCATGTTGAGGACCAGCTTCTGCGCCGTGCCCGCCTTCAACCGGGTCGATCCGGTGAGGAGTTCGGGCCCCACGACCACCTCGATGCCGTGCTCCGCGGCCGCTGCCAGAGCGCTGTCCGCGTTGCAGGAGAGGCCGATGGTGAGGGCGCCTGCCGCACGGGCATGCTCGACGGCGCCGATGGCGTACGGGGTGCGCCCGGAGGCGGAGATGCCGACCACGGTGTCCAGCGCCGTCAGTCCGAGACCGTCCAGGTCGGCGGCGGCCAGCTCCTTGGAGTCCTCCGCGCCCTCGACCGCCTCGACCATCGCCGACGGGCCGCCCGCGATCAGCCCGACGACCTCGTCCGGGCCGGTGTTGAACGTCGGCGGGCACTCGCTCGCGTCCAGGACGCCGAGCCGACCGGCCGTGCCCGCGCCCGCGTAGACCAGCCGGCCCCCGCGGGCCATCCGGTCGGCGGTCGCGTCGATGGCGGCGGCGATGGCCGTCAGCTGTGTGGCGACGGCGTCCGGGACGGTCCGGTCCTCGCCGTTCATGATGCGGGCGATCTCGGCGGTCGGGAGCCGGTCGACGTCGGCGAGCTCGGGGCGGAACGCCTCGGTCGTCAGCATCTCCAACTGTGCGCGCAGTTCGGCCGGTCCGGGGGTGGAGGTCATGGGCGGCGGCTCTCTCGGGTGGTTCAGCGGGCGCGGGGGCTGTGGCGGTGCGCAAGGGCCTCGTACGAGGCGGCGAGGGCCGGCGCGGCCGCGTCGTAGGTGAGCTGCATGACGCCGATGAACAGGCAGTCGACGACGAGGAGCTGGCCCGTTCGCGAGGACATGGCGGCCGGGCGCAGGTCGGTCTCGCGCGCCGTCGAGGTCGTCAGCACGTGGTCGGCGTACTGGGAGACCGGCCCGTCCGGACGTCCGGTGATCGCGACCGTCGTCGCCCCGTGGTCGAAAGCGACGCGGAGCGGTTCGACGATGTCGCCGGTCGAGCCGGAGTGGCTGATCGCCACGGCGGCGTCGCCGGAGCGGAGCTGCACGGCGTTGGTGACGGCGAGATGGGGATCGCTGTGCGCATGGGCGACCAGTCCGATGCGCAGGAGCTTCTGGGCGAGGTCCTGGGCGACCAGGCCGGACGCCCCCACGCCGTAGATGTCGACGCGGCGCGCGGTGGCGAGGGCCGTGACGGCGGCACCCAGCTGGACGGTGTCCAGGCCCGCGGCGGTGTCGGCGAGGGTCTGCTGCTCGTCGTGCGCGAGCTTCGTGACGACGTCGGCTATCGGGTCGTCGACCGCGATGTCCGCGGTGACCGCCGGGGCGCGGCCGGACTGCTGCTGGGCGGCGAGACCGGCGAGCGCCAGACGCAGGTCGCGGTAGCCGGGGTAGCCGAGGATCCGGGCGGTGCGGACGACGGTGGCCTCGCTGGTGCCGGTGAGCTCGGCGAGGCCCGTGACCGTGAGGGCCGCGCAGCCGGCGGGGTCGCCGGCGACGGCTTCGGCGACTCGCTGCATCGAGCGGGTCATGGACGGGGCGAGCGTGCGGACCTTCGCGGCGAGAGCGGCGGGGGCGGGCGGGGCGTCACCCGTGCCGGTGCCGGTGCCGGTGCCGGTGCCGGTGCGGGCGCCGGGGCCGCTCGGCCCGCTGGGGCGGCTGCTGCTCGTGGTGCCGCCGCTCGGGCCGGGGCCGCTCGCACGGGAGCCACCTGCGGCGGACGTGGCCGGCCCCGAGCCGCCGGGGGTGCGGGACGTGCCCGGTCCGCCCGGAGCGGCCGCGCCGGGATGGCTACCGGCTCCCGCGGTACTGAAAGAATCCTTCAGGTCCTTGGTCACACTTGAAAGATATTTTCGCCGACTGTGAACGGTCAACCCCCTTTGTCCTGCGGACGGGCACCCGCGCGGACGGGACTCGGGAGACTCGACGCCCGCGGCCGGTGCGGGCGGATGTGGAGGACGCGGGCGCCGAGGGCTCACACCCGAAAGGGGGACAATGACCGTATGGACGTCAACCCTCTCGAGCAGGCGCTGCACGCCGCCCGCGCCCTCGTCCTCGCGGACCTCACCGCCCGCGACGTGGCGCACGCAGAGGTCGTCTCCCTCGTCGAGGAGGCGGTCAGGGAGCGCCGTTGGTGGGTCGAGCAGTGGCCGGAGGGCGCGGAGTACGTGGCCGGGCTGATCGCCCAGGACGTACAGGACGCCCTGCTGGAACGGTACGGGCGGTGGCCGCTGTGCCCGGTCTGCACCACCGGCGAGCCGCACGCGCTGGACGTGGAGCCCGAGTTGGGCCCCGACCCGCACTGGGTGTGCGGGAAGGCGGGCGTCGTCGTCGCGCCCGTCGGCGGACTGTCGTGACCGTCTACATCGACCCGCCGACCTGGCCGGGGCACGGGATGCTGTGGTCCCACCTGGTCAGCGACGTGTCGTTCGAGGAGCTGCACACCTTCGCCAGGTCGATCGGCTGCCCCACGCGCGCCTTCGAACGGGACCACTACGACGTGCCCGCGCACCGCTACGAGGCCGCCGTGCGCGCCGGCGCCGTCGAGATCGGGTCGAAGGAACTGGTCCGGCGGCTCACGGAGGCGGGACTGCGGCGGCGGAAGCACGGCGGCGGGCGGTAGGACGGCGGGACGGGACGGCGCACCGGCCCTCCCGCGGGTCCGGGAGGGCCGGTGCGCGCGGCGGCACGGTCAGCCGACGCAGCCGGACACGGCGCCTGCGGGGCGGCAGTTGTCCGGGTCGTTGTCCTTCACACGGGTCCGGACGAGCGTGACCTCGGAGCCGGGTGCCTCGAAGACGCCGCCGCCTTCCAGGACGGCCTCGTTCCTGGTGACGGTGGTGTCGGTCAGGACCGTGTTGCCGCTGTTGTTGAACACGCCACCGCCTCGGGAACCCGGGCCGGACGTCCGGTTGCCGATGATGTCGGTCGACTCGGTCGTGGCCTCGTCGTCGTTCCAGAGGCCGCCGCCCTCGGTGACGGCGAGGTTGTCCTTGAGGACGCTCCTGCCGATCCACACCTTGGCGGTGTTGTGGATCCCGCCGCCCCGCTGGGCCGAGTTCGCGTTGACGCTGCTGTGGCCGATGGTGAGAACGCTGGAGTTGAAGATGCCGCCGCCGTCCGTCCCCGCGGTGTTGCCGACGACACTGCCGGAGTCGATGACGGCGGTGCCGTTGGTCACCATGCCACCGCCTTCCTGGCCCGCCGTGTTGCGGTCGACGTGGCTCGAGCGGAGGAACAGGTGGCCCGTGCTCTGGATGCCGCCTGCGTTGCCGACTGCCGCATTCCTGTCGACGCTGCTCTTGGTGAGGGTCAGATAGGCGTCGTCGCTGACGGCGATGCCGCCCCCGTCCTCGCCGGCCGTGTTCCTGTCGACGGTGCTCGAATCGATCGTCAGTGCACCCTCCTCGTTGTTGATCCCACCGCTGTCGCGCCCGGAGACGTTCCTGTCCACCTTGCTGGAACGCACGATGACGCGCCCGCCGTCGCTGCTGACGGCACCGCCGTGCCTGTCGGCCGTGTTGTGGGTGAGTGTGACGGAGCGCAGGAGCAGAGTGCGGCCCTCGTTGACGAAGACCGCGCCGCCGTCACCGTCGGCGCCGTCACCGTCGGCGTGGCCGTTGCGGACGGTCAGGTCGTCGAGTGTGAGAAAGCCGGCCGGGGCCGCGACCTCGAAGATGCGGAACTCCGGCGTACCGGATGCGCTCGAACGTTCGATGCTGGTGCCCTTGCCGCCGCGCAGGGTGATGGGGGTGGTGATGACGGGCAGGCCGTTGGGGCCACCGCTGGGCCCGCTGTTGTTGTCGATGGCGCCGAGCGGATACCGGCAGTCGCGAGCCAGTTCGATCGTGCCGCCGCCCTGCCCGTTGGCGTTGTTGATCGCGTCCGTCAGGGCGGCGGCGTTGCAGGCGATGCGGTTTTTCTCGTGGCCGGGGTTGAGAGAGGCGGCCTGGACCGAGGTCATCGGTACGACGGCCAGGGCCAGGGCGACGGCGCCGCCCGCACTCGCGACGAATCTCATTGGGTGCTCCAGGAGAAGACTGACGGGGCTTTACCTCCCCCTGAGCGACCCTCGCCCCGGCGCCGCGCACCGGCAACCGAGGCGCCCGCCATCCGGCGCAACCCCGCGCGAACCGGAGCGGCCGCGCAGGGAGGGAACCGACGGACCGTCCCCTTGCGTCAGGCCGTGCCGCAGCGCGTCGCGCCGGTGTCGCGGCTCGCCGCGGACGAGACGACCACGCGGCTGTTCCCGGGTGCCGCGTCCGCCCCGCGGCGCTCGAACCGCAGGGCCAGGGCGACGAGCCCGAGGGCGACGGCGGTCATCGCCGCTCCCGCCCACGCCGTGGCGGCGAAGCCGAGGCCGGCGTCGATGACCGTGCCGCCGAGCCAGGGGCCGCTGGTGTTGCCGAGGTTGAACGCGGCGGTGGTGGTCGCGGCGGCCAGCGTGGGGGCCGCGCCCGCGACGTTGAACATCCGGGCGTTCAGGGCGGGGGCGGTGAAGAACGACGCGACGCCGATGAGGAACGACAGGCCCACCGCCGGCACCGGCGACTCGGCGGTCAGGGCGAGCACGGCCAGCAGCACCGTCGAGGCGGTGATGCCGCCGAGCATCACGCCGAAGAGGTGCGCGTCGGCGATGCGACCGCCGATCGTCGTGCCGAGCAGTGCGCCGATCCCGAAGAGCCCGAGGACGGTCGGCACCCAGCCGTCGCCGAGTCCGGCGACATCGGTGAGCAGCGGCGCGAGATACGAGAACACGCAGAAGACCCCGCCCGCGGACAGCGCGGTGACCGCGACGGCGAGCCAGACCTGGCGGTCGCGGTAGATGGTGAGCTCGCGGCCGAGCCGCGGCCTCTCGTCGGGCACGGGGATGGGCGGGATCCTCGTCAGCACGCCGACCAGGGCCACCGCGGACGCCGCGCCCACCGCCCAGAACGCCGAGCGCCAGCCGAGGTGCTCGCCGAGGAACGCCCCGGCCGGTACGCCCAGCACGTTGGCGATCGACAGCCCGCCGATCATCACGGCCATCGCGCGGGCGCGCGCGTCGACGGGCACCATCGCCATCGCCACGGCCGCGCCGACGGCCCAGAACCCGGCACACGCGAGGGCGCTGACCACCCGGGACACGAACAGGACCTCGTACGTGGGAGCCAGTGCGCCGGCGACCTGGCCCAGTCCGAAGACGGTGATCAGAGTGATGAGCGTGGCGCGGCGCGGCAGCCGCAGCGTCGCCACGGCGAGCAGCGGCGCGCCCACGACCATCCCGATGGCGAACGCGGAGATCAGCAGTCCCGCCCGGGGGATCGAGACCCCCATGTCCTCGGCGATGGGCGGCAGCAGCCCGGACAGCATGAATTCGCTGGTGCCGAGCGCGAAGACCGAGAGACCCAGGACGTAGACGGCCAGTGGCATTCGGGGGCGTGAGTCGGCGGTGGCTGCGGGCATGACAGTGCCCAACAGCCGGGTGACGCCTGTCATTCCCGGATTCCGGAACCATCCGCATGGTGGACGAGGCGCCGCAGCTCCGCCGCCGCGTTGCGCCGTGCGGCCTCCTCCCACTCCCGCTGTCCGTACGGGGTGCGGAACAGCCTCGGCAGCCCGAGGAGATGGCGCAGGACGTCGGCCCGGCCCGCGCGGAAGGCGTCGTCCGGGACGAAGCCGTACTCCTCGCGCACGGCGGCGGCGTACCTCTCGTACGCGTCCGGCGGCGAGGCGAGGACGGCCAGGTCGGCGTCGCAGAGCACCTTGCCGTTGGCGTCGTCGTCCTGGGCCGTGTGGGTGCGGGTGAGAAGCACCAGTCGGGACACCTCCTCGACGCCCGCCCGGCCGACACCCAGTTCGGGCAGGGCGCGCTCGGCGAGGCGGGCACTGCGCTCCTCGTTGGTGGAGCGCTCCGGGAGGTACACCGCGTCGTGGAACCAGGCCGCGAGGCGTACGAGGTCGATGTCGTCCGCGTACGCGGCGAGCGTGTCGATGTGTTCCAGGACCGCGACCAGGTGGTCGGTGGTGTGGTAGCGCCGTTGCGGCTCGGCCCAGCGGCCGAGCAGGTCGTCGGCGTACCGGTCAGGGCCGGGCAGGGAGGCGTCGGGTGCGCGGTCGGCGGCCGCGGCCACGGTGGCGGCCCAGCGTCGGCGGAGGTCGGCATGGGCGGGGTGCTGCGGAAGCGCGGGCATGGCCACATTGTCCAGCCGGCCGGTGACCGGCAGGTGCCGGGGCGCTCCTCCCGGGCGGCTGGGCATCGTCCCGGGTCCTGCGGAGTCCTCCCCCGACCTTCTCCGGATCGGTCTCACCTGTTCTCGGTGTCTGCGGCTCCGTCCCGCATCGGTCGGTTCCCGCCGTCCGGGGCCCGGTCGGGGTGCTGGCGGAACGGTCATATCAGGTGATAATGGATAGCGCCTGTGTCTCATCCCTCTGTGCGGAGGCAGACACCATGAACGCAGCGGTCACAGCGCAGAGCGTGCCGAAGACGGAGCTCGCGGCCCAGATCCTGGCCGCGATCGGCCCCCTGACCTTCGGGGTCGTTCTCATCGTCCTGCTGGGCGGCGCCATGTGGTGGGACGGGCGGCGGCGGGCCCGGCTGCGCGTCCCGACTCCCGAGGAGCAGCCGAAGCCGGCCGACCACCGCGAGCACATCGAGGAGGTCAGGGAAGGGGACGACGACGCCTTCCCCGACGACGGCAGTCGGCTCCTGCCCTACAACATGAGGACCCACACGTCGCACACCACCGGCAAGGGGCCCGAGGCCCGGCCGCAGCACGGCAGCCGCAGCGGCGGGGCGTTCGGGAGCGGCAGCCTGGGCGGCTGAGTACCGCATACGCGCGAGTGGCTCGCCGCGGCCCCGGTGGCGGGGGCGCGGTGGCCGAGAAGTGTGTTCGGGGTGGGGTGTGCGCCCGGGTGCCGGTGCGCGGGGCAGGGGCGCGGACTAGGCTGACTCCGTTATTGGACTAGACCTGTATGGCGTCTACTGGCGGAGGATGAGCCATGAGCAACCGAGCACTCCTGGAGGTGATCGCCCTCGACGCGCGGGACGCGGTCGCCGCGCAGGCCGGGGGAGCGCACCGGCTCGAGCTGGTCAGCGACATGGCCGCGGACGGGCTCACCCCGTCCCGGGAGACCTTCGGCCGCATCCGCGCGGCGGTGGACGTCCCGCTGCGGGTGATGCTCCGGCTCGCGGACGGTTTCGGTGCGGGCGACGTCGACGCACTCGTCGGTGCGGCGCGAGGGCTGCGGGCGGAAGGCGCGGAGGAGTTCGTGCTCGGCTTCCTCGACGAGCACGGTGAACCCGACCTCGTCACCGTCGAACGGCTGGTCGCCGAGATCGAGGACTGCCGTTGGACGTTCCACCGCGCGATCGACCGCGCCGCGGACCGCGACGCCCTGCGCAAGCAGCTCGCCGACCTGCCCGGACTCGACACGTATCTCACCGCGGGCAGTGCGGAGGGCGTCGACGCGGGGCTGCCGGTGCTGCTGGCCGAGGCGGCGAGGCGGGATGAGCCCGGTTACCAGCCGCGGATGCTGATCGGCGGAGGTCTCCGCCTCGACCACCTCCCGGCTCTCCGTGCGGCCGGCCTGGACGCGTTCCACATCGGCGGCGCGGCCCGGCCCGCCGGCTGGCAGACGCCGGTGGACGAGGCGGCGGTACGCGAGTGGCGCGAGGCGGTGGACGGCTAGGCCGGCCCGTCCGCCCGGCTCGGGCCGGAAGCCGAGCCACCGCGCGGACCGGGTCGGGTCGTCGCAGCCGCCGAGGGGGCTGCCGGGGCGCGCCGGGCTGGCCGAGAGGCCCGTCGCGCGGCCTCGTACGCGCAGGGTCGGGCCGCCGCCCGGCCCCGGGCCGAGGCGCCGTCCGGGCAGCGCGCACGCACGGAGCCCGCCCCCGTCCCGGTGTCAACCCCCGCGGGCTCCCGCCCGGATCACCCCAGCTGCCACGGCAGGGGCGACGAGTGGAGCACCGTGAGGCCCGAGACAGCACGGGTCAGTGCCACGTACAGCCGGCGCAGGCCCGTGCGCTCGTCGGGCTCGGCCGCGACCACGGCCGCGGGGTCGTCGAGGACCACGTAGTCGTACTCGAGACCCTTCGCGAGGGAAGCCGGCACCAGGGTGAGCCGGACGTCCGGGGTGGTCTGCTCGCCGGGGGCCAGGAAGGGGACACCGGCGTCGGTCAGCGCGTCGGACAGGGCCGGCACCCGGTCGTCGGCGGCGATCAGACCGGTCGAACCCTCGTGCCGCAGTGCCGACAGACACGCGGCGACCACGTCCCCCGCGCCCTCGGACGGGCGGATCTCCAGCGAGCCGGGGGACTCACGGACCGACCGGACCTCCGTCAGCCCGGGCGACATGTGCGGAAGCAGCCGGGACGCGTACGCGATCACTTCGCGCGGCACCCGGAAGCCCGCCGTCAGTTCCTCCACCACCGCGTCGGGCTTGCCCAGATGGGACAGCGCCTCGGACCAACTCGCCGTCGCCCACGGGGTGGTGCCCTGCGCCAGGTCACCGAGGACCGTTGCCGAACCCGTCGTGCATCTGCGCCCCACCGCCCGGTACTGCATCGGCGACAGGTCCTGCGCCTCGTCGAGGACCACATGACCGAGCGACGGCGTGCGCTCGACGAGGTCCTTCGCCTCGTCGATCAGCACCGCGTCCGCCGCGGACCAGCGTGCGGAGCGGACCGAACGCGGCGGCCGGGTCCAGAGGATCGCCTTCTGTTCGTCCGCGCTCAGCACCCCGTCCGCGTGCTCCGCCAGGAAGTCCGGGTCGGAGAGCAGACGCAGCACCAGCTTCGCCGGGTCGACCTGCGGCCAGACGGTCTTCACCGCCGCCTTCACCGCCGCGTTGCGTGCCACCGAGTCCTGCACCCGGTCGTCCGGCGCCTCGCCGGCCTGCTCCATGCGTACGAGCACGGCGTGCGCGATGCGCTGCGGCAGCGCATCGCGGGCAGCGCCGTAGCGGATGTCGCGGTCCAGCAACTCCCGGACGATGTCCTCCAGTTCGTACGCGGGAACCCGCCAGCGGCGTGAGCCGCGGACCACCATCACCGGCTCCGCCGGCATCGTCACATGCGAACGGACCGCGCGCCGCAGCACTTCCGCCATCCGCGCGTCGCCCTTGACCAGTGCCGCCGCGGGCTCGTCCGCTCCGCGCGCCTCGACATGGGCGACGAGGTCCGCGACGGTCGCCTGCTTGACCTCCAACTCGCCGAGAGCGGGCAGGACCTGCTCGATGTAGTGGAGGAAGGAGCGGTTGGGCCCGATGACCAGGGTGCCGGTGCGGGCCAGTCGCTCCCGGTGCGCGTACAGCAGATACGCCACCCGGTGCAGACCGACGGCGGTCTTCCCGGTGCCGGGACCGCCCTGCACGCACACCGTGCCGGAGAGGCCCGACCGGACGATCTCGTCCTGTTCGGGCTGGATCGTGGCCACGATGTCCCGCATCGGGCCCACGCGCGGACGCTCGATCTCGGCCTGGAGGAGCCGACTGGTCCGGTTCGCCTCCGTCGGGTCGGTGAGGTGCTCGTCCTCGTACGCAGTGAGGTCGCCGCCGGTGTAGCCGAAGCGGCGGCGCAGGCGCACGTCCATCGGGTCCCTGCGGGAGGCCCGGTAGAAAGGCTGGGAGACCGGCGCGCGCCAGTCGATCACCATCGGATCCCCGTCGGGGTCGTGCACATGGCGGCGGCCGATGTAGAAGCGCTGCCCCTCCTGCGCGGTGTGCAGGTAGTCCAGCCGCCCGAAGAAGAGCGGGGTGTGGGCGAGATCCGCGAGCGCCCTGATCCGCTCGTTGATCTGCGACTCGAGGACGACGGCGTTCACCCAGTTCGCCGTCACGTCCCGGATGTCCAGGGCCTCCACGTCCGCGCGCATCGCGCGGAGGGCGGCGCGAGAGGCGGTCAGATGGGCCCGTTCACGGCCCAGGGGATCGTGCGCCGGTGCTTCGGGTGCTTCGGGTGCTTCGGGTGCTTCGGGTGCTTCGGGCGCTTCGGGCGCGGGCACGGTGCTGCCTCCGAAGGTACGTTGGAAGTACGACATGACAGCGCACCCGGTTTCCGTCCGGGAGGCGGCACTCCTGCGGGGGAGGCGGGCAAGACGGGCGATTCTACTCAGCCCGCCGAGCCGGGGCGAATGGATTTCGCGGGGCGGGGCCCGTCCCGTAGGGGAGGCCCTCTATCCGAAGTCGTACGCGTCCATGACCGGCGTTCAATCCGCAGGTCGATGTGTCGCGGACGCCGAGAACCGATTCTGGTCCCATGAGTACAGTCACCCTCACCCCAGCGTCCCGGCCCGGTCGCGGAGCCACCGCCACCGGCGCCCCGGCCCACCGCACCCACCGTTTCGGCGACGCGCTGCGCGCGGTCAAGGTCTTCGTCACCACGGCCTTCGGCGTCGCGGTCCTCGGTGAGTACAGCGAGGAGGCCGGCGTCCGCCGCCACCTCTGAGGCGGACCGGGTCCCGTCGGAGCCTCCTGACGGGCCGCCTTCCGTCCGGGCCGCTGTGCCGTGGTCTTCCGCGTCCGGCCGCTGTCCGTGGCCGTGCGTCCGCTCGGCTGCCGTGCCGTGCCGTGCCGTTCCGTCCGGCCGCCCGTGCTCCGGTCCCGTGCCGTCGGGGGACCGCGCCGTACCGGCGGTGCCCTCGGCCGACGGACCGCCGCCCGCTGATCCACTAGGGTCGCGGCCGTGACGCTTCCGTACCGGACCGTGACCGTCCGATCGCTCCAGGCGACCGCCGTTCTCGTCCTCTCGCTCGCCGCGCTGGCCGCGCTCTGCGTCGCTCAGCGCATCCCCATGGCGGACACCCTGGTGTACCGCGCCGAGGGAGCGGCCGTCGCCAACGGCACCGACCTCTACGGCTTCACCGTCACGGACTGGCAGCTGCCCGCCACCTACCCGCCCTTCGCCGCCATCCTGTTCGTGCCGACGACCTGGCTGCCGGTCGCCGCCCTCAAGGTCGTCTTCGCCGCAGGGAACGCGCTGCTCCTCGCCCTGCTCGTCCGGCTCTCCTGCCGCTTCGCCGGGCTGTCCGCGCCCGTGCCCGCGGTGCTGGCCGCCACCGCCCTCGGGCTGTGGCTCGAACCCGTCTTCCAGACCCTCGTCTTCGGCCAGATCAACCTCGCACTCGTGTGTCTGGTGCTGTGGGACCTGTCCCGGCCGGACGACGCGGTGGGCAAGGGCTTCGCCCTGGGAGTCGCGGCGGGCGTGAAACTCACCCCCGCCGTCTTCATCGTCCTGCTGCTGATCACTGGACGCCGCCGCGCGGGGCTCACGGCGCTGGCGTCCCTCGCCGGCACCGTCCTGCTCGGCGCGCTCGTCCTCCCCGAGGCGAGCGCGGACTTCTGGACGCGGCGGATCTTCGAGACCGACCGGGTCGGCGAGGCGTGGATCGTCGACAACCAGTCGCTGCAGGGGGTGTTCGCGCGCGTACTGCACACGGCGGAACCGGCCGCCGTGTGGGCGGCGGCGCTGCCCGTCGCCGTCGCGGCACTGTGGGCCGCCCGCCGGGCGCCGGAGCGCTGGGCCGTGCTGGCCGTCGCGTTCGCCGCGCTGCTCGTCGCGCCGATCAGCTGGTCCCACCACTGGGTGTGGTGCGTCCCGCTGCTGGCGGTCCTGATCGCCGAGGGGCGCAGGGGCACCGCCGCGCTGATGGCAGTGGTCTTCCTGGCGCGCAGCATGTGGCTCGTACCGCATGCGGGCGATCTGGACCTCCGACTGACGTGGTGGCAGCAGCCGTTGGCGTCCCCCTACGCGCCGCTGGGCCTGACGGTCTTGGCGATCGCGGTCCTGCGGGCGCGCGACGGAGGCGACCGCGACGGCGGGCTGCCCGGGCAGCGCGGGACCCCGGGGACGGAAGCGGCGGGCGACGCGGCGGCGGGTGCGGGCACCAGGGCCGCGGGCTGATCCCCCGGTTGTCTCGTGGGACCTGCCCCCGCAGGCAGGGCCGTGCCCGCCGGGTGGTCCCGCGGGCACGGTGGCGTCAGCTCTCCGGGAGCAGGATGTCCGCGTCGTCGAAGATCCGCAGGACGACGAGGAGCAGGCGCCCCCGCGAGATTATGTACTCGGCCACGACCTGCGAAGTCAGCCGGATCTCGCGGTCCTGCTCGCCGGGGCCTATCGGGCGGGAGTGCTCGGTGTACGGGTCGCGGGCGAGGATCTCGACCGCCTTGTCGAACGAGGCCCTGCGCACCGGGTCCAAGCGGTCGCGGTCACGGGCCGCCGACTCCGTGAAGAGCACCTCGTAGCTGTCGTGGTGCGGCATCGAGTCCTCCTCGGGCCGTTCGCGTACCGGCCCCGTGGTGTGTGCCGGTCCGTGGCGCGTACCGGCGTCGTCGCGCGTGCCGGTCCGGTCATCCGCAGCCGTCCCCTGGACGGGGTTCCCGCGTCGGGTGTCCTGTGCCGGGGACCAGGGACCAGGGTAGCGAGCAACGGATCTCCGGGGGCCGGCATCGGCAGCGGCCGTCGGCGTCCCGTCGGTCGTCCGCCGGGAGCGTCTGCCGTCTTCCGGTGTCCCGCCGGTCGTCCGCCGGGAACCGTCTCCCGTCTCCCGTCAGCCGTCAGCCGTCAGCCGTCAGCCGTCAGCCGTCAGCCGACAGGTCGTCCGCGTCCACGATCCGGTACGCGTACCCCTGCTCGGCGAGGAAGCGCTGGCGGTGGGCCGCGAAGTCCTGGTCGATCGTGTCGCGGGCCACCACCGAGTAGAAGTGGGCCTTGTGGCCGTCCGCCTTCGGGCGCAGGACGCGGCCGAGACGCTGGGCCTCCTCCTGGCGGGAGCCGAAGGTGCCCGAGACCTGGATCGCGATCGTCGCCTCCGGCAGGTCGATCGAGAAGTTCGCGACCTTGGACACGACCAGCACCGAGATCTCGCCGTTGCGGAACGCGTCGAAGAGCTTCTCGCGCTGGGAGTTCGGCGTCTCGCCCTTGATGACGGGCGCGTCCAGGTGCTCGCCGAGTTCGTCGAGCTGGTCGATGTACTGGCCGATGACCAGGGTCTGCTGGCCCGCGTGCTTGCGGACGAGGGCTTCCGTGATCTTCCGCTTGGTGTCGGTGGTGGCGCAGAAGCGGTACTTCTCCTCGGTCTCCGCCGTCGCGTAGGCGAGCCGCTCGGAGTCCGTCAGATTGACCCGGACCTCGACGCAGTCGGCGGGCGCGATGTACCCCTGGGCCTCGATCTCCTTCCAGGGAGCGTCGAACCGCTTCGGGCCGATCAGCGAGAAGACGTCCGACTCGCGGCCGTCCTCGCGCACGAGCGTCGCCGTCAGGCCGAGCCGGCGGCGGGCCTGCAGATCCGCGGTGAACTTGAAGACCGGCGCGGGCAGCAGATGGACCTCGTCGTAGACGATCAGGCCCCAGTCGCGGGAGTCGAACAACTCCAGGTGCGGGTAGATGCCCTTCCGCTTCGTCGTCAGCACCTGGTACGTGGCGATGGTGACCGGGCGGATCTCCTTCTTCGCACCGCT
Source organism: Streptomyces sp. WMMC940 (assembly GCF_027460265.1). Taxonomy (NCBI): domain Bacteria; kingdom Bacillati; phylum Actinomycetota; class Actinomycetes; order Kitasatosporales; family Streptomycetaceae; genus Streptomyces; species Streptomyces sp. WMMC940. Next base: position 4,168,348 of record NZ_JAPZBC010000001.1, read on the forward strand.
GTACTCGCCGATCTCCTCCTCGGTCAGCGAGGTGCGCCTGATCAGCTCGTGCTTCCACTGGCGGGCGGAGACGGTGTTGGTGACGAGGATGAGGGTGGTCGCCTTCGCCTGGGCCATCGCCCCGGCGCCCACGAGCGTCTTGCCCGCGCCGCAGGGGAGCACGACGACGCCCGAGCCGCCGTGCCAGAAGCCCTCGACGGCATGCTTCTGGTACGGGCGCAGGGCCCAGCCGGACTCGTCCAGGTCGATGCGGTGGGCCTCGCCGTCCACATAACCGGCGTGGTCCTCGGCGGGCCAGCCGAGCTTCAGCAGCGTCTGCTTGATCTGACCGCGCTCGGAGGGGTGGACGACGACCGTGTCCGGATCGATCCGTGCGCCGACCAGTGGCTGGACCTTCTTGGAGCGCAGAACCTCCTCCAGCACGGGCCGGTCGGTCGTGGTCAGCACCAGGCCGTGGGTGGGGTGCTTGACGAGCGTGAGGCGGCCGTAGCGCGCCATCGTCTCCGCCACGTCGACGAGCAGGGCGTGCGGGACGGGGTAGCGGGAGAACTCGACGAGCGCGTCCACGACCTGCTCGGCGTCGTGCCCGGCCGCCCGGGCGTTCCAGAGGCCGAGCGGTGTCACGCGGTAGGTGTGGATGTGCTCGGGGGCACGCTCCAGCTCGGCGAAGGGGGCGATGGCGCGGCGGCAGGCGTCGGCCTGGTCGTGGTCGACCTCGAGCAGGAGGGTCTTGTCGCTCTGGACGATCAGGCAGGACACACATACCTCCGCAGATAGGATCGTTGCGTGACAGGCACCACACCTGTCACGTCTCGGGCCGTGCCTCGCGCCCGTCGCCCGAAGGGCGTCTCGGCCGGTGCGCCGGGAATGCGCGCGGCCATCCATGTCCGCCTTTCGCGGGAAACAGAGAACTCTACCTCGCCGGAGCGTCAGCGTGCGGCCTGTGAGGCGCTGTGCACGGCCCGTGGCCGGCAGGCCATGGCCGTGGACGTCGACGTCTCCGGCTGCTCGCGTGGTCCTGACCGTCCTGGGCTTCAGCGGATCCTGGCCCGGCTCGGTGAGCGTGGAGGCCACCAGGAAGGCCGCCATCCGGCTCACCCCACGCTCGACTACGGCGTGGGTCCGCCGCCGGGATCGATGCCGGCCGCCGAGGCCCGTGCGGCCGTCGCGCCCGGGGACGCGGCTGCGGCGACGAGGGTGGTGGTGACACCACGCATGGAACGACCTTCCTTCCGGCTGTCCCGTGGCCCGACGGGCCCGGGTGCGTCAGTGGAACGGCGGGTGACTGCCCGTGGCCCGGAAGCGGCATGCCGAGGTCGTCCCTGGGTGGGGAATCGATCACTTTCGGGCGGGAATCCCCGCCGCTGTACGCATGGTTCGCGGAATCGCCGTGGCGTCCGGGGCGTCCGCCTCGTGCGGGCCGTGGGCGGGACGGGGGCTCAGGCCGGTTCGTCGGCGAGTTCGGCGACGCCGGTGATGCGGTGCAGGGGGTAGGTGCGCACCTCGTCGGCGGTGTGGTCGTACGCGGTGACGAATCCGCCTTCGACGCGGACCGGGGCGATGACCCGTTGGCTCGCGGCCCCGTCGGCGTTGACGTATCCGATCCAGATCGCGGACCCGGTGAGCGCGGCCGCCTGCACGGTCGCGAGGGTCTCGGCCGGGGTGGTGCGGGGCAGTTCGCCCGCACCGGTGTGCGGTGCCGGCTTCCGTACGGCCGTGGCGGCCAGGTCGCCCGCCCGGATCGCCTTCACCGCGGTGGCGAGCAGCGTGTCGTCCGGGGCGGGCGGCCCGTCCGGAACGGGCACCGGCGGGGTGCGGCGCGGGGTGCGGTGGGCGTCCGCGCGGATGATCAGCACATCGCCCTCCGCGGACTCCGCGGCCGGGGCGTACCCCATGGCCCGCAGCCCTTCGAGCAGCGTGGCCGGGTCGGCCTGGGCGGCCAGCACGGTGGGCGCGAGCCGGCGCATCCGCAGACCCCGGGAGCGGCGGTCGGCCGTGATCTCGTCGAGCAGCGCGTCGTCGTCGCAGCGGACGTAGGCGGAGGCGGCGCCGATGCGCAGATGGCCGTGCTTGCGGGCCACGTCGTCGATGAGGTAGCTCAGCGGCTGCGGCACCGGGGTACGGCTGTGCTTGGCGAGGAAGGCGTGCAGGTCCGCCGCGGCCTGCCCGGCGTCCAGGGCCCGCCGTACGGACGCCGGCGTAAACCGGTAGACCGTCGCGCCACCCTTCGATTCCACGTCCGCAAGGACGCCCAGGGCCTCCGCCAGCGGGCGCTCCAGCGGGCCCGGTGCGACGGCGGTGAGGTCCGCCTGGAGGAGTACGTGGTCGAGCGGTTCGGGCAGCAGGGGGGCGATCACCCCGGCGGCGAGAGCGGCCCGCGCGGCGAGAGCGGCGTGGCCGTGCGGGCCGGGCCGCGCGGGGCCGCTCCCGGCCGGCTCCCGCGGGGCGTCCGGCGTGCCCGGGACCGCGCCGGGGCCGGGCTGTCCTCCGGGGTGGTCGGCCGTCGCGGGAATCGGCGTCGCTGGGAGTGCCGTCGGGGGAAGTGTCGGGGTGGGAAGTTCCGTCGCGGCGGTCGCCGGGGTGGCCAGGAGGGTGCGGGCGGCGGTGGAGAGGGCACCGCGGCCGGTCAGTCCCAGGTGTTCCGCCTCGGCCAGGGTCCACATGGCGATGCGGGAGCGCAGATCGGAGGACTCGGGGAGGCCGGGAGTCGGTGCCGGGGTGCGGACCGGTCGCTCCCAGCGGAGCCGGGCGAGGACCGATTCCTGGTCCGGGGCGGCGCCCGAGGGCAGCTCGGCCAGCAGGGCCAGGACGCGGTGACGCACCTCGGGGGCGGCACCGCGGTCCAGGTCCGGGCCGAGCGCCGCGAGCGTTCGGCCCTTGGCGTCCTGGCCGCCGACCAGCCCGGGCGTCCGGGTGGCGGTGAGCCAGGCCGTCGCGAGGGCCGTCCAGCGCGAGGCCGCGGGCAGGTCCAGCCACTCGTCGTACGCGGGCGTCGGCGCGAACCGCTCCTCTCCCGTGGCCGTGCCGGCACGGGATGTACCCTCGCCGCCGTCGGAGGCGAGCAGGCCCGCCGCGTAGGCGAGTTCCAACCAGAACGAGGCGATCTGCTCGGAGACGTCGAGCGCGGCCGCGGTCCGCTTCAGATCGCGGACGCTCAGGCCGCCCGCCCGCAGCACCGCCGGCCCGCCCGTCTGCCAGTTCTTCAGCAGATCCTCGACGGTGGCGAGCGCGGTGTACGCCTGGCCTGCCGCCGTGCTGTCCACAATCTGTGGACGGTGTTCGGCGGCGACCCGGACCTCGGGCGCCACCGGTTCCGGTTCGCGGTGTGCCCGCCCGCCGCGCAGATGGAGCGCCACCTCGCGCGGCAGGACCACCGTCCGCGGCGACGAGGGCAGCAGCAGACCCCGGTCCCGCAGCCATCGCACCGGCGTCGAGTCCGCCGCGCCCGAGGAGTCGCCCGGCGGAGCCACCGTCCCGTACGGCGGGCCCCACACCAGACGGTCCAGTACCGCCAGCGCCTCCGCGGGCGCCGAGTCCAGCAGCGCCGTCATCCGGTCCCGTTCGGTGAACAGCGAGGTCAGCGACGCCACGGCCGACACCGGGTCATGGGTCGTCGGCAGCCCCGCGGCGGCGAGGATCTCCTGCAGCCGGCCCGGCGACATCCCCGAGGTGGCCTCGGCGACCGTCGGGCCGAGACCCGTCGGGGACGGGTGCTGAGGTGACGGCGCGAGCAGTTCGCGTGCGGTCCGCACCAGCCGCAGCCGGTCGTCGTCGCCCCAGACCAGCGCCTGCTCGCGCAGCACGCCGAGCGCGCGCGGGAGCGCCGCCTCGACCGCGGGGTCGCCGTCGTCGCCGCTGAGCAGTGCGAGCAGCGTCCCGTACGACGTGGGCTCCGCGGCCACGGCCAGGGCCTGGGCGGTCTGCTGGGCGAACCGGTCCAGCCGTTCCAGTGCCCTGACGACGGAGGCCCGGGTGCCGGCGCGGGTCGCGAGCTGCGTCAGGTCGTTCGGTACCGGGCTCAGCAGATCCGGGCGGGCGCGCAGCAGCGCGGCCAGCCCCCGGTCGCCGCGGTTCCGCAGGGCCTCGGCGAGGGTACGGGGCGGGGCCGCGGTGCGGTCGGCGGTGCCGGGGAGTGCGTCCGTGCCGCCGTGGGTGCCGGGCACCGAGTGCGCGGCCTCCCCGCCCCGGGTGTCCGCGGGCCTGCGCGCGGCGGCGCCGTCGTGCGGGCGTCCTGCCGCCCCGGTGGTGCCTCCCGCTTCGCGCGCGGGTCGTCCTGCCGGTGTCCCTGCGGACGTTCCTGCGGGCACGTGCGCCTCCCGATCGAGCTCACCGGTCCCCATCCGCCCCACGTTAGCCCCTGCCAAGGCGCTAACGTCAGGACCGGGCGCCGGGACGGGCGCGCTGTGGAGGGGCAACCGTGGGGATCGAGAGCGATCAGCTTGTCTTCGACTACCTGAGCCGGGTCGGCGATCTGGCGCAGCAGCGCCAGCTGCCGTCCGGCACCAGGATGCAGCTCGTGTCGTCGCTGCGTAACGAGATCGACCGGCAGCGCGCCAGGTACGGCACCGACAGCCCGGCGGCCGTCCAGCGCATTCTCGGACGGCTCGGCAGCCCCGACGAGGTGGTGGACGGGGCGAGCCCCGAGCACGGCCGCCGCCCCTCTCCGGACGGGACCGCCGGGACGGAGGCCGCCGCCGGGACGGCTCCCGCGTCCGTGCCCGAGCAGCGGTCGGGGGCGCCGGAGGCCGGAGCCGCGGGAGCGTCCGCCGCCGCGGCGGCCCCCGGAACGGTCCCGGGTGCCCGGGAACCCGAGTGGTGGCGGATCGAACGCGGGCGTTTCGAGGAGGCCGACTTCGGCGCGTTCGTCGGCGGGGTGGAGATCCCGGAGCTGCTGCGGCCACCGCGGAAGGACGAGGAGGACGGCGAGCGTGGCGGTGGCGGGCCGGAGAAGCCGGGCACGGCGCGGCGCCGACGGTTTCCGCGGTGGCGGCGCGCCGGGGCGGTGGGTGCCCCGGGTGCCGATGCCGCCGGTGCTTCCACGGGTGAGCCGCCGGTCGTGCCCGCGCCGTCCCGCGGGGGCGGCCGCCTCGCGCTCGGCAACCCCATGGTGCTGTTCGCCGCGATGCTCCTCGCCGTGGGCGCGGTCCTGGGCTCGCTGGTCGCCCTGGCCGGCGGCTGGCTGCTCGCCTACGCCACCCGCGCCCTCTCCCGCACCGAGGCGAAGTTCGCGGTCCTCGGCATCCCCGGGCTCGTCGCCACCAGCGCGGCGGTCTGGATCTGGGGCCGCGTCGAGGGCCGGTGGGGCGACCCGATCGCCCCGGGCGGCGACGCGATGCGGGAGGCGCTGACGGGGGCGTGGCCGTGGGTCGTGCGCGGCGCGGCGGTGGCGTCGGCCCTCTTCCTCCTCTGGCGCGCCCGCCGCCGCTGACGTCGCGCCTGCCGCCGCTGACGTCGCGCCTGCCGCCGCTGACGTCGCGCCTGCGGTGAGGCCGTGCGTCCGTGCGTCCGTGGTGGGGCGGGTGCGGTGAGGCCGTGCGTCCGTGGTGGGGCGGGTGCGGGATGGGGCGGTGTGGTCACCCGTCACCCCGGGCACTCCAGGGCCCCGGGCACAATGGCACCCATGGCCGCCTCGGAACCGCTGACCCGACCGCTCACCATCGGCTTCGACCTCGACATGACGCTGATCGACTCGCGTCCCGGCATCCGGGCCGCCTACCGGGCGCTCTCCGCGGAGACCGGCGTGTGGATAGACGCCGACCTCGCGGTCACCCGGCTGGGGCCGCCGCTGGAGCAGGAGCTCGCGCACTGGTTCCCGGACGACCGGATCCTGGAGATGGGCGACCGCTACCGCGAGCTCTACCCCGAGTACGCCATATCCCCGACCCCGGCGATGCCCGGCGCCCGGGAGGCCGTCGCCGCGGTCCAGGCGCTCGGCGGGCGCGCGATCGTCGTCACCGCCAAGCACGAGCCGAACGCCAAGACGCATCTCGCCCATCTCGGCATCGAGCCCGACGAAGTCATCGGATGGCTGTGGGCGGAGGCCAAGGGGGAGGCGTTGCGCGAGCACGACGCCCGGGTGTACGTGGGCGACCACGTCGGCGACGTACGGGGCGCGCGCACCGCGGGGGCGCTGTCGGTCGCCGTGCCGACCGGTCCGTGCGACGAGTTGGAGCTGCGCGAGGCGGGCGCGGACGTCGTCCTCCCCGACCTCACCGCGTTCCCCGCCTGGCTCGCCGGGTACGCGGGCTCGGCAGCGACAGCCTGATGAGAGCCGCTGTCCGGTGGAGGACGGCAGCCCTCACGCACCGGCGGGGACCGCTGCTCTCGCACCGGCGGGGACCGCGGCGGGGCTGCCCGGCGTTGAACCGCTGCGCCTACACGGAGGGGGCGGACGGCGCGGACGGGCGCGCCGCACGGCGCTGCGCGGCGATCGACCGGAGCACACCGATGCCCGCGACCAGGAAGCCGACGCCCATCAGCATGCTCACGAGGTACGCGGCCGTCGGAAACGGCTCGGTGCCGAGGAACAGAGGGGCCACGGTGACGAGAGTGGCCACGGCGCCGATGATGAAGACGATCGCGCCGGCACGGACCAGCCCGTCGCCGGGACCGGCCGAATTCGCTTGGGTTTCATGAGTCACCCGACCAGGGTAGTTCCCAGCGCGTAGGAACCACCGGGGACGTCTTGTCAGTGGCCCCCGGACCATTAGCCTTGTGTGGTGGCGGGTCGGGCGGCCCGCTGCAGTGCTATCCAGACCGTTTTTTCGCAATTCCCGACGAGTACGAGGACGAGGACAGACGTGCCTACCGGCAAGGTCAAGTGGTTCAACAGCGAGAAGGGCTTCGGCTTTCTCTCCCGCGACGACGGCGGCGACGTCTTCGTCCACTCGTCGGTGCTTCCTGACGGAGTCGACAGCCTGAAGCCCGGTCAGCGGGTCGAGTTCGGCGTCGTCGCGGGACAGCGCGGTGACCAGGCACTCTCGGTCACGGTTCTCGACCCGACCCCCTCCGTGGCCGCCGCACAGCGCCGCAAGCCGGACGAGCTGGCGTCGATCGTGCAGGACCTGACGACGCTCCTGGAGAACATCACCCCGCAGCTGGAGCGGGGCCGCTACCCGGACAAGGCCCACGGCAAGAAGATCGCGGGCCTGCTGCGCGCGGTCGCCGACCAGCTCGACGTCTGACCGTCGCGGCGCCGCCCCTCCGGAGGGGCGGCGCCGCGGTCGGCCGAGGTCCGCGCGTCAGAGGCGGTGCGGCCGGACGAAGGACAACGCCTCGCGGCCGAGGGGAGGTACGAGCCCCTCGGCCGCGGCACGCGTGAGGAGGCCGCGGACGGCCGCGTAACCCGCCTCGCCGAGGTCGGCGGTGAACTCGTTGACGTAGAGCCCGATGTGCTGGTCGGCGACGGCCGGGTCCATCTCCTGGGCGTGCTCCATCACGTACGGGCGCGACGCCAACGGGTCGTCCCAGGCCATGCGGACGGACGTGCGAGCGGATTCGGCAAGGAGGTCCAGCAGCTCCGGGCCCAGCGAACGCTTGGCGATGATCGCGCCGAGCGGGATCGGCAGTCCGGTCGTGGTCTCCCAGTGCTCTCCCATGTCGGCCAGGCAGTTCAGGCCGTACTCCTGATAGGTGAACCGCGCCTCGTGGATCACGAGTCCGGCGTCCACCTTGCCGTCCCGCACGGCCGGCATGATCTCGTGGAACGGCAGGACGACGACCCGGCCGACCCCCTCCGGCAGCACGTCCGCGGCCCACAGCCGGAACAGCAGGTACGCCGTCGACCTCTCGCTCGGCACGGCTACGGTCGCGTCGCTCAGGTCCGTGCCCGGCTCCCGGGTGAGCACGAGCGGGCCGCAGCCCCGGCCCAGCGCGCCGCCACAGGGCAGCAGCGCGTACTCGTCGAGGACGTACGGCAGCACCGCGTAGGAGACCTTCAGGACGTCGAACTCACCGCGCTCGGCCATGCCGTTGGTGATGTCGATGTCCGCGAACGTCACGTCGAGGCGGGGCGCGCCCGGGACCCGTCCGTGCGCCCATGCGTCGAAGACGAACGTGTCGTTCGGGCAGGGCGAGTAGGCGATCTTGATCTTGCTCATCGGGCCTCCTCCTCGAGGACGGGGCGCAGCAGCCGGAAAGCGTTCCGCAGGGCGTCCAGGGCCTCGCCGATGCGCCAGGCCGCCCGGTCTCGGGGGCCGACGGCGTTGGACACGGCGCGGATCTCGACGACGGGAACGCCGTGCGTCGCGGCGGCCTCGGCCACCCCGAACCCCTCCATCGCCTCGACGGCGGCGCGGGGGTGACGTGCGGTCAGCTCGGCGGCGCGGTCGGCGGTGCCGGTGACGGTCGACACCGTGAGGACGGGCCCGTGTACCGCGCCCAGTGCCTCGGCGATCCGCTCCGACAGCGCGGCGGGCGGGTGCACGGAACGCCCGAAGCCCAGTTCCTCGACCGGCAGGTGCCCGTCGGGTGTCTGCGCGCCCAGGTCGGCGGCGACGATCGCGTCCGCGACCACGAGCGTGACCGGCGGGGCGATGCCCGCGAAACCGCCGCCGATCCCGGCGGACACGACCAGGTCGTACGCGGGAGCGCCGGGCGCGGCCGCCGTCGCGGCCGTCAGTGCCGTGGCCGTCGCCGCGGCCGCCGCTGCGGGACCGACGCCCCCGGCCATGACGTCCACCGTCGTCCCCGCGCCCGCGCAGCGGTGCAGGGTGTGACCGCCCGGGATGCGGTGGGCGGTCACGGGGCCGCCGGGGGCGAGCCCGGCGGCGGCGGAGTCGGCCTCCGCCCGCACCGCGGTGACGACGAGTACGCGCATGGCTGAGCCGTTACGGTCGGCGCTCAGTCCTGGGCGAGCTTGAAGTGCCAGATTCCGGTCAGCTTCTTGCCCGAGGTCTCCACGATGGACACCTGCGCGGAACTGGAGGGCTCACCGGTCGTCGGGCTGGTGAAGAAGGCGCTGGCCGGGATCGTCCGGTACGTCTTGTGGTACGGCTCCTGCTCGGCGCGTTCGCCGCCGATGAAGATCGTCCAGCCGTTCTCGGCGATCTCGGGCTCGACACCGAAGCGGATCTTGTCGTCCGGCGCGACGGTGATGGACTTCTCGGCCTTCTCGTTGAGGCAGTCCTGGATCTGCGACTCCTTGATGGCCCGGCCGTCGTTGTAGCAGGCGGCTTCGGTGTGCACCGAGGTCGTCCCGACCGTCACGGTCGCGAGCGGCGTCGGCTTGTCGCAGGCGGAGAGTACGAGGAGGCCGGCGGACACGGCGCCGAGGGCGGCGGCGGCCCGGCGGCGCTTGCCGGAGAGGAACGCAACGGTCATGGTCCGAAGGCTATCGGGCGCCCGGTGTCCCGCAGCGCGGGGGTGCGGCGTGGCGTCCCCGATGGCTCCGCCCGCCCGCCCGTCCGCAGGTCCGCCCGTCCACCCTGCGCCGTCCGCGACCCCCGGCCGCGGGTCTCGCCGCGCCCCGGTGGGACCCGTGCTCCGGAGCCCACCGTGCGGCCGCCTCACCGTACGCGGGGCGCCACCGTGATCCGCGTCGGCGCCGTCGTGCTGCGTCGGGACGCCACGAGCAGTCCGCGCAGCGCCAGCACCGCGCCCAGTGCCAGGATGCCCGCCGCCATGGACATGCCCACCACGCCGTTCAGGGGCAGCGAGATCCCGATCGCCCCGCCGACCACCCACGACATCTGCAGGAGCGTCTCCGAGCGGGCGAAGGCCGAGGTCCGTACCGACTCCGGGACGTCGCGCTGGATCATCGCGTCCAGGGACAGCTTCGACAGCGCCTGGGAAAGCCCGGCCACCGCGCCCAGCACCGCCACCATCAGCGGACTGAAGAACACCGCCGCGAGCACCGCCGCGGACAGCGCCAGCGTCAGTCCCGTGGCGACGATCACCTCCGGAGGCCGGTTGCGCACCCACGCTCCGATCGCCGTTCCGCAGGCGTTCCCGATCCCCGCGGCGACGCCCACCATCACCAGCGAGGCGGCCGCGCTCTGCCCCGCCAGCGGATGGACGCGCAGCAGGAAGGCCAGGAAGAAGATGAGGAAACCCGACAGCATGCGGTGGGCCACGTTCGCCTGGAGTCCGTGCAGCACGGACGGGCCGACGGTCCGCAGACTCGGCTTCCGCTCGCCGTGCGTCAGGATGTGCGCCTTCCGTTCGCCCTTCGCCGAGTCGACCTTGGGCGGCATGCTCAACGAGAGGAACGTGCCCGCGGCGAAGATCGCGCACGCGCCGTACAGCGGCCAGGCGGGGCCGATCTGCTGGAGGGCCGGCGCCGATCGGCGCGGCGATGCCCGTGGCCAGCAGCCCGGCCAGCGTCACCCGCGAGTTCGCCTTCACCAGGGCGAACCCCGTCGGCAGCAGACGCGGCACGACGGCGCTGCGGATCACCCCGTACGCCTTCGAGCACACCAGTACGCCGAGTGCCGCCGGGTACAGCTCGATGCCGCCCGTCGCGACCGCGCCCGACATGGTCAGTGCCAGCAGCGCGCGGGCCGTCATCGTGCCCGCCATCGCCGCACGGCGGCCGTGCGGAACATGGTCCAGCAGCGGGCCGATCACCGGGGCCAGCAGCGTGAACGGCGCCATGGTGATCGCCAGGTAGAGCGCGACCCGCCCGCGGGCCTCGTCGGTGGGGACGGAGAAGAACACGGTCGACGCCAGTGCGACGGTGATCATGACGTCGCCGGCGCCGTTGACCGCGTGCAGTTCGATCAGCTTGCCCAGTCCGGACTCGCCCGCGCCGTGCGCGTGGGTGGCCCGCCGGATGCCTCTGGCCGTTCGGGTGAACGGCAGGTGCAGGGCGCGGCCGACGGCTCGGCACGCCCTGCTCAGCGGCCCGGGAGCGCCGGACGACCTCGCGGCTGTCACGTCGTCATAGTGCCCTACGCGCAGCCGACCCGAACCGGGATTCGGACGGGCAGGTGGGCGGCGCGCCACAGAGGGGGTAGCGTGCGTAGCGCGCCACCGGCGGTAGTTCCCGGCCGCGCGCCTTTTCGCCATCCCGCAGAATGGGTGACGGTAGGTGTGCCCGAGACAGAGTGCCCGGGTGCGGACGTCGATGCGGCCCTCTGGTCCGCTCCGCCCGCTGCTCGTACATCGCGAATCGGCCAGGCGCACCCGTGAGACGGCGTAGGAGAGAAGCGAGACCTGTGAGTGCTGCGACGACGCGAAGCCGTACCCCCGACCGTCTGTGCGCCGAGGCGGTAGACCTCGCCCGGGCGGCCGCCGACGAGGCCGCCGCGCCCGGGGTGGTGGGTGAGCACGTCTCGCTCGCGTCCGAGGGCGACCGGGTCGTCACCCATTTCTTCGAGTGCCAGGAGGCCGGCTACCGGGGCTGGCGCTGGGCCGTCACGGTGGCCCGCGCGTCCCGCGCGAAGAACGTCACGGTCGACGAGGCCGTGCTCCTGCCGGGTCCGGACGCGCTGCTCGCGCCGGAGTGGGTGCCGTGGAGCGAGCGGCTGCGGCCTGGTGACCTCGGGCCGGGCGATCTGCTGCCCACGGACGCGGAGGACCTGCGGCTCGAGCCCGGCTATTCGGGTGAGGACGCGCCGCCACCGAACGCGGCGGTCTCCGAGGAGATGGCCGACCGCGTCGACGCCGAGGACGCGGAGATCGTGACCCGCGCCCCGTCACGCGGTGCGATCGCCTCCGTGGCCGAGGAACTCGGCATGCGCCGGGCGCGGGTCCTCTCCCGCTACGGCCTGCACGTCGCCGCGGACCGCTGGGAGGACTCCTTCGGCGCGAAGACGCCGATGGCGCAGGCCGCGCCGGCGTCGTGCCAGTCCTGCGGCTTCCTGATGCCGCTGTCGGGGTCGCTCAAGCAGGCGTTCGGGGTGTGCGCGAACGAGTTCTCCCCCGCGGACGGGCGGGTCGTGTCGCTGTCGTACGGGTGCGGCGGGCACTCCGAGGCGGCGGTCATGCCGAAGCCGCCGCGGCCGGCGCCGCCGGTGCTCGACTCGATGCGGTCGGACGACTTCCCGCTCCGTCCGGCACCGGACAGCGGCTCGGTCCCGGACCACGTGGAGGCGACCGCGCAGGACGAGGACCTGGGTCACTCGTAGGTCCCTCGCGGGTTCCTCTCCGGCGAAGTCACCGCCCGGCCCGCGGGTCGGCGCCCCGGGCGGCGGCCCGGGGCGCCGCCCGGTCAGAAGGCCACGATCAGCCGGCCGCGGACCCCGCCCTCCTCCAGCAGGCGGTGTGCCCTCGCGACCTCCGAAGGGGGGAGCACCTCGGCCGTGCGAGGCGTGAGGACACCCCGCTCCGCGAGAGCGGCGAGTTCCTGGAGCGCGGCGGCTCTGCCGGGGTGGTCCACGACGAACGCCTGGTGCACCTGGATGCCCCGCGTGGCGGGTGCGTCGTAGGGACGGCACTTGACGAGTCCACCGCCGTCACGGACGGCGGACAGCGCGGGTTCACCGAGGACGGCGGCGTCGATGAGCCCGTCTGCCCCGTCCGGCACTGCCCTACGGTACGCGGCGACGGTTTCGGCCGGGTTCGCCCCACGGGTCACGACGAGGTCCGCGCCGAGTCGGGTGAGCAGCGCCCGGTCCGCCTCGTACGCGTCGGCCACGACCCGCAGCCCGCGGTGCCTGGCGAGCTGCACGGCGTATCCGCCGAGCGCACCGGCGCCGCCGGTGACGGCGAGTGTCGCGCCGGGGGGCAGGGCGAGGAGTCCGAGGGCCTGGTGTGCGGTGAGGCCGTTCATGGGGAGGCCGGCAGCGTCGACGAGAGGCACGGACTCCGGCACGCGTACGACCTGATCGGCCGGAACGCTGATCGACTCCGCCTGCGCCCCGCCGAGTGCGGTGAAGGGGTTGACGAAGGCCATCACGCGGTCGCCGACCGAGAAGCCCGTGACCCCCGGCCCCGTCTCCTCGAGATGGCCGGAGGCGTCCATCCCCGGGATGAACGGCGGGGTGAACGGTGACATGTATGCGGCGAGTTCACCCGACCGCAGCATGAGGTCGGTGGGGTTCACGGCGGCCGCCGTCACGCGTATGCGCACATGGCCGGGGACGGTGGGGGGCTCGGGGCGTTCGACGACGGCGAGGACGTCGGGAGCGCCGTAGGTGCTGATGCCGATCGCGTGCATGGTGTGGAGCTCTCCGTGGTTCGGGTTCGCGGTCAGTGGTGCTGCGGGAGTGCGAGTGGGATGAGGGCGGCCAGTCGTTCGTCCGGTGTGCCGGTGAGGGTGTGCACGATCGCGCCCGCCCCGTCGAGGGTGTCGAGCAGCAGTCGGTCGGAGAGGGCCCGGAACCTCTCGCTGACGGGTGCGACCGCGTCGTTCAGCGGGAACTCCACCGGCAGATGCACGAAAGCGTCGTATCCGCACATGGCCTGGTGCAGGGCCTCGTGCCCGATGTGGGAGAGGACGTCCTGGTACGGGCCCGACGACGAACCGACCGCCTCGTACGGCACGTGGTCGGCGGGGTGCAGGCCGACGGCGAGGCGCACGGTGGCGTAGACCCACTCGTGGAGGAGGGATCCGTCGGACAGGAAGCCCCGGGGGTGGCGGGCCTCGGCGAGGAGACGCTCCGCGTACCGGCGCACGACGAGCTGCACGAGCTCCGCCTCCGTCGTCTCCTCCAACGACTTGGCGGCGCCCCTGGTGGGGTCGCGCATCGGGCTGCCGTGGGCTGACGGAAGCGCTGTGGCGCGGCCGGCCGCCGTGATGAGAGTGGTCTTGCCCGCGCCGTAGGCGCCGACGACTGCGAGTCTCACGATGCGCGGGGCCTTTCCGGGGCGGGGAGTGCGAGCAGGTCGGCCGACGGGTACGTCGGCGGAGGGGGCAGCGGGGCCGGTTCCGGTGCTCCCGGCAGGAATCGCCATCCCGCCCGGCTGCCGATCTCCCGCAGCTCCGGGTCGCGGCCGACGACCACGGCCTTCCCGGCGGTCGCGAGCAGCGGCGCGTCGGAGACGTGGTCGCCGTAGGCCGTGGAGGCGTCCAGGTCGACGCGGTGCGCGGCGGCGAAGAGGCGCACGGCGTCGGCCTTGGCCCGGCCGATCATGGGCTGGTTGGGCCGGTTCACCAGCCTCCCCGTGTACGTGCGGGACAGCGGGTCGATCTCCGGCTCCGTGCAGAGCACGTGGTGCGCTCCGACGTGGTGCTGCAGAGGCTCCAGCAGGGCGGGGAAGGAGCCGGACACGAGGACGACGAGGTCGCCGCTCGCCCGGTGTGCCCGCAGGCGGCCCAGTACGGGGTCGTTGAAGAGCCCTCCGAGCGCGAGTTCGGCGTCGAACCAGTCGCGGGCGAGCCGGGCGATGTGTTCCGTGCGGGTTCCCGTATAGAGCGCGAAGTAGGCACGGTTGGTCTCCTCGCGCCCGACGCCCGCGGCCGTCATGGCCTTGAGGCGCTGTCTGTCCTGGACGAGGTGGTGCGCCGGACGGGCGTCGGCGGCATACCAGTACGCCAGGAAGCGGAAGAGGCCGGCGGAGGTGGTCAGGGTGTGGTCGACGTCGAAGAACGCGGCGCGGGCGACGGCTCGGGGGCGCCGGCCGGAGCGGATCGGACTGTCGGTCATGCGGCCGTCCTGTGGGTCGGTGCGGACTGGGGCGGATGACGTACGGGCAGGTTGACGCTTCGTGGCGGAGGGGCTGGGGCGCGACCGCACGGCGGTGTCCCGGAAGGCCGGCGGGCGCGCCCGTTTCACGTCAGTACTGCGGAGGGGCCGCGCCGTGGCGGACCGGGTGGTGTCAGACGCGTGCGCCGGCCTCGACGAGCACTCTTGCGGCTCTGGCCGTCGTCCCGGCCTCGTGGAGGACCTCGTCCGAGATCTCGATGCCGAAACGACTGCTCAGATCCACGGCCACCTCCACGAGCACCAGGGAGTCGAAGCCGAGCATGTCGAATTCCGTGTCGGCGGTGGTGGTGTCCGCGGGCGCCTCGTACTTCTCCCTGAGGATTCCGAGGACGACTTCGGCGACGGCCGCGACGGCGGCGGAGTCGGCGGGAGACGCTCCCTTGGCGGTGTTCGGGTCGGCGGAGGTGCTGATGGTCGTGCTCATGTGATGTCGGTCCTTCGCTTTCGCTGTGGTGGGGTGAGGATCGAGAGGTGGTCGGCCGCCGATGGGCGCCCGTGCCCGCCGCGTTCAGACGGGCGAGATGTCCGGCCAGGTCAGCGCGGCGGATCCCCAGGTCAGACCGCCCCCGAAGGCAGTGAGCAGGACCCGGTCGCCGGGCGCGATCTGGCCGGTCGCGTCGGCGAGGGCCAAGGGAATGGACGCGGCCGACGTGTTGCCCACCCGGTCGATGTTGATCACCGCGCGTTGGGAGTCGATGCCGAGCTGTTCGGCGACGGCCCGCAGGATCCGGACGTTGGCCTGGTGGCCGACGAGGTGGTTCACGCTCTCCACGGACCAGCCGATGTGCTCGAGGAGCGCCGCCGAGGAGCCCGCCATGCGGCGGACGGCGCTGGCGAACACCTTCTTGCCCTGCATCGCGAAGTAACGTTCCTCCGCTTCCGGTTCCTGGTGGGTGGACCGCTGCCGCGACCCCCCGCCGGGGATCCAGATGAGGTCCTTGTTGGCTCCGTCGGTCCCGAGGTCGAAACCGGCGAAGGAGCCGAGTTGTCCCGCATCGCCCCTCCGGAGTACGGCTGCTCCGGCCCCGTCGCCGAAGATGACCGAGGTGGTGCGGTCGTGCGGGTTGAGGATCGTGGAGTAGGTTTCCGCGCCGATCACCAGAGCGGTGTCGACCCGGCCGGCTTCGATGGCGTTGGCGGCCACTTCCAGCGCGTAGACGAACCCGGAGCACACTGCCGAGATGTCGTACGCGGCGGCCTGTCCCAGAGCCAGGCGGGCCGCCACGTCCGGGGCGGTGGCCGGGCAGGGGTGGTCGGGCGTGGTGGTGGCCAGGACGACAAGGCCGACATCGGCCCCCAGGCCGAGACCTGCGGACTTCAGTGCGCGGTGACCGGCCTCCGTGGCGAGGTCGCCGGTGGACTGGCCGGTGTCGGCCCAGCGGCGCTGCCGGATGCCGGTCCGGGTGCGGATCCACTCGTCGGATGTGTCGAAACGGTCGGCGAGCTCCTCGTTGGAGACCCGTCGAGGCGGAAGGTAGGTGCCCAGTCCCCCGAGAATTGCCGCGGGCATTCATATCCTCCAGTCGGTGGTGTCGGGCCCGGCGGGCGGGGTCGTTCACACGGCTCCTGAACGCCGTGCCCCGCCCGCCGCACCCGTGGCGTCAGACCGCTATGCGGTCCACTTCATTGGTGGTGTCGATCAGGGCGTACTCGGCCCGGGCCTTCTGGATCGCCTCGTCGATGTTCATCACGGGCTTGATGCCGTAGATGTCGACGATCTTCTGAAGACGCTCGGGGATGGTGCCGCCGACGGTGTGGTACGGGATGCTGAGCTCGTTCAGCGTCTTGAGCATCAGCTCGTCGGCCAGCGAGCGGAACCGCTCGTTCACCGGGCGGTGTCCGTCCGGCACGAGCGGGAACTCGATGGGCAGGTGGACGAAGGAGTCGTAGGCCGCCTTGGCGTGCTGCTTGGCCGGGACGCCCATCTGCTCCAGCACGTTGCCGTAGAACCGGATCTCGTCGGTGAGTTCGACGGAATCCAGCTGTACGGACTCGTTCGGGTTGATGCCGACCAGGACGCGTACCGTGCCGTAGGCCCACTCGTGGAGTGAGGAACCGTCCGAGACGAACCCCTCGGGGAGGTGGGACTCGTTGACGGCCCGCTCCTGGTTGCGGCGCATGATCAGCATGATCAGCTCCGCCGGGGTGCATTCCTCCAGCGTCTTGCCGGGGATGGAGATGGGCAGCAGTTCCCGCATCGTCTTCGCGGACGAGCGGGGCAGGCCCGTGAGATGGGCGACGGCCATGGTCGTCAGCGTCTTGCCGACGGAGTAGGTACCTGCGATGGCGAGCTTCATGAGTGATTCCTCGAGGTGGAGCGTGAGTGGGTGGCCAGGGCGGGCGGCGCCGAGCCCTGGGGTGGTGAGCGCCCGAACAGGCCGGTGCTGGTCACTGGGGTGTGAGGCGACGCGGCCGGGGCGGTCGGGAGGTGACGGCCGTCGGGGCCCTCAGCCGGGGAGCCGGTGTGCCACCGAACAGACCACGCCGACGCCGGAGAGCTCCGCGACGATGTCGGCACGTCGCCAGGTCTCGCCGCTGCGGTTGCGCAGCACCGTGGCGTTGCGCAGCTCGGCCGTGACCGGAAGGGGCCCGCCCTCCGGTGTGGCGAGCGGCCGATGCGGGGTGCTCGCCTCGAACAGCGTGCTGCGCATCCAGAGGGTGTGGGAGTCGGCGCGGTCCACCTGGTCCAGCTCGTACAGCATGATCTGGCCGAGCTGGAGGGCGACGACGAAGGCGTCGATCAGGCCGGCGGACGGTTGGTGACCGCCCTCGGTGCCTTCGCCGGGCCCGGACGCCTCGTCCCAGGCGTCCAGGCGCACCACCGCGGTGGCGGTGTCGCGTCCGGCGCCGACGACGACGTCCTCGATGCTCTGCCGACGCTTCTTGCAGCCGTCGCCGAAGGGCCTGCGCAATGGCTGCCCCGGTGCGGTGCCCGGCTCGGGGCCGCTGTCGGCGCCGGCGGTGCCGGCGCGGGCGCCGCGGTGTACGTCGGGGTGGTCGAGCTCGACCCGTACGGTCAGAGCCCCTACGGTCGCGTCGACGACGGAGACCGTCCGGCCGGGGTCGGGCGAGGCCGTCTCGGCGCCCAGTCGGGCGGAGACGGGGAACCCCGAGAGACCGTCCTCGACCGGGACCGCGCCGGCCTTGATCCGCGCCCGGCGGATCCAGGAGTCCCTCAGTTCCGCTCCGGTGAGCCCGCGGTGATGGCCGAGCAGTTCCTCGGTCAGCCGAACGCCCAGCAGCAGTACGTCGATCGTCGACAGATGGGGCTTCTGGTCGACGGTGCCCTTTCGCGACCAGTCGGCCGGGTAGTCGACGGCCGCCGTGGCCGTCACGACGGGTGCCCCCTCGCCGGTGGCCGGTCCACCGGGGGCGGTGTGCGCCGCGACACCCGTCAGCCGCTGTTGTGCACGCTTGTAGCCCTCGCCGAAGAAGCGGCGCTCCGGGGCCCCGAGGTAGTCCGAGACGTTGCCGAGCCGCAGGATCGGGGGTGCGGTCCGGCCGTCGAGGTCCGGACGGCGTTCTGGGGCGGTGGCCGAGTTCATGATGATCTGCTCCTTGCTCGGTGTACGGCCGGCGGTGACGGGACGGGACGACCGGGGGCGGAAGGGCGGCCCGGGTCGGGGCCGGGGGTCCGGCCCCGACCGGTGTGGTTCAGCGGCGGTTCACCTGGAATCGGCCAGGACCCGGTCAGCCGAACCGGAGTCGCCCGCCTGGCTCTCGCCGGCCCCGGAAGCCGGCTCGGAGCGGCGCAGGAAGAGCGCGACCAGCAGGGCACCGCCGAGGACGATCAGCCCGTCGACGAACATCCCGAAGGTGGTTCCGGTCAGGACTCCGGCCACCGAGGCGACACCATCGGTGAGTTCCCCGTACTGGGAGGCGGCGACAGCGGACATCACGGGGATGCCGAGGGTGAAGCCGATCTGCTGGGTCATGGTGGCCAGGCCGGTGGCGAGGCCCTGCTCGCCGTCGGCGATGCCGGAGGTGGCGGTGACCGTGTAGGCGACGATCGCGAGGACGTGGCCGAATCCGCCGACGAACGTGGTGACGAGAACGGCGACGATGCCGACGGCCTTGTCGTCACCGAGCCAGAAGAGTGCCCCCGTCATGACGGCCTGGATGACCAGGCCCCACACCAGACCGCCCTTGGCTCCGATACGGGCGAGGATCCTGGAGGAGAAGGTGCCGCCGAGGAAGGCGCCCAGGCCGAGGAAGCCGAACATCAAGCCGGTCTGGAAGGGGGTCAGCTCGAGGACCTGCTGCATGTACAGGGTGAGCAGGAAGGAGAGCGCGGACTCCATGGAGAAGGTGATCAGACCACCGAGATTGCCCCACTTGACGGAGTTCGACTTCAGGATCCGCACCGGCGCCAGCGGTGCCGCGGACTTCAGCTCGACGACGTAGAAGCCGACGAGCAGGACGGCGGCGAGCAGCAGGGCCCCCCAGGTCTGCGGCGCGGCCCAGCCGTTGCGCTCGGCGCCGGTGATGCCGAAGACGAAGGCGAGCAGACCTCCGGTCACGGTGATCGCGCCCGGCACGTCCAGCTTGGGACGGGTCTCCGACACCGACTCGCGGATGACCACGAGACCGCCGAAGAAGAGCAGGATGCCGACCGGGACGTTGATGAAGAAGTCCCAACGCCAGGAGAGCAGATCGGTGAGGACGCCACCGAGGATCGCTCCGGAGGCGAAGCCGAGGGAGAGCAGCGCCCCGTTGAGGCCGAGCGCCTTGGTGCGCAGCGGGCCCTCGTCGAAGCTGGTCGTGATGAGCGCCATTCCGGAAGGGGTCACGATGGCCGTGGCAAGGCCCTGGGCGATGCGGGCGGCGAGCATGACCTCCGCGCTGGTCGCGAGGCCGCCTATCAGGGACGAGACGGTGAGCAGCGCCATTCCGAAGAGGAACAGCTTCTTGCGGCCGTAGAGGTCGCCGATGCGGCCGAACAGCAGCATGAAGCCGGCAGCGGTGAGCGCGAAGGCGGTGATGACCCACTGGAGGCTGTCGATGCCGAATCCGAGATCGTCACCGATCTTCGGCAGGGCGACGGTCAGAATCGAGAAGTCGACGGCGAACATGAATTGCGCGCCGAGCAGGACGATGAGGATCGCCTTTTGCTTGCCCGTCATTCGGGGTGAGGTTCGGGGGGACTGGGAATGCGACATGGAAAGATCATCGACCCGGGCGCCGAAGCCAACCAGTGCGCAGTCAACATATTGGCGACGCCAACAGGCTCCTTCGCTGCCGGGGCGCGCCGCGCCTCGAGCAGGCCGCGTCGAGGGCGGGACGAGGAGGGGCCGGGCACCGCGTGAGCGGTACCCGGCCCCTTTCGGTAGAGCGTGCGCCAGGGCGTGACGGGGAGTCAGTGCAGAGGCACCCAGGAATAGCCTGCCCGCTCCTTGCGGACCCGGCCGAAGACGACGTCGGCGAAGTGCCCGGCGTAGCAGAGGGTGTCCGGCGCGGAGGCGTCCTCGAGGAACTCCGCGCGCGTGCGCAGCGCGCTCTCCTGGTCGGAGTCGAAGAACACGCGCCATTCGGGGTGGGCGACTTGGAGCGGGGAGTGCAGTACGTCACCCGCGATGAGGAGCCGCCCGCCGCCTGACGCCGCCCCGGTCGCTCCGTGGCCTCCGCCGCCGCTCCCGTGTTCTGCCCCCGCTCCGGGGTGGGCGAGCACGTAGCGGGCGTGACCGCCGGTGTGACCGGGAGCCTCGCGGAGGGTGACGCCGGGGAAGATCTCGTCCCCGTCCGAGGCCGGCGTGACCCGGCCGTGCAGGGGCGCGGGCAGGACGGAACGCCCGCCGTCCCGCCACTCGGTGTCGCCCAGCACGAAGGAGGCGCGGGCGAAGAACGGGCCCTCGCTGCCGGCGGAGAGCGCCCATCCCACGTGGTCGTCGTGGAGATGGGTGAACGCGACCGTGTCGATCGAGGCCGGGTCCCGGCCCGCTTCCGCCAGGGAGGCGGCCAGGCTTCCGCCTTCCAGGACACCGAGTGCGGGGTGGGTCTGCGAGGCCGTCAGACGCCGTGGTCCGTACCCGGTGTCGATGAGCATGGCCCGGTCCTCGTACTCGACCAGAAGGCCCCCGATACCGGCCACCAGACAACCATCGGGGTCGAGATGGTCCTCGAAGCCGAGGAGCGCGTCCGTGCCGAGGCCGGGAAACCATCCGGACGGACGTAACTGGACCCGTCCGTCGGGTATGTGGGTGAGCCGGTACTCGCCGAGGACGAGCGAGCGCGGCGCGGAGGGACGGGTGAGGCGTTCCGGCGGTACCGGTACGGAAGTGGAGCGCAAGGCTGTGAACTTTCGTCGCGTCGTTGGAATGGGCGTCGGGAAGCGCGCCCGTGGTGCGGGGGACCGGGGAGCGGCCCTCAGGCCACGTGATCGAGCCGGGTCCGGTCCGGGAGGTGGGAGGCCAGCCGCTCGATCGACTGCTGTGCGCCCGTGCCGGGGACCGGGAAGAAGACGGTGAGTCTGAGGCCGAGTCGTACGGTGAAATCGAGCGTGGTGCGCTTCAGGGAGATCTCCCCGGTGTCGGGATGCTCGAAGAGGTCGATGCCGCAGGAATCCTCCTGGACGTCCTGGGCGTTCCAGAGGTCTGAGAATTCCCGGCTCTCGCCGCGCAGGCGGTCGATTTCGGTGGCGAGCAGCGGGTCGCCGGGATAACTGGCCGCGTGGGAACGGAAACGGGCCACCACCGTGGGCGCGTCCTGCTCCCAGGCCGGATATCGGCGACGGGTGTCCTGGTGGGTGAAGAAGTCCCGGATGATGTTTCCCGTGCCGCCGTCCATTCCGAGCACCTCACGGGCGGTCCTGTTGGCGACCGTCACATTCCAGACGCGATCGGCGATGTAGGCCGGATTGGGCAGCCAGTTGTCGACGTACGGCTGCAGGGACTCGGCGTCCGGCAGTGTGGAGGCGGCGGTGTGGTCCGACCCCAGTCCGGCGAGACGCCGGACGTACTGGCGCTGGGTGTCGTCGAGATTGAGGACGCGTGAGATCGCGGAGAGGATCTCCGCGGAGACGTTCTCCGCACGTCCCTGCTCGATCCACGTGTACCAGGACACGCCCACCCCTGCGAGCAGGGCGACCTCCTCCCGGCGCAGTCCCGGGGTCCTTCGGACCCCTGCGACGGGCAGCCCCACCTGGGCCGGAGCGATCTCGGCGCGGCGCACGGTGAGAAACTTCCCGAGCTCCTTCAGCTGGCGCGATGTTGGCATGACGAACGCAACCCCCCCGAGCTAAGTTCAGATCGGATCGATCCTACGTCCCGTGTACTCAGAGGTAACCGATATTACGGAGGGTTGTCTCTTTTCGGCCGGTTGGCTGGATGTGGATGCGATCTCGCCTTCGCCGACGCGCCTCGCCGACGCGCGGGATCGCTCCGGGCCGTCCCGGCGTGGTCGGCGTCAGGGCCACCCCGGCCGCGCAGTGGTGGCATCGCCACCGCGAAACCCTTCCGCCCGCACCACGCCACCCGGGTGTGCGATGCGAGCCCTCAGCGGAGCGATCGCGCGGGGGCGCGCGCGACGCGGTACCTTCGGGCCCCGGGACGGGGCCGCGCCCCGCGCGGCCGCAACGGCCGCAACGGCGGGAACCGCGGGAGCCCGCCGGGCAAGCCGTAACAGTCAGAGAGCGGAGACAGGCGTGAGCGTCAGGACGACCGAGGGGGCCGACCCGTTCGGGACGGCGCGGTTGCGGCGTGGGGTGCTCGACGCCTGGAGTGCGAGCCCCGCGCGTTTCCGCGAGGACGCCAACGCCGAGGAGGACCTCGCTCTCGGCGGCTACCGCGATCGTGTGATCGTCGAGCTGGCCCAGAACGCCGCCGACGCCGCCGCCCGTGCCGGCGTGCCCGGGCGCTTCCGGCTCACCCTCGACCGGGGCACGCTCGTCGCCGCCAACACCGGCGCCCCGCTGGACGCCGCCGGTGTGGAGTCGCTGTCGACGCTGCGGGCGTCGGCCAAGCGTGAGGACGACCGGACCGCCGTGGGCCGTTTCGGCGTCGGCTTCGCCGCCGTACTGGCCGTGAGCGACGAGCCCGCCGTCGTCGGCCGGCACGGCGGCGTCCGCTGGTCGCTGGCCGAGGCCCGGGAACTCGCCGCGCAGGCCGCGCAGGCCGGCCCCGGTCCCGGCCTCGGTGACGAGCTCCGCCGGCGTGACGGCCACGTACCGCTGCTGCGGTTGCCGCTGCCCGCCGAGGGCACCGCACCCGACGGTTACGACACGGTCGTGATCCTGCCGCTGCGCGACGGCACCGCCGAGGACCTGGTCGGCCGGCTGCTCGCCGGGATCGACGACGCGCTGCTGCTCACCCTCCCGGGGCTCACCGAGATCGTGGTGGAGACCCCGGAGGGGGTCAGGACCCTGCGCCGCTCGCAGCACGGCGACCACGTCCACATCGAGGACAGCGCCCGCGGGCTGAACCGCTGGCGGGTCGTCAGCCACCACGGGCCCGTCGAGCCCGCGCTGCTCGCGGACCGGCCGGTGGAGGAGCGGCTGCGCCCGCACTGGACCGTGACCTGGGCGGTTCCCGTGGACTCCGAGGGGATGCCCGAGTACCCGGCGACAGCGCCGGTCGTCCACGCGCCGACCCCGACGGACGAGCCGCTCGGTGTGCCCGCGCTGCTGATCGCCTCGCTGCCGCTGGACACCGCCCGCCGCCATCCCGCCCCGGGCCCGCTCACCGACTTCCTGGTGCGGCGCGCGGCGGACGCGTACGCCGAACTGCTCGGCGACTGGCAGCCGGTCGGGACCGGGCTGATCGACCTCGTGCCCGGGCCGCTGGGAAAGGGCGAGCTGGACGGCTCGCTGCGTGCGGCGATCCTGGAACTGCTGCCGCGCACCGCGTTCCTCGCCCCCGCCGTCCCCTCGGAGGACGTGGTGGCGCTGCGGCCGCTGGAGGCCGAGGTCGTGGAGGGCGCCGGCGCCGAGACCGTACGGGTCCTGGCGGATGTGCTGCCGACGCTGCTGCCCGCCGGTCTGGAGCGCCGGGTGGAGCTGCGGACGCTCGGTGTCGCACGGGTCCCGCTGGCGGAGGCGATCGACCGGCTCGCCGGGATCGAACGCGACCCGTCGTGGTGGTGGCGGCTGTACGACAGCCTCGCCGGTGTGGACCCGGAGCGGCTGTCCGGCCTGCCGGTGCCGCTCGCCGGTACGGGGGCGACCGCCGGCGAGGGGACGTCCGGGGAGGAGGGCGAGGAGCCGCGTCCGCGCCGCGCACCCCGTACCACCATCGGCCCGCGCCAGGTGCTGCTGCCGACCGCCGAGACCCCGGACGGGCTGGCCCGGTTCGGGCTGAAGGTGGCCCATCAGGACGCCGCCCATCCGCTGCTGGAGAAGCTGGGCGCGCTGCCCGCGACACCGCGCGCGGTGCTGACGACCCCGCAGGTGCGGGCCGCCGTCGCCGCGTCGCTGGAGGACGGCGACGGGCTCTGGGACGAGGACGCGCCGGACAGCGAGGAGCTCGCGGAGATCGTCCTCGCCCTCGTCCGGGACGCGGGACTGGAGCCGGGTGACGAGCCGTGGCTGGGTGCGCTGGCGCTGCCCGACGAGGACGGCGAGCTCGCTCCGGCCGGTGAGCTGGTGCTGCCGGGCAGCCCCTTCGCGTCCGTGATGCGCGAGGACGAGCTGGCCCTCGTCGACGCCGAGCTGGCCGAGCGCTGGGGCGAGCAGCCGCTCGCCGCCTGCGGGGTACTGGCGAACTTCGCGCTCGTCCGCGCCACGGACGTCGTGCTGGACCCGGACGAACTGGAGCCCCGCGAGGGCGACTTCGCCGAGCCGGACGACGCGGGGCTGCTGGACGCGGTCGACGTGTGGTGCGAGGACGTCCTGGACCGGCTGCCCGACACCCCCGTTCCGCCGGTCGCGACGGAGATCGCCGCCGTGCGCGACCTGGACCTCGTGGACGACGACCAGTGGCCGCGGGCCCTCGCACTGCTGGCGAGGCCCCCGCTGCGGGACGCGCTGACGCAGACCGTCCGTGTGCTGCTGCCCGACGGCACGACCGAGACGGTCCGGCCGTACACGGCGTGGTGGCTGCGCGGGCATCCGGTGCTGGGCGGCCGTCGCCCGGCGGGTCTGCGGTCCTCGGGCGGCGATCCGCTGCTGGTCGGCCTCTACGACGCGGCCGACGCGACCGGCTTCGAGGACGAGCAGGTGCTGCACGCCCTCGGCGTCCGGACGTCCGTCGCCGCGCTGCTGGACGAACCGGGAGGCGCGGCCGAGCTGCTGGGGCGGCTCGCCGACGCGGACCGCCCCGTCACCGCGTCGCAACTGCACGCCCTGTACACGGCGCTGGCGGATCTGGACCCCGAGCAGGTGACGCTCCCGGACGAACTGCGCGCGGTCGTCGACGGGGAGGTACGGGTGGTGGACGCCTCGGACGCGCTGGTCGCGGACGCTCCCGATCTGCTGCCGCTGACGGCCGGGCGTCCACTGCTGCCGGTCTCGCCGGACCGTGCGGCCGATCTGGCCGAGCTGTTCCAGGTGGGGCGGCTCAGCGAGGCGGTCGAGGCGGAGGTGACGACGGTGGGCGAGGAGCACGAGGTGCCGGAGTCGGTGCACGCGCTACTGGGACCGGCGACGCCCGCGTCGTACGTCGAGCACGAGGAACTCCTCGCCGGCGGTGTCGAACTCGACTGGCGCCGCACCTCCGACGGGGTCATCCACGCCGCCACGCTGGAGGGCGTCGCCGCGGGCCTGGCCTGGGCGGCGGGCCAGTGGCCCCGCCGCTTCGAGGTGGCGGCGCTGCTGGAGGACCCGTCGCGCACGGAGGAACTGGCGCGGGACCGCTGGTTCGACTGAGGACTCCCGACGGCACCTCCGGGCGGGGAACCCGCCGGTCTCCCGGGCGGGGACGCGGCGATCCACCGGGCCGGGTCAGGCGGTTCCCGGCCCGGACGCACCGGTCACGCCCCAGGGGCTCGCAGGGAAGCGGCACCTCGGTTCCCTGCGAGCCCTCAGGCCGGGAAGCGGCGGTCCACCCATCGCCATGCGAACTCCAGCACCACCGCCGCCACCGCGGCGATGGCGACCGCCGCCCACGGCATCGTCGTCCCCACCAGCCGCAGGGCGAAGAAGTCCTGCAGCCAGGGCACCATGAGGACGATCAGGAAGGCCAGCCCCATCGCCGCGACCAGGCACACGCGCCACAAGGTGTAGGGGCGGGCGATGATCGCCAGCACCCACATGGCGACCAGGAACAGCGTCAGCGTCGCCGCGCTGGTCTCGGCGGCCAGGGCGCCGGGCCCGCTGTAGTGGTGTCGGGCGAGGAGGTACGTCGAGAAGGTGGCGCCCGCCGCGACGATCCCGCCCGGGATCGCGTACCGCATGACCCGCCGTACGAAGTGGGGCTTGGCGCGTTCCTTGTTGGGCGCCAGCGCCAGGAAGAACGCCGGGACGCCGATGGTCAGTGTGGACAGCAGGGTCAGATGCCGGGGCAGGAAGGGGTACTCGACCTGCCAGCAGACCACCAGGACCGCCAGCAGCACCGAGTAGACCGTCTTGGTCAGGAACAGCGTGGCGACCCGGGTGATGTTGCCGATGACACGACGGCCCTCGGCGACCACCGACGGCAGCGTGGCGAAGCTGTTGTTGAGGAGGACGATCTGCGCGACGGCCTTCGTCGCCTCGGAACCGGAGCCCATGGAGACGCCGATGTCGGCGTCCTTGAGCGCGAGGACGTCGTTGACGCCGTCGCCCGTCATCGCGACCGTGTGGCCGCGCGACTGGAGCGCGCCGACCATGTCCCGCTTCTGCTGCGGGGTGACCCGCCCGAAGACCGCGTTGGCGGCGAGCTCGTCGGCCATCGCCTCCCGCTCGGCCGGCAGCTTGCGGGCGTCCACGGTGTCCGCCGCGCCCGGCAGCCCGAGCTTGCCGGCCACGGCGCTGACCGACACCGCGTTGTCGCCGGAGATGACCTTCGCCGCGACGTCCTGCTCCTCGAAGTAGCGCAGGGTGTCGGCCGCGTCGGGCCGCAGCCGCTGCTCCAGGACGACCAGCGCGGTGGGCCGGGCGCCCGCGGCGACGTCGAGGTCGTCGAGCTCGCCCGCGGCGCGCGCGAGCAGCAGGACGCGCAGGCCCTGCTCGTTGAGGCCGTCGACCTCGCGCAGAGCGGGCGCGCCGGGCGGCAGCAGTACGTCGGGGGCGCCGAGCAGCCAGGTCGAACTCTGCCCGTCGCCCTCGCTGAACGCGGCTCCGCTGTACTTGCGCGCCGACGAGAACGGCAGGGACTCGGTGCAGCGCCACTCCTCCCGGTCCGGGTAGGCCTCGATGATCGCCTGGAGGGAGGCGTTGGGCCGGGGGTCGGACTCGCCGAGCGCGCCCAGGACGGTGCGCACGTAGTCCTCGTCGCAGCCGTCGAGGGTGCGCAGCTCGGTGACGTCCATGCCGCCCTCGGTGAGGGTGCCGGTCTTGTCCAGGCACACCACGTCGATCCGGGCGAGGCCCTCGATCGCGGGGAGCTCCTGGACGAGGCACTGCTTGCGGCCGAGCCGGATGACTCCGATCGCGAAGGCGACGGAGGTGAGGAGGACGAGGCCCTCGGGGATCATCGGCACGATTCCGCCGACGGTGCGGGCGACCGAGCCCTTGAAGTCGTCGCCCTTGACGACGAGCTGGCTGACGATGAGGCCGAGGGCGGTCGGCACCATCATCCAGGTGACGTACTTGAGGATCGTGGAGATGCCGGAGCGCAGCTCCGAGTGGACGAGGGTGAAGCGGGAGGCCTCCTCGGCCAGCTGGGCGGCGTAGGCTTCGTGGCCGACCTTGGTGGCGGTGAAGGCGCCGCCGCCGGCGACGACGAAGCTGCCGGACATCATCCGGTCCCCGCGCCGCTTCAGGACCGGGTCGGCCTCACCGGTGAGCAGGGACTCGTCGATCTCGAGGCCGTCGGCCTCGGCGACCTCGCCGTCGACGACGACCTTGTCGCCCGGTCCGAGTTCGACGAGGTCGCCGAGCACGATCTCGGAGGTGGACACCTCGCCGGAGACGCCGTCGCGCCGGACGGTCGGTCTCGCCTCGCCGATGACGGCGAGTCCGTCCAGGGTCTTCTTGGCGCGCAGCTCCTGGATGATGCCGATGCCGGTGTTGGCGAGGATGACGAAGCCGAACAGGGTGTCCTGGAACGGCGCCACGAAGAACATGATCACCCAGAGCACGCCGATGATCGCGTTGAAGCGGGTGAGGACGTTGCCCCGGATGATGTCGACGGTGGAGCGACTGCTGCGTACGGGGACGTCGTTGACCTCACCGCGCGCGATGCGTTCGGCGACCTCGTCGGCGCTCAGCCCGCCGGGCCGGTGCCGCACGGGCGGCGGCACCGGATGTACGGGGTCGAGCTCCGCCCCCGCGTCGATGACCGGGCCGCCGTGCGGCTCGGCTCCGTCGCTGCCGATCTCCGACCGCTGAGTCATGCCTCCGACGGTACGGCGACGCGGGCCCCTTCACCCCCTGAGCCCGGGATCCGGCCATGGCCGGATCCCGCCATGGCGGGAACGCGGCTCGGTGGCGCGCCGGACGCGGGCGGCGGGTGATCGGGTCCGTGGTGCCGGCGCGGAAGCACGCCGTGCTCGGGGCCCACTCCGCCGACGGGCGCGGCCGGGTGAGCGGCCCAGGGACGTCCGGGGCCACGATGCCGTGGGCGGCGGTCGCCATCGCCGCGGTGGCGGCGGCGGTGCTGGAGTTCGCATGGCGATGGGTGGACCGCCGCTTCCCGGCCTCGTCGGGCGCGAGTCCGGCCCGGGGCCCTGGTCGCACGAGGGGCGTTCGGCGGGGGCGGGGCGCGCGAGGGAGTCGCGCCTTCGGGGCCGGGGGTCGCCCCGTCAGTCGCTGCCGTGCGGGGCGGCTTCCGCGCGCCTGATGGCCGCGTCGCGCTTGCGCACGTACCAGATGCCGAGGAGGCCCAGCCCGCCGCCGGCCAGGCAGGTCCACACCCACCAGTCCAGCTCGCGCTCGGCGAACCAGCCGTAGAAGGGGACCTGGACGAGGAAGAGGACGAACCAGAGGATCGTGCCGCCGGTGATGGTGGCGACGACCGGCCCCTCCAGGGGCTCGGGCGCCTCGTGCTTGGGGGTCCACTTCGCCATGCGGTCAGTGTAGGCGGCACTCTGGCGGCCCGGACGGCGTGCACCGGGAGGCGGGACGGGACTTCGCCCGGCGGCGTCTACGCGCGGAGATACCGATCTTCGACCTATACATTCATACTGAACCGGTTTGTGTGCGACCGGTTTTCTTCATATGAACCTCCAGGAAAGCCGGCCGTAGTTCAGCCACCCCCGCACCACCTCGACGAGGACTCGTATGCCCCCCACGGCCACCGCTCCCGCGGACGTCCGGCAGCCGCAGCGGCCCGACTCCGGTTCCCGCGCCCCCGGCCGGCTCGACCGCTACTTCAAGATCTCCGAGCGCGGCTCCACGGTCGCCCGCGAGGTCCGCGGCGGATTCGCCACCTTCTTTGCCATGGCGTACATCGTCGTGCTGAACCCGATCATCCTCGGCAGCGCCGAGGACATGTACGGACACCAGCTCGACGGCGGCCAGCTGGTCACCGCGACCGTGCTCACCGCGGCCTTCTCGACCCTCCTCATGGGCGTCATCGGCAACGTCCCGATCGCCCTGGCGGCCGGGCTCGGCGTGAACACGGTCGTCGCCCTCCAGCTCGCCCCGCGCATGAGCTGGCCCGACGCCATGGGCATGGTGGTCCTCGCCGGCTTCGTGGTCATGCTGCTCGTGGCGACGGGCCTGCGCGAACGGGTCATGAACGCGGTGCCGCTCGGCCTGCGCAAGGGCATCGCGATCGGCATCGGCCTGTTCATCATGCTGATCGGGCTGGTCGACTCCGGCTTCGTCTCCCGCATCCCGGACGCCGCCCACACCACCGTGCCGCTCCAGCTCGGACTCACCGGGCACCTCTCCGGCTGGCCGGTCCTGGTCTTCGTCCTCGGCACGCTGCTGACGCTCGCGCTGATCATCCGCAAGGTGCCGGGCGCCATCCTGGTCTCCATCGTCGTGATGACGGTGGTCGCCGTCGTCGTCCAGTTGATCGCCCGGCTCCCCGGCCGGGCGTGGGGCCTGACCGTGCCGGAGTGGCCGGGCAACCCCGTGGCCACGCCGGACTTCGGGCTCGTCGGCCAGGTCAGCCTGTTCGGCGGGTTCGAGAAGGTCGGCCTGCTCACCGGCGCGCTCTTCGTCTTCACCGTGCTGCTGTCCTGCTTCTTCGACGCGATGGGGACCATCCTCGGCGTCGGCGACGAGGCGAAGCTGATGGACGACAAGGGCAACCTCCCGGGCATCAACAAGGTGCTGATCGTCGACGGCGTCGCCGTCGCCGCGGGGGGTGCCACCTCCTCCTCCGCCAACACCTGCTTCGTGGAGTCGACGGCGGGCGTCGGCGAGGGCGCGCGCACCGGCCTCGCCTCGGTCGTCACGGGCGGTCTCTTCGCGGTGGCGCTGTTCCTGACACCGCTGGCGACGATGGTCCCGTCCCAGGCGGCGACGCCCGCGCTGCTCGCGGTCGGTTTCCTGATCCTCGCCGGGTCGGTCAAGGGCATCGACTGGAGCGACTTCACGATCGCGGTGCCGGCGTTCCTGGCGATGGTGATGATGCCGTTCACCTACTCCATCACCAACGGCATCGGCATCGGCTTCATCGCGTTCAGCGTGCTGCGGCCGGCGGTGGGGAGGGGCCGTGAGGTGCCGGTCCCGATGTACGTCGTCTCGGCGGTCTTCGTCTTCTCGTACGCGATGCCGGCGCTGGGCCTGACGTGATCCGCGGTGCCCGCCTCACCCGGCCGTGGTGCCCGCCTCACCCGGCTGCCCGCGCCCGCCGGGCCCCGCAGTCGTCCGCTCCCGGCCTCACGTCGCCCTGCCGGGTCCGGGGCCGGGCCGGCCGGGGTTCTCGCCCGGCACCGGCCGGCCCGGCACGGGACCGTAGAACTTCTCCGTCTCGTCGACGGCGGCCTTGAAGCGCTCGTCGAAGTCGTCGCGAACGAGCGCCCGGACCACGTAGTCCTGGACGCTCATTCCGCGTTGGGCTGCATGCTCCCGTAGCCGGTCGAGCAACTCGCCGTCCAACCGCAGGCTGAGCACTGCCGATGCGCTCGATGCTGTCGTTGCCATGCCGGTCAGCATCGTTGGCCGGAACCGATCGGTGCGTCACTTTCCGAAGCCCTCTCACCCGTTTGGGTGATATGTGGATGCGAGGCGTAACCCGGTAGTCATTAGGATGGGTAATGAGTTATGCTAAGGAACATGCCTGACCTGTCCCACGGCGACGACGTCGCCGCCGTGAACTCACTGCGCTCGGCCGTCATGAGGCTGGGCCGGCGCCTGAAGCACCAGCGCGTCGACGAATCACTGAGCCCCACCGAGATGTCGGTGCTGGGCACCCTCGCCCGCTGCGGCTCTGCCACCCCCGGTGAGCTGGCCCGCAAGGAGCACGTCCAGCCGCCGTCGATGACCCGCATCGTGGCACTGCTGGAGTCCAAGGGGCTGGTCCGGCTGGAGCCGCATCCCGAGGACCGCCGGCAGAAGGTGGTCAGCCAGACCGAGCGGGCCGAGGTCATGCTCGAGGAGTCCCGCCGCAAGCGGAACGCCTGGCTGGCCTCGCTCGCCGAGGGTCTGGACGAGGAGGAGTGGGCCAAGCTGCGCGCGGCCGCCCCCGTACTGGAGAAGCTCGCCCACCTGTAACCACCAGCCCGAGGAGGCGACCCCTTTTGAGTTCGGGACCCGGAGCAGACTCCGCACCCGCACCGAAGCCCCACGACGACAACGACACCCACGGCACGGCCCCGGTGACCGGACCGACGCGCAAGGGGACCTTCTCCTCGCTCGGAGTCCGCAACTACCGGCTGTTCTTCACCGGAGCGATCGTCTCCAACACGGGCACCTGGATGGCCCGCATCACCCAGGACTGGCTCGTCCTGAGCCTCACCGGTTCGTCCGCGGCCGTCGGCATCACCACGGCCCTGCAGTTCCTGCCGATGCTGCTCTTCGGCCTGTACGGCGGAGTCATCGCCGACCGCTGCCCCAAGCGCCGGCTGCTGCTCTTCAGCCAGGGCGCCCTCGGTCTCTGCGGACTGGCGCTCGCCGTTCTCACGCTCTCCGGCGAGGTCCGGGTCTGGCACGTCTACCTCATCGCCTTCCTGCTCGGCATGGTGACGGTCGTCGACAACCCGACCCGCCAGTCCTTCGTCTCCGAGATGGTCGGGCCGGACCAACTGCGCAACGCCGTCAGCCTCAACTCCGCGAACTTCCAGTCCGCGCGGCTGATCGGGCCCGCGGTCGCCGGTGTGCTGATCACCGCCGTGGGCAGTGGCTGGGCCTTCCTGCTCAACGGTCTGTCCTTCCTCGCGCCGATCGCCGGTCTGCTGCTGATGCGCCCGGCCGAGCTGCACCGGGCCGAGCGGGTGCCGCGCGGCAAGGGGCAGTTGAGGGAGGGCCTGAAGTACGTCGCCGGCCGGCCCGAGCTGATCTGGCCGATCGTGCTCGTGGGCTTCGTCGGCACATTCGCCTTCAACTTCCCGATCTGGCTGACGGCCTTCGCCGACAAGGTCTTCCACGCGGGTGCCGGTACGTACGGCCTGTTCAACACGCTGATGGCGGCCGGCTCCCTGGCCGGGGCCCTGCTCTGCGCCCGCCGCGCCTCCTCGCGGCTGCGGATGCTCCTCGGCGCGGCCGCCCTGTTCGGAGTACTGGAGATCGCGGCCGCGTTCTCGCCGTCGTTCTGGCTGTTCGCGGTGCTGCTCGTCCCGATCGGCATGGTCGGTCTGACGGTGAACGTGACGGCGAACTCGTCGGTCCAGATGGCGACGGACCCCGTCATGCGGGGCCGCGTCATGAGCCTCTACATGATGGTCTTCGTCGGCGGTACGCCGCTGGGAGCACCGATCGTCGGCTGGCTCACGGACACCTACGGCGTGCGGGTCGGCATGGCGACGGGCGGTGCGGTCGCGGTCGTCGCGGCGGTCACGATCGGCCTGATCCTGGTCAGGGCCGGCGGCATGCGCCTGGAGGTGGACCTGCGCCGCGGGCACCGGCACGTACGGATGGTGCCGCGCGAGCGGCTGACGGCTGCGGCGTAGGGGCGGTGGCCGCACCGCCGCCCGGTGGTGCGTGCCTCCGCGTACTCGTGTGGGGGGCGTGGGGGAACCCGTGACTGCGAGACTCGGAGCATGAGACTCTTCGCCGCCGTGATGCCGCCCGACGAGGCCCTGCGGGAGCTCGGGCGGGCCGTGGACCGGCTGCACGAGCTGCCCGGGGCGGACGGTCTGCGCTGGACCGGGAGGCCGGGGTGGCACTTCACCCTCGCCTTCATGGGGGAGGTCGACGAGGCGCTGCTCCCCGACCTGGTCGAACGGCTGGGGCGGGCGGCCCGGCGCAGTGAGGAGTTCCCGCTGCGGCTGCACGGCGGTGGGCACTTCGGCCGGCGGACGCTCTGGGTGGGCGCGGCCGGCGGGCTCGACGCGATGCGCGTGCTCGCCGAGCGCACGGAGGCGGCGGCCCGGCGTGCGGGCGTCGCCATGGAGGAGCCCCGCCGCTACCACGCCCATCTGACCCTCGCCCGCACCCGCACCGACACGGACCTCCGCCCGTACGTCGACGCCCTGGGCCCCTTCGAGGGCAGGCCGTGGACCGTGTCCCGGCTGCTGCTGGTCCGCAGCAATCTCCCCGGCGGGGGCCACCCGGGTGAGCGGCCGCGCTATGAGGAGGCCGGCCGGTGGACCCTGGGCGCGGCGGGCTGACGCCGGAGTTCGTACACCGCACGGCCGGCGGCCGGCCCGCTCGAGGGCCCAGCGGACCGGCTCCGCGGACCGGCCCCCAGGAACCGGCGGGTCCGCGCGGGACGCCCCAGGCTCCGGAGGCCCGGACCGGCCCGTTACGCTCAAAGGGTGGACCCGAAGACCCGTAACCGGATCATGGCCGGTGTGCTCGTGCTGATGTTCGCCGTCGTCGCGGTGGCGGCTGCGCTCGGTCGCTGAGCGCCCGAGCGGCGGCGTGGCGCGCAGAGCGGCGCGCGGCGCGAGGAGCGACGAACGCCCCGGGGCGGGGACGCCGTGCCGGTTCACCCTTGCTTCGAGCGGACTCGAAGCAGTTGGCTGAGCCCCATGAAGTACACACAGCTCGGACGCACCGGACTCAAGGTCAGCCGACTCGTCCTCGGCACGATGAACTTCGGGCCCCAGACCACCGAGGCCGACAGCCACACGATCATGGACGCCGCGCTCGGCGCGGGCCTGAACTTCTTCGACACGGCGAATGTGTATGGATGGGGCGAGAACAAGGGCCGCACCGAGGCGATCATCGGTTCGTGGTTCGCGAAGGGCGGCGACCGCCGCGACAAGGTGGTCCTCGCCACCAAGGTGTACGGGAACATGGGCGTGGACGGCGAGGTCTGGCCCAACCACGACAAACTGTCCGCCCTCAACATCCGCCGGGCCGTCGACGCCAGCCTCAAGCGGCTGCGGACGGACTACATCGACCTCTACCAGTTCCACCACATCGACCGGAGCACGCCGGTCGAGGAGATCTGGCAGGCGATCGACGTCCTGATCTCCCAGGGCAAGATCCTCTACGCCGGTTCGTCCAACTTCCCCGGCTGGAAGATCGCCCAGACCAACGAGACCGCCCGGCGGCTCGGCTCCTTCGGCCTGGTCAGCGAGCAGTGCCTGTACAACCTCGCCGAGCGGCGCGCCGAGATGGAGGTCATCCCGGCCGCCCGGGAGTACGGCCTCGGCGTGATCCCCTGGTCGCCGCTGCACGGCGGTCTACTCGGCGGCGTGATCAAGAAGGAGACCGAGGGCGGGCGCCGTTCAGCCGGACGCTCCGCCGACGCGCTTGCCGACACCTCGGTACGGGAAAAGATCCAGGCCTACGAGGACCTGCTGGACAAGCACGGCCTGGCCCCCGGCGAGGTCGCTCTGGCCTGGCTGCTCACCCGCCCGGGCGTCACGGGCCCGATCGTCGGCCCGCGCACCGCGGACCAGCTGGCGTCGGCGCTCCGGGCGCTGGAACTGGAGCTTCCGGACGAGCTGCTGAAGGAACTCGACACGATCTTCCCGGGCCCGGGGCCGTCCCCGGAGGCGTTCGCCTGGTGAACGCCGGGACCTGAGGGCTGCCGTATCGGGGGCCCACCGGGGCCGAGGGGCGCCGGGGGACGGGGGGACGGGGGCGGCGCTCCCGTCCCCCGGCGCGCGGGTCGCCCGGCGGAGCGGCAGGGGCCGCGCGGGCGAAGCGGTCAGGTGCTCTTCCGCAGCGCGGCCAGCAGTCCGGCGAGGTCCGGCGGCCAGACCGCCTCCGTCGCCCGGGCCGGTTGCTCGGGGGTCCACCAGCGCCACGCCAGGATCCTCTCCTCGGCGTGCGCGGCGGCGGCACCGTCCGTGGGCTCGCGGCGCGGGCCGTGGGAGACGTAGACGTGCTCGTGCCGGCGCACGGGAACGCCGGCACGGGTGAAGTCGTGCTCCCAGGTGCACAGCAGCGTGCCCGGCTCCAGGTCGGAGCGGTACGCGGGTGTGGCCTCCCATCCGGTTTCCTCGCGCAACTCGCGCCGGGCGCCCTCGCGCGGGGACTCCCCGGGCTCCAGCCCGCCGCCGGGCATCGCCCAGTGGACGCCGACCTCCTCGTTGTCGTAGCGGAAGAGGAAGACCGCGCCGTCGGGGTCGAGGACGGCAACGCCCGCCGCGCTACGGGGTTTTCGCATCCAGGCACCTTGGCCCGGGGCGGGTCCCGGTCACGGCTCCGCAGGCAACACACCTAGGGGACAGCCCTTGCTCAGGGCTTCACTGCTGCCCGGGCTCTGAGCGGTATTCGTCACTGTGACATGAATCCCTCGTCGGGCTGCTCTACGTACTCATGGACGAGGCGACCCGCTGACCTGACGGGGCAGCACTTCCCGGAGCCGGGACTCGAACGCCACCGCAGCGGGTTCCCGGCGGAAGGGCTTTAGCTGCTCGTAGAACTCCCGGAGATGGCCGGCGACTCGTTGCGAGCTGACGGCCGCCGCTGGGACCAGGGCGTCCTCATCGCCGCCGGCCGCCCCCGCATCCGCCGAGCGCTGGGCCGCCGAGTTCCCCTCCCGGCACACCGCCGCGGCCAACGCCCACGTCTGGTCCGAGATCAGCACCGCCGACCCCGACCCGCGGACCCTGCCCGTGCGGCCGCGCCCGGGACGGCCGCACGCCGTGGACGCCTGCCGGCGTTCACGGCGTGCACGGCGCCACGCGCCGCGGGGGTCGTGGTCGACCGCTGCGGGCGGTGCGGCCTGTCGGGGTGGGGTGTCAGGGGAGCGGGCGGTCGCCGGGGACGGCCGGACCGTGGGGAACCGGCCCCTTCCTAGGCGTTCGCGTACACCTTGGAGACGAACTCCGCGATCTGGTCGTCCGAGAGGTTCTTGGCGAGATCGGCTTCCGTGATCATGCCGACGAGCTGGTGTCCGTGCTCGACGTCGATCACCGGCAGCCGCTTGATCTGGTTCTCCTCCATCAGGTGCAGCGCCTCCTCGGCGGGGGCGCTCGCTTTGATCCAGCGCAGGTCACCGGAGAGGGAACCGGCCTGGACCGTCGCCGGGTCTATGCCTTCCGCACAGCACCGGACGACGATGTCGCGGTCGGTGACGAGGCCCGTGAGCCTGTTGTTGTCGCCGCATATGGGAAGGGCGCCGACGTTCAGGTCGCGCATCATGCGCGCCGCTTCCCGCAGTGACTGGTGCGCACCGATGCACTGCACCCCGCCGCTCATGATGTCGCGGGCGGTGAGCTTGGCGTTCCCGGTCATGATTGCCTTCCGTTCCGCAGGAGGGCGTCCGTCGGGCCCCGTCAGGGCTGCGGCGGCTTGTCCTGCCCCTGGCCGGGCTGGTCGCCGCCGAACTGCTCCCTGAGCCTGTCCTGGCCGGCGTCGACCTGGCCGCTGTACTTGCCCTGGGTCCTTTCGTCGATCATGTCCCCGCCTTTGTCGACGCCCTTCGAGGCCTGGTGCTCGTGGCCCTTCAGCATCTGCTTGAGCTTGTCCATCATGGACATGGGCGGTCCTCCTTGCCGTGTGCCCCCGCCTCTCCAGCGTCTCCTCCTCCTGCACGGTTCGCATCTGGGCGGGCGGTCGTCCCGAGGACCGGAACGCGTGCGGGCGGAACCGTGCGGAATCACCCCGTCGCGGCGTGGCACGAGGCACCGTGCTCCCGTGAGGCACCGTACTTCTCGGACGCCGTGCGGGCCGCCCCCTCGCCGGCCGAGGCGGCGACGCGCCTCGTCGACCTCCGCGAGACCGGCATCGGACAAACCCGCCGGCCACGGACCTGAAGCGGTCACCCGTGAAGGGGCTAGTCCGCCGCCCGCTGGTACGGTCCGCCCAGTCCCCATGCCTGGTGCATCGCACCGGCGAAGGCCGCGGCCAGCTTGTGCTCGCCGGAGGGGCCCGGGTGGGTGCCGTCGTAGGTGTCGGTGTGGATGTCGTACGCGTCCGGCATCGAGGCCAGCAGCAGCGGCGACGCGGGCGTGTCCAGATCCGCGACCGTCTTGGCGAGGAGTTCGTTGAAGCGGTCGCACTCGGCGGCGAAAGGGGTGTCCGCCAGGGCGCGGACGTTGGGGATGACCGGCAGCAGCACGGCCCGGACGTGCGGGTTGGCCTCGCGGGCCGCGGCGATGAACTGCCGGGTGTTCGCGGCGGTCTGAGTGCTGTTCGTGTAGAAGCCGAGGTCTATCAGCCCCAGCGACACGAGGAGCACGTCGGCCTTCGCCGCGGCCACCGCGCCGCCGATGAGGGGCGCCATGTGCAGCCAGCCCTCGCCCCAGCCCGCCAGGTGGCGGCGGGCCTTCGCCGGGAAGTCAGGGCGGGCGTAGTCGGCGGACACGGGCGCCTCGGCGGCGGTGTCGTACAGCTCCGTGCGCGGCCCGACGATCGCGTACGGGCCGCCGAAGGAGCGGTTCAGGTGCTGCCACATCCGGTAGCGCCACGTGTAGTCGCCGGCGCGTCCGATGGTCATGGAGTCACCGACGAACATGAAACGCATGGGGGTAATCATGGCCGACCCCCGCCGGGCGTGGCCCCGGCCGGTGACGTGACGATGGACACTTGGGGGCATGCGTTCGTTGCGTACGACTATGGCGGCTGCGGTCGCCGCCGCCGTGGCGGTCCTGGGGGCCGCCGTGCCCTCCGTGGCCGACGACTCCGGCGGTTTCATCATCAAGGACCCGCGGATCACGGAGTCGAGCGGGCTCGCGGCCAGCCGTGCCCACCCCGGTGTGTACTGGACGCACAACGACCAGGACGAGCCCCGGGTCTTCGCGGTCGACTCCCGGACGGGCGAGACCGTGGCGACCGTCACCCTCGAGGGCGTCGGCAGGCCGCGCGACATGGAGGCGATCTCGGTCGGCCCCGACGGCGACGTCTACGTCGGGGACATCGGTGACAACGCGAACGGCAGCTGGGACCACGTCTGGATCTACCGCTTCCCCGAGCCGCGGACGCTGCGGGACGTGACCGTCCACGCCACCCAGTACACGGTCCGGTACGCGGACGGCCCGCGGAACGCCGAGGCGATGATGGTGCACCCGAAGACCGGCCGCGTCTACATCGCCAGCAAGAACGAGGACGGCGGCGGGCTCTACGAGGGACCGTCCCGGCTGGTGACCGGTGGGACGAACGTCTTCCGGCGGATCGGCGAGGTGCCCTGGGTGACGGACGGCGCGTTCTCGCCCGACGGCCGGGAACTGGTGCTGCGTTCGTACTTCAGCGCCCGCGGCTACGCCTGGCGCGACGGACGGCTGGGCGCCGACCGCCATGTCAGCGCGCCGCTGCAGGGCCAGGCCGAGTCGGTGACCTTCACCCCGGACGGCAAGCAGCTGATGTTCGGGACGGAGGGCGAGCGGAGCGAGGTCCTGCCCCGGGACGCGGGTCGCGACGACGGCAAGGGCTCGGACGCGGCTTCGCCCTCCCGCTCCGGAGGCGCGGACTCGTCCGCGCGGGGCGCGGGCGGTGACGAGGGCAAGGGGCTCGCCGTGCCGGCGGGCGCGGTCGTGGCCGCGGTGCTGGCGTTCCTCGTGCTCAGGTCCCGGCGGCGGCGCGGCTGAGCGGCTTCTCCCCGTCGGGGCCCGGTGGTTCCCCGACGAGTGCGTCAGAGCCCTGGAGTACGGACGCGGCCAGGACGGGCCGGGCGGGCCGGACAGGACGGGACAGGGCCGGGCACGCGCCGGCGGGGCACCTCGCCTCCGGGAGAGGCTCGTGCCGGCATCGCGAGCGCGGCGCGGCGTGCCCCGGTGGGTGGGCCCGCGAGGGGGGCGGGCCCACCCGGTCGGCGTGGCGCCGTTCCACTGGGCCGGACGGCGCCACGCCGGTCGCAAGTCGCCGGGCGACCGGCGTGGCGGTCCGCCGGCGCAGGGCGCTCCCGTTACGCCGGGCACTCCTTCCAGGCGAGCCGGTAGATGGTGTTGATCTCGCCGTCGGTGGAGTCCATCGTCATGAAGCTGGTCTTCGACGGGCTGGACGTCCCCGCCTTCACCCGGAGTTCGGTGTTGATGTTGAAGTTCCGCTTCACTCCGCAGGGGGCCCAGACCAGCTGTCCCCACTCGGTCTCGTCGGTGGCCTGCCAGTTGTCGTCGTACGGCCCGCTGTACGGGTGGCTCCTCGCGGCCGTGTCGGGCGAGCCCTGGAAGTAGTAGGACGCCTGCTGGACGGCCGTCGCGCCGCGCTGCAGGCTGGCGTAACCGCGGTAGTCCGCACTGGCGACGGCGTAGGTGAAGCCGTGCGGGACGTGCACGATCAGGTTGAGCTGACAGTTCTTGCGGAAGTCGACGGGCGAGGCGCCCCCGCCGACCTGGGCGAGGTAGTCGCTGTAGGTGACGGTGAAGGCGGTGTTGTCCGGGGAGACCGCCACCGCCGCGGTCCCGGGCTTGCAGCCCGAGCCGTTCACCGTGGCGATCTCGATGACGATCTTGTCGGGTGGCGCGACGATGGACGCGTTCGCGCTGCCGGCGTTGCCGGCGACGAGCGTGGAGGCGATGACCGCGGTGAGGGCGGCGCTGGTGCGTAAGGCGCGGGGC
Source organism: Streptomyces sp. WMMC940 (assembly GCF_027460265.1). Lineage (NCBI taxonomy): Bacteria > Bacillati > Actinomycetota > Actinomycetes > Kitasatosporales > Streptomycetaceae > Streptomyces > Streptomyces sp. WMMC940. The sequence goes on from NZ_JAPZBC010000001.1 coordinate 4,207,956, forward strand.
ATGATGCGTACTCCTGTGGTCGGAGGAGAGTCGGTCGGTGGCCGTGCGGGACGTGAACCGTGGGGGGTCCAGCCGATCCCGTGTCCCGCCCTCGACAGCCCTGGACTGTTGAGGCGTGAACATGTCAAACGCATCGGATCGCTTGGATCGTATGGACCAACGCGCCCTCCGAATAGGGCGGTTATCAGCCGTACCTCCACGACTGCTGCACACCGTTCTCACAACTTCGGCACCAGCGTGTGCATACGACGGGGTGACGGCGTCCGTCCGCGCACGGCGAAGGGCCCGGCGGACGCCATCGCCGCCGAGCCCTCCCGAGCCTCTCTCCCCGTGGTGCGGCGCGCCGCACCACCGCCGTGACGCGACCGGCCGGAGCCGGCGCTCACGACGCCCGGTTCACAGCTTCTCGATCACATGGTCCACACAGGCCGTCAGCGCCTGCACGTCAGCCGGGTCGATCGCCGGGAACATCGCGATCCGCAGCTGGTTGCGGCCCAGCTTGCGGTACGGCTCGGTGTCCACGATCCCGTTGGCCCGCAGCACCTTCGCCACCGCCGCGGCGTCGATGTCGTCCGAGAAGTCGATCGTGCCGATGACCTGCGAGCGCTGCGCAGGGTCCGCGACGAACGGCGTGGCGTATTTCGACTCCTCGGCCCAGCCGTACAGGTTGCGCGCGGACGTCGCGGTCCGCCGGACCGCCCAGTCCAGCCCGCCCTGGCCGTTGAACCACTTCAGCTGCTCGTCCAGCAGGAAGAGCGTCGCCAGCGCCGGGGTGTTGTACGTCTGGTTCTTCAGCGAGTTGTCGATCGCCGTCGGCAGGCTGAAGAACTCCGGCACGTGCCGGCCCGAGCCGTGGACACGGGCGGCGCGCTCCAGCGCTGCGGGCGAGAACACCCCGATCCACAGCCCGCCGTCCGACCCGAACGACTTCTGCGGCGCGAAGTAGTAGACGTCGGTCTCGGTGATGTCGACCGGCAGGCCGCCGGCGCCCGACGTGGCGTCCACGAGGACGAGCGCGCCCTCGTCCGCGCCCTCGACGCGCTTGATCGGGGCGGCCACGCCGGTGGAGGTCTCGTTGTGGGTGAAGGCGTACACGTCGACGCCCGCCTCCGCCCGCGGCTCCGGATGTGTGCCGGGGTCGGAGGAGACCACGGTCGGCTCGGCCAGCCACGGTGCCAGCTTCGCCGCCTTGGCGAACTTCGACGAGAACTCGCCGAAGGACAGGTGCTGGGACTTGTTCTCGATGAGCCCGTGGGTCGCGACGTCCCAGAACGCGGTGGAGCCGCCGTTGCCGAGGATCACCTCGTAGCCCTCGGGCAGGGAGAACAGCTCGCGGATGCCCTCGCGCACCGAGCCGACCAGGTTCTTGACCGGGGCCTGGCGGTGGGAGGTGCCGAGCAGGGACGTACCGGTGGCGGCCAGGGCGTCAAGCGCCTCCGTACGCACCTTGGAGGGTCCGGCGCCGAAACGACCGTCGCCGGGCTTGATGTCAGCGGGAATCTGGATATCGGCCACGAGCCGGAGCCTAGTCGGTTCCGCCAGGTCACCGGGCTCGATGTCCGGCGAATGAGACAAGCGATCACTGGTCGGGACGGGTATGGGCATCACCCGATCGAGCGTGGGGCACGCTGGGTCCATGGCTGATCGCACGGCGGCTGATCGCAGGGAACTGGAACGGGCGCTGCGGAAGGAGCTCCGCGGCGAGGTGGACTTCTCGCCCGGGGCGCGGGCGCTGACGACGATGGACGCGTCCAACTACCGCCGGGTGCCGGAGGGCGTGGTCGCGCCGTTCGACGCCGCGGACGTCGCGGCGGCTCTCGCCGTCTGCCGCGGCCACGGCGTCCCGGTGGTGCCCCGGGGAGCGGGGACGTCGATCGCTGGGCAGGCGACGGGAACCGGTGTCGTGCTGAACTTCACCCGGCACATGCGCTCCGTGGTCTCCGTCGACCCCGCCGCCCGCACGGCGGTGGTCCAGCCCGGCGCGGTGCTGGACCGGTTGCGGGACGAGGCGGGCCGGCACGGGCTGACCTTCGGGCCCGATCCTTCCACGCACAGCCGCTGCACGCTCGGCGGGATGATCGGCAACAACTCGTGCGGCTCGCACTCGGTGGCGTGGGGGACGACCGCGGACAACGTCCGTCAGTTGTCCGTCGTGACGTACGGGGGCGAGGAGCTGAGGCTGGGCAAGGGCTGGGGGCCGCCCGGTGCCGACTCCGCGGCCGCTCCCGTCGGAACACCCGGCTCCCGCGTCGCGGACGGCCTGCGCGAACTGGTCGCGGGCCGTCTGGCGCTGCTGCGCACCGGTTTCCCTGCCGGGCTGCCGCGCCGGATCTCCGGATACGCGCTGGACGCCCTGCTGCCCGAGAACGGCACCGATCTCGCCCGCGCCTTCTGCGGCAGCGAGGGCACTCTCGCGGTGCTGACGGAGGCGACCGTACGGCTGGTGGAGTCGCCGCCCGCCCGGGCGCTCGCCCTGCTCGGGTACCCGGACGAGAGCGCCGCCGCGGAGGCGGCCGCCGGACTGCTGCCCCACCGGCCGCTCACGGTGGAGGGGATGGCGGACGATCTCGTACCCGACGCCGTGGGCAAGGGGCTGCCGAGGGGCGGCGCGTGGCTGTTCGTCGAGACGGGCGGGGCGACGGCCGCCGAGGCACGGGCCCGCGCGGAGGAGATCGTGCGCCGCGCGGACGCCCTCGACGGGACCGTCGTCACCGACCCCGCGGGGCAGCGCGCGCTGTGGCGGGTCCGGGAGGACGCCTCCGGAACCGCGACCCGGATTCCCGACGGTGGGGTCCCTGGCTACGCCGGGGGCGCCTCCTCCCGGGCCGAAGGCTCCGGGGGAGAGGCCTGGCCCGGCTGGGAGGACTGCGCGGTGCCCCCGGCCCGGCTGGGCGCGTATCTGCGGGACTTCCGGGCGCTGCTCGCCGAGCACGGGCTGCGCGGGACGCCGTACGGCCACTTCGGCGACGGCTGCATCCACGTCCGTATCGACTTCGACCTGCTGAGCGCGAAGGGGGTGCGGCGCTTCCGGGCGTTCTCCGAGGACGTGGCCGGACTGGTCGTGGCGCACGGCGGTTCGCTCTCGGGCGAGCACGGCGACGGACAGGCGCGCGCGGAGCTTCTGCCGCGGATGTACGGGGACGAACTGGTGGCGCTGTTCGGCCGGTTCAAGGACGTGTGGGACCCGGCGGGCGGGCTGAACCCGGGCATGCTGGCCCGGCCCGCGCGGCTGGACGAGAACCTGCGCTTCGCGGTCCTGCCGAAGGAGCCGGTGGACGTGGCCTTCGGGTACCCGCACGACGGCGGGGACTTCACGGCCGCGGTGCGGCGGTGCGTAGGAGTGGCCAAGTGCCGGGTGGACGGGCCCTCCACGGGCCCGGGGGTGATGTGCCCGTCGTACCGTGCGACCGGCGAGGAGCGGCACTCCACGCGCGGCCGCGCCCGGCTGCTCCACGAGATGCTCGCGGGCGAGGTGGTCACCGGCGGCTGGCGCTCGCGGGAGGTGCGCGAGGCGCTCGACCTCTGCCTGTCCTGCAAGGGCTGCCGCAGCGACTGCCCGGTGGGCGTCGACATGGCCACCTACAAGGCGGAGTTCCTGCACCACCACTACGCGGGGCGGCTGCGGCCCGCGGCGCACTACACGATGGGGTGGCTGCCGCGCTGGCTGCGGGCGGCCGCGCCGCTCGCCGGGCCGCTGAACGCGGCCTCGCGGGTACGGCCCCTCGCGTCGCTCGCGAAACGCCTCGGCGGCATCGCCCCGGAACGGGAGATCCCGCGGCTGGCGACCCGGACCTTCACCTCCTGGTGGCGGCGCGACGGAACCCCCGGCTCACCGCTCGTGCTGTGGCCCGACACCTTCACCGAACACCTCTCGCCGTCGGTCGGCCGGGCGGCCGTCCGGGTGCTGGAGTCGGCGGGCCTGGGCGTCTCCCTTCCTCCGGGCCGGGTCTGCTGCGGACTCACGTACGTCTCCACCGGCCAACCGGACCGCGCCCGCGCCGTCATGCGCCGCACCCTGGACGTGATGGAGCCCGTACTGGACCGGGGCTCACCGGTGGTGGTCCTCGAACCGAGCTGCGCGGCGACCCTGCGCACGGACCTCCCGGAACTCCTGGCCGACGATCCGCGGGCACACCGGCTGGCGGACTCCGTACGCACCTTCGCCGCCGCCCTGGAGGAGCACGCCCCCGACTGGCGCCCGCCCCGTCTGGACCGCCCGGTCGACGGTCAGACCCACTGCCACCAGCACGCGGTCCTCGGCGACACGGCCGAGCGCCGGCTGCGCGAACGAGCCGGTCTCACCGGCGAGCTGAGCGGCGGCTGCTGCGGGCTCGCGGGCAACTTCGGCTTCGAGCGCGGCCACTACGAGGTGTCGGTGGCCTGCGCGGAGGACCGGCTGCTGCCCTCGGTGCGCGCCGCGACCGCCGACACGGTCCTCCTCGCCGACGGCTACTCCTGCCGCACCCAACTGGAACAGCTGGCGGGCCGGCGGGGACGGCATCTGGCGGAAGTGCTGGCGGAGGCGCTGGCGGAGGGGCCGGCGGGGAAGTGTGTGGAGGGGCCCGTGGGGGAGGGGAACGCTGGTGGCGCCCGGAAGCCGGTCGACGGCAGGTGAAGAGGCCGAGCGGGGGCCGGGCGTGTCCCGACCGCCGTACGTATCGTTGTTCTGCGCGGCTGCCCGCCACCACGCGGCGGCCGGGGAGGAGCGCCATGGTGACCGTCGTGGAGACCGACAGGATCGAGATGGCTGAGAGCGACAACGAGCGCACCCTGGACGAGATGTTCGAGGCGCTCGAGCGGATGCCCGTCCCCGAGGGGTACAAGGTCGAGATCGTCGAGGGGACCGTCTTCACGTCGCCACAGCGGGACACGCACTGGGACATCATCGCGGACATCCACGACCAGTTGCGGGGGCGGTGCCCCAGGAAAAGGATCAAGTCGGACGTTCGCATCGACTACCCCGGCCACCTCAACGGATTCGCCACTGACCTGACCCTCCTCACCGGGAACGCCGAGAAGAACGCGAAAGGGCTGTGGCGCCATGAGGACGTGGTCCTCGTCGTCGAAGTCGTCTCCAGGAGCACCGGCGCCGACGACCACGGCCCGAAGAAGGCCGCCTACGCGAACGCCGGGGTGCCGGTCTACCTGATCGCCGATCCGTATGTCGGCCGTTGCCACGTGTACACCCAGCCCAAGGGCGGCGAGTATCTCGTCGAGACGACCGTCGCCTTCGGCGCGGACGTCGACCTCACCGGCACGGCCGTCGGTCTCACCCTCGGGACGGGGGAGTTCCCCCGCGAATGAGGCGGAGACGGCGGAGGGGACGGCCGAAGTGCACGGTTCCAGGCAGCCGTTCATCACTCGTCCCCCTGTCGAGCCGGTGATCTCCGACTGCGACGGCGTGGGCGCGGACCCGCCCTGTGCGCGGTCGGCCGGGCGCGGAGTGGAAGGCCGGGCCGTGGTGGCCGGCGCCGACTCGACGGCGCCGGCCGGGAGTCGAACGCGACGGTGACCCGCACCGCGCGCCGGGCTCGTTCGCCGGGCTCAGTCCCCGTCGAAGAGACGCTCCAGGACCCGGGCCACGCCGTCCTCCTCGTTGGACGTGGTCCGCCGGGGAACGGCGGCGAGCACGACCGGGTGCGCGTTGCCCATCGCGTAACCGCCGCCCGCCCAGCGGAGGATCGCCAGATCGTTGGGCATGTCGCCGAACGCCACCACCTCCTCCGCGGCGATGCCCCGTTCCGCGCAGAGAGCGGACAGCGTCGCGGCCTTGGTGACGCCCTGTGCGCTGATCTCCAGCAGGCCGCGCCCGCCCGAGTGGGTGAACTGCGCCTCCCCGCCCGCCGCTTCCTCCGCCAGCGCCACGAGCGCGTCCGCGTCCAAGCGGTTCGAGTGGGCGAGCAGTTTGACGATGGGGACGTCCAGCAGCCAGAGGTCGCCCAGGGACGCCACGGGCGACTCCGCGCCGAGTCCGCCGCCGAAACGCAGCAGGTACGCCGGCTCGTACAGCACCCTCAGGCCGGTCTCCACGGCGAACCCCAGTCCCGGCGCCGCTTCGGCCAGGGCCGTCGCCACCTTGCGGGCGGTGGCCGGCACGAGCGCCAGCGAGCGGACGACCGTACGCGCACGCACGTCGTACACCTGCGCGCCGTTGCTGCACACCGCCGTGCCGACGAGCCCCGTCGCCGCGGCCAGCGCGTCCACGTAGCGCGGCGGCCGGGCGGTGACGAAGACGAGTTCCGCGCCGCCCTCGACAGCCACGCGCAGGGCGCGCAGCGTGCGCTCCGACACGGTGCCGTCGCGGCGCAGGAGGGTGCCGTCCAGGTCGGTCGCGATCAGCCGGGGGCGGGAGCGAGGGTGCCGCATCGGCCCATGCTAGGGCCGCATCGGGCCCGTGCCCGGGGCCGGTTCTCCGTTCGCCCGTCTCCGGCGGGTCCCGGGGTGGCGCACGGACCGCCCGGTATTCGCTCGCGCGTCCGCACCGTGTGGGCCGACGTCGCGTGACCCGCGGGGGCCGGATCCGTCGGCCGGCGACAGGGCGAACGCCGTCGGCGGTGCGGCGCGTCCCGTCGCCTCAGCTCTCCTCGCCGAGTTCGCGCGCCAGTGCCACCAAAGCCCCGAGCGCCGGGTGCGGTGCGGCGGCGCGCCAGGCGAGGACGACCGGGACCGGAGGGGCGTCGGTGAGGGGGCGGTAGGTGACTCCCGGGTGGGGGTGCATGTCCGCCGTCGACGCCGCGGAGGCGCCCGCGCCGCGGCCGGCGGCGATCGCGGTCAGCCAGTCGTCGGTGTTGCCGACGGTCAGCGTCGTCGCCGGCCGGGTCCCGGCCGGCCAGAGGTCGAGCGTCGTCAGGCCCGAGACGGTGTTGAGGACGACGGGGACGGAGGCGAGATCGGCGAGCGTGAGTGACGCACGACGGGCGAGCGGCCCGTCGGAGGTGACCGCGGCGACCCGGGGTTCGGTGAACAGCAGCGCCGTCACCAGGCCGGACGTGTCGACGGGGCCGCGCAGCACGGCGGCGTCCACCTCGCCGCGTGCCAGTCCCGCCGTGCGGTCGTCGATGCGGAGGAGCTCCAGCGGGGTCTCCGGGTGCTCCCGCTGCCAGCGCCGCAGCAGAGGGGTGGTGAACGAGCCGAAGGCGGACCAGGCGTGCCCGAGGCGCAGGGGCCGGCGGTGCAGCCGTGCGGGGTCGAGCGCCTCGTCGAACGCGGCCACCGCCGCGGCGGCCTTCTCACGGAAGGCCCGGCCCTCGGCGGTGAGGTCCACATGATGCGTGGAGCGGTCGACGAGCCGCACGCCGAGTCGGCGTTCCAGCGCGGCGAGCGTGCGCGAGACGGCCGGCTGGGTGAGGTGCAGTGCGGTGGCGGCCCTGGTCAGGCTCCGTTCCTCCGCGATGGCGAGGAAACAGCGGAGATGACGCAGCTCGATGCTCATGCGTGCGAAGCATAACCGCAGCCCAGTCGGCATTTCACGGGGGGCGAGGGCTTCCGTAGCGTGAAGGGGATACGAAGTGGACCGGACCACTTCAGTGCAGTATTTTGAACTGCAGGTTCAGTCGGATGGACGAAGGTGGAAACGGTGGGCAGGCTCCGTGGCGCAGGCGCGACCGCAAGCACCGATGGCCGCGAGGGTGTGAGTGCGGAGCGGGCGGCAGCCGCCGCGGTCGCCCTGCCCGAGGCCGCCGGTGAACTGGGCCGCGCCGCGCGGCGCGGCCGCGGCTCGCTCGGGCCGGTCGCCCTCGTCGTCGCGGGCGGGCTCTCCGTGCAGTTCGGTGCCGCCGTCGCCGTGCTGCTGATGCCCCGCGCGGGAGCGCTCGGCGTCGTCACGCTCCGGCTCGTCCTCGCCGCCGTCGTGCTCCTGCTGGTCTGCCGCCCCCGGCTCCGCGGCCACTCCCGCACCGACTGGGGCACGGTGGTGGCCTTCGGCGCGGCCATGGCGGGGATGAACATGCTCTTCTACCAGGCCGCCGACCGCATACCGCTCGGCGCGGCCGTGACCCTGGAGGTCCTCGGCCCGTTGGCGCTCTCCGTGATCGTCTCGCGGCGGCTGATCAACCTCCTCTGGGCGGGCCTCGCCCTCGGCGGCGTCGTCCTCCTCGGCGGCGGCGGCTTCGACCGGCTCGATCCGGTCGGCGCGGCGTTCGCCCTCGGGGCGGGTGCGATGTGGGCGGCGTACATCGTCTTCAGCGCCCGCACCGGACGCCGGTTCCCGCAGGCCGACGGGCTCGCCCTCGCGATGGCGGTCGGCGCCGTCCTCAGTCTGCCGTTCGGCATCGCGGAGGCGGGCGGCAGGCTGCTCGTCCCGTCCACGATCGGGCTGGGCCTCCTGGTCGCGCTGATGTCGTCCGTGCTGCCCTACACGCTGGAACTCCTCGCTCTGCGACGGCTGCCCGCCCCCACCTTCGCCGTACTGATGAGCCTGGAGCCGGCGATCGCCGCGACCGCCGGGTTCCTCGTGCTGCACCAGGCCCTGTCCGCGGCCGACGCCCTGGCGATCGCGCTGGTCGTCGCGGCGAGTATGGGCGCGGTGCGCACCCAGGTGGGGGCGGGCGGACGCACGGCGTGAGGCCGCCCGCGGGCCGGGTGCACCGGCGCCCGTCCGCGGGCACTACGTCGCAGCCCCGGCCCCACTCCCGGACGCGGACGCCGGCATCCCCGCCACCGGCGGCGTGAGCAGCCTCTCCCGCAGCGACTCGATCAGGGCCTCGTCCACGCCCAGCGCGTTCTCCGCATAGCCCCGTATCGACCCGTGCCGGCGGGCCAGTGCCGCCAGGAACAGCCTCATGACCTCCGCCGGCGCGCGTCCGTAGCCGGGCCACCTCGGCTCCCTGTCCCCGTGTGCCGCCCGCCAGTCCGCCAGCAGGCGCCCGGTGGCCAGCTCAGTCAGGGCGAAGTCCTCGACGGCGTCCGCCTCGGAGACGCCCACCAGGACCAGCACGAGAGCGGCCAGCAGACCCGTGCGGTCCTTGCCGGACGCGCAGTGGAACACCACGGGGCGGTCCGCCGCCGCGATCACCTCCAGGGTCTCGCGCAGCTCGGCGACCCCGTCGTCGGCCACCTCCAGGTATCGCTCGGCGAGGTACGGCCCGACCTCGATCTCGGGGCCGAGTGAGGGCTGGTCGTACGGCCGGTGCTCGATGCTGAGGTTGTGGTAGGTGAACGACGCGTCGTCCGGGACGCGTCCGCGGGCCTCGATCTCCCACGGGTGTCGCAGATCGACGATCGTGCCGATGCCCAGGCCGAGGAAGCGTTCCCAGTCCTCCCCGGCGAGCTTGGCCAGCGAGTCGGAGCGGTACAGCCGCCCCCACCGCACGGAGCGTCCGCCCCCCGCGGCGTAGCCGCCCAAGTCCCGGAAGTTGCACAGCCGTTCGAACGGTATGTGTCTGCCTTGTCTGGTCACGGGGTGGCACGGTACCGGCTCCCGCCGTCCGCCCCGTGCCACCGGTGGGCCGAGGGGGACGCCGGTGGGCCGAGGCCCGCCGGCCGGCCGGGAAGCCGCCGACGGATCCGGAGCCTTCGGTCGGTCCAGAAAGTAAAGCAAGCATGCTTGATTGTTTCTTCGGGCGCTGTCATGCTCCGGGGCACCACGCCGTGTCCCGGAGGGAGCGCCCCGTGTCCGACCCCGCGGCCGTCATCGACGACCTGCGCGCAGAGAGCGACGAACTCGACCGGCTCGTGGCCGGTTTGAGCGACGAGGAATGGGAGACGTCCACCCCCGCGACCGGCTGGACCGTCGCCCACCAGATCGCCCACCTCGCCTGGACCGACGAGGTCGCCCTGCTCGCCGCCACCAGCCCCGGTGCCTTCGCCCAGGAGGTCGAGAAGGCGCTCGCCGAGCCCGGCACCTTCGTCGACCGGGCCGCGGAGGCCGGGGTCCGTCGGCCGCCCGCAGAACTGCTCGCCCACTGGCGCACCGGCCGCGACCGGCTCCGGCAGGCCCTGTGCGACGCGCCCCCGGGCGCCCGGTTCCCGTGGTACGGACCGCCGATGAGCGCCAGGTCGATGGCCACCGCCCGGCTGATGGAGACCTGGGCGCACGGCCAGGACGTCGCCGACGCCCTCGGCGTCGTGCGGCAGCCGACCGCCCGGCTTCGGCACGTCGCGCACATCGGGGTGCGGGCCCGCGACTACGCCTTCCTCGTGCGAGGGCTCGAGGCACCGAAGGAGCAGTTCCGGGTCGAGCTGACCGGGCCGGGCGGGGAACTGTGGACGTGGGGGCCCGAGGAGGCCGCCGGGGTCCACGATGCCGAGGGCCGGGAGAGGGTCACCGGCCCCGCGCTGGACTTCTGCCTGCTGGTGACCCAGCGCGCGCACCGCGACGACCTCGCCGTCCGGGCGGAGGGCGCCGACGCCGACCGCTGGCTGGACATCGCCCAGGCGTTCGCCGGCCCGGCGGGCACCGGCCGCACCCCCAAGGGAGCCTGACCGGTGCCGCCCACGGAGCCCGCCCCGCTGCGGATCGGGAACGCGTCCGGCTTCTACGGCGACCGCTTCGACGCCGTGCGCGAGATGCTCACCGGCGGTGAACTGGACGTCCTCACCGGGGACTACCTGGCCGAACTGACCATGCTCATCCTCGGCAGGGACCGGATGAAGGACCCCCGCCTCGGGTACGCCCGGACCTTCCTGCGCCAGTTGGAGGAGGGCCTCGGGCTGGCGCACGAGCGCGGCGTGCGGATCGTCGCCAACGCGGGCGGGCTCAACCCGTCCGGTCTCGCCGACGCCGTGCGCGAGCTCGCCGCCCGGGTCGGCGTCCCCGTGCGCGTCGCCCATGTCGAGGGCGACGACCTCACCGAGCGCTTCCCCGGCGCGCTGGCCGCCAACGCCTATCTCGGCGGGGGCGGGATCGCCGCCTGTCTGGCGGAGGGAGCGGACGTCGTCGTCACCGGCCGGGTCACCGACGCCGCGCTCGTCACCGGGCCCGCGCAGTGGCACTTCGGCTGGGGGCCCGAGGACCGCGACGCCCTCGCCGGCGCCGTCGTCGCCGGCCACGTCCTGGAGTGCGGCACGCAGGCGACGGGCGGCAACTATGCCTTCTTCGCCGACGGACGGTACGCCGGCCGGGACCTGCGCCGCCCCGGGTTCCCCCTCGCCGAACTGCACGCCGACGGCAGCAGCGTCATCACCAAGCACCCCGGCACCGGCGGTTTCGTGGACACCGGGACGGTCACCGCCCAGCTGCTGTACGAGACGGGCGGGGCGCGCTACGCGGGCCCCGACGTCACGGCGCGCCTGGACTCCGTACGGCTCACCCAGGAGGGCCCGGACCGGGTCCGGGTCTCGGGCGTGCGCGGCGAGGCGCCGCCGCCGGACCTGAAGACCGGACTCAACCGCCTCGGCGGCTGGCGCAACGAGGTGGTGTTCGTCCTGACCGGGCTCGACATCGACGCCAAGGCGCGGCTGGTGCGCGAGCAGATCGAGGACGCCTTCGGCCGCGCCGGGTCCCGCCCGACGGAGGTCCGCTGGGAACTGGCCCGCACCGACCGGCCGGACGCCGCCACCGAGGAGACCGCGAGCGCGCTGCTGCGGCTGGTCGTGCGCGACCGCGACGCGGAGGCCGTCGGCCGGGTCGTCAGCGGAGCGGCCGTCGAGACGGCCCTCGGCGGCTACCCGGGCTTCCATGTGACCGCCCCGCCCGGGAAGGGCGCGCCCTACGGGGTGTTCGAGGCGGCGTACGTGGACGCCGGGTCGGTCGCGCACACCGCCGTGCTCGACGACGGGCGGCGGCTGCCGGTCCCGGCGGCCCCGCACTCCCGCGTCCTGGAGCCCGTTCCGGACCCGCCGCTGCCCGAGCCGCCGCCGGCCGGCGCGAGGACCCGCCGCGCCCCCCTCGGCCTGGTCGCGGGTGCCCGGAGCGGCGACAAGGGCGGCGACGCGAACATCGGGGTGTGGGTCCGTGACGACGACGCGTGGCGCTGGCTGGCGCACGAGCTGACCGTGGAGCGGCTGCGCGAGCTCCTGCCGGAGACCGCGGAGCTGCCCGTCGTACGCCATGTCCTGCCGAACCTGCGGGCGCTGAACTTCACCGTCGAGGGCCTGCTGGGCGAGGGCGTCGCCGCCCGGGCCCGCTTCGATCCGCAGGCGAAGGGCCTGGGGGAGTGGCTGCGGTCCCGGCACGTGGACGTCCCGGAAAGCCTGCTGTGACCCGTGCCCCCTCTCGCGCCGCCCGGCGCGCCCCCGCCCCCTCGGCCCCGAGCGGGCCGGCCACCGCCGCGTCGTGCCGGGCCACCGGACCGTTCCCACCGGGCGCCGCCCGGCGCGCCCCGTCCGCGTACCGCAGCCCGCACCGGAGGTGACCCCGTGACCGTCCTCGCCAGCGCGTCCCCCGACCACACCGCCCAACGGGAGGCCATGCTCGCCCGACTCGACGCGCTCGGGGCCGAGCACGCCAAGGCCCTTGCCGGTGGCGGTGAGAAGTACACCGCACGGCACCGCAAGCGGGGCAAACTCCTGGCCCGGGAACGGATCGAGCTGCTCCTCGACGCCGACACCCCGTTCCTGGAACTGTCGCCGCTCGCCGCCTGGGGCAGCGACTACCCCGTCGGAGCGTCCGTCGTCACCGGCATCGGCACGGTCGAGGGCGTCGAGTGCCTGATCACCGCCAACGACCCGACCGTGCGCGGCGGCGCCAGCAACCCCTGGACGCTGAAGAAGATCCTCCGTGCGAACGAGATCGCGTCGGCCAACCGGCTGCCGTTGATCAGCCTCGTCGAGTCCGGTGGGGCGGACCTCCCGTCCCAGAAGGAGATCTTCATCCCGGGCGGGGCGCTCTTCCGCGACCTCACCCGGCTGTCCGCCGCCGGTATCCCCACGATCGCGGTGGTCTTCGGCAACTCCACCGCCGGTGGGGCGTACGTCCCCGGCATGTCCGACCACACCGTCATGATCAAGGAGCGGTCGAAGGTCTTCCTCGGCGGGCCGCCGCTGGTGAAGATGGCCACGGGTGAGGAGAGCGACGACGAGTCCCTCGGTGGCGCCGAGATGCACGCCCGGACGTCCGGACTCGCCGACCACTACGCCGTGGACGAGTACGACGCCGTCCGCCACGCCCGCCGGATCGTCGCACGCCTCAACCACCGCAAGGCGCACCCCGCTCCGGCGGCCCCGGCTGCACCGCCCGCGTACGACGAGGAGGAGCTCCTCGGCATCGTCCCCGAGGACCTGAAGACCCCGTTCGACCCGCGCGAGGTCATCGCCCGGATCGTCGACGGCTCCGACTTCGACGAGTTCAAGCCGCTGTACGGCCCGAGCCTGGTCACCGGCTGGGCTCGGCTCCACGGCCACCCCGTCGGCATCCTCGCCAACGCGCAGGGCGTGCTGTTCAGCGCCGAGTCGCAGAAGGCCGCCCAGTTCATCCAGCTGGCCAACCAGCGCGACATCCCGCTGGTCTTCCTGCACAACACCACCGGCTACATGGTCGGCAAGGAGTACGAGCAGGGCGGCATCATCAAGCACGGCGCCATGATGATCAACGCGGTCTCCAACTCGAAGGTCCCGCATCTGTCGGTGCTGATGGGCGCGTCGTACGGCGCCGGCCACTACGGGATGTGCGGCCGGGCGTACGACCCGCGCTTCCTCTTCGCCTGGCCCAGTGCCAAGTCCGCCGTGATGGGACCGCAGCAGCTCGCCGGCGTCCTCTCGATCGTCGCCCGCGCCTCGGCCGTCGCGAAGGGGCAGCCGTACGACGAGGAGGCCGATGCGGGGCTGCGCGCGATGGTCGAGCAGCAGATCGAGACGGAGTCGCTGCCGATGTTCCTCTCCGGGCGGCTCTACGACGACGGCGTCATCGACCCGCGCGACACCCGCACGGTGCTCGGCATGTGCCTGTCCGCCATCCACACGGCCCCGGTCGAAGGCGCGCGCGGCGGCTTCGGCGTCTTCAGGATGTGAGGCCCCGATGATCGAAACCCTGCTCGTCGCCAACCGCGGTGAGATCGCCTGCCGGGTGTTCCGCACCTGCCGGGAGCTCGGAATCGCGACGGTCGCCGTCTACGCCGACCCCGACGAGGGCGCGATGCACACCCGGGAGGCCGACGCGGCGGTACGGCTGCCGGGCGCCGCGCCCGCCGACACGTATCTGCGCGGCGACCTGATCGTGAAGGCGGCGCTCGCGGCCGGTGCGGACGCCGTCCACCCCGGCTACGGATTCCTTTCGGAGAACGCCGACTTCGCCCGGGAGGTCATCGGCGCGGGACTGACGTGGATCGGGCCGCCCCCGGAGGCCGTCGAGGCGATGGCGTCCAAGACCCGCGCCAAGGAGCTGATGGGGATCGCCCCGCTCGCGGCGGACGCGGTCACCGAGGACGATCTGCCCGTGCTGGTCAAGGCGGCGGCCGGCGGCGGCGGTCGCGGTATGCGTGTCGTCCGCGAACTGTCCGCGCTCCGCGACGAGTTGGCCGCCGCCCGGGCCGAGGCGCTGAGCGCCTTCGGGGACGGCGAGGTCTTCGTGGAGCCGTACGTCGAGGGCGGCCGTCACGTCGAGGTGCAGATCCTCGCCGACGCCCACGGCACGGTGTGGGCGCTGGGCACCCGGGACTGCTCGCTGCAGCGCCGCCACCAGAAGGTCGTCGAGGAGGCGCCCGCGCCGGGGCTGGGTCCCGAACTGACCTCCCGGCTGGAGGAGATGGCCGTCCGGGCGGCGCGGGCGACGGACTACCGGGGCGCCGGCACGGTCGAGTTCCTCGTGGTGGGCGACCGGGCGCACTTCCTCGAGATGAACACCCGGCTCCAGGTGGAACACCCGGTCACCGAGGCGGTGTTCGGGGTCGACCTGGTGGCCCTGCAGATCGCGGTCGCCGAGGGCGGCGCCCTGCCGCCCGCCCCGCCCGCCCCGCGCGGCCACGCCGTCGAGGCCCGGCTGTACGCCGAGGACCCGTCCCGCTCCTGGGCCCCGCAGACGGGTCGGCTCCACACCCTGTCCTTCCCGGCCCGCCGGTCGGTGGCCGGTGGGGACGGCACCGGGGAGCCGCGGCCGTGGACGCGGATCGACGCGGGGTACGGCGACGGCGACCGGATCGGGGTGCACTACGACGCGATGATCGCCAAGGTCGTCGTCTGGGCGCCCACCCGGCGGGAGGCCGTGCGCCGGCTCGCGGGCGATCTGGCGAGGGGCACGATCCACGGCCCTGTGACGAACCGGCGGCTGCTCGTGCGCTCCCTGCGGCACCCCGATTTCGTCGCCGCCCGGATGGACACCGGCTTCTACGACCGGCATCTGCCCGCGCTGACCGCGGCGGAGGACGGCGAGGAACTCGCCGCGCTCGCCGCGGCCCTGGCGGACGCCGCCGCCCGGCGGGCCGCCGGCGGCGCGGCCGGCACGACCGCACGCCTCGGCGGCTGGCGCAACCTCCCCTCGCAGCCCCAGGTGAAGCGCTACCGGGGCCGTGACACCGAGCACGAGATCCGCTACCGCGTCACCCGCCGGGGCACGCAGGCCGAGGGCTTCCCCGGAGTACGGGTCCGGCACGCCGCCCCGGACACCGTGCGGCTCGAGGTCGACGGTGTGGAACGCGAGTTCCGGGTCGCCGTCCACGAGGGCGACCGGATCCACGTCGACACCGCGACCTCGGCCCACACGCTCACCCGGCTGTCCCGCTTCCCCGACCCCACCGCCCAGCGCGAGCCCGGTTCCCTGCTCGCCCCCATGCCCGGCACGGTCGTCCGGGTCGCCGAGGGACTCGCCCCCGGCGCCGCGGTCACCGCCGGCCAGCCGCTCGTCTGGCTGGAGGCGATGAAGATGGAGCACCGCGTCACCGCTCCCGCCTCCGGCACCCTCACCGCGCTCCACGCCGCCCCCGGCCGCCAGGTCGAGGTCGGTGCCCTTCTCGCCGTCGTACAAGCCGCAGCACAGGAGGAGCACGCATCATGAGCACGATCATCGAAAGCGAAGAGCGCACGGCGCTGCGCGCCGCGGTCTCGGCCCTCGGGAAGCGGCACGGCCGCGACCACGACCGCGAGGCGCTATGGGCCGAGGCCGCCAAGCTCGGCTATCTCGGGGTCAACCTCCCGGAGGAGTACGGCGGCGGGGGCGGCGGCATGGCCGAGTTGTCCATCGTGCTCGAGGAGCTCGGCGCCGCCGGCTGCCCCCTGCTGATGATGGTGGTCTCGCCCGCCATCTGCGGCACCGTCATCGCCCGGTTCGGCACCGAGGAGCAGCGCCGCGCGTGGCTCCCGGGCCTCGCCGACGGCACCCGCACGATGGCGTTCGGCATCACCGAGCCGGACGCGGGTTCCAACTCGCACCGGATCACCACGACCGCGCGGCGCACGGAGGGCGGCTGGGTCCTGTCCGGCCGCAAGGTGTTCGTCTCCGGAGTCGACATCGCCGACGCGACGCTGATCGTGGGCCGCACCGAGGACGCACGGACGGGGAAGCTGAAGCCGTGCCTGTTCGTCGTCCCGCGGGACGCGCCCGGCTTCGGCCGCTCGCGGATCGACATGGAACTGCACGCGCAGGAGAAGCAGTTCGAGCTGGTCCTCGACGACGTGGAACTGCCGGAGGACGCGCTGGTCGGCGAGGAGGACGCCGGACTGCTCCAGCTGTTCGCCGGGCTCAACCCGGAGCGCATCATGACGGCCGCGTTCGCGATCGGCATGGGGCGCTACGCGCTGGCCCGCGCCGTGGAGTACGCGAAGGAGCGGCAGGTCTGGAAGGCGCCCATCGGTGCCCACCAGGCCATCGCACACCCCCTCGCCCAGGCGCACATCGAGCTGGAACTCGCCCGGCTGATGATGCAGAAGGCCGCGGCGCTGTACGACGCGGGCGACGACGCGGGCGCCGGCGAGGCCGCCAACATGGCCAAGTACGCGGCGGGAGAAGCCTGTGTGAGGGCCGTCGACCAGTCCGTCCACACCCTCGGCGGCAACGGGCTCACCCGCGAGTACGGTCTCGCGTCCCTGGTCACCGCCGCCCGGGTCGCCCGGATCGCCCCGGTGAGCCGCGAAATGGTGCTGAACTTCGTGTCCCACCAGTCCCTGGGTCTCCCCAAGTCGTACTGACAGGGGCGATTCTGGCGACCACGACACGACCGTGAAGGGGCTGCCATGGTGATGCACAGCGAGTACGCGGACGTCCCGTCCCTCTCCGTCCCGATCCACGAAGCCGTCCTGGGCCGGGCCGCCGGGTACGGTGACACCGTCGCCCTGATCGACGGGACCGGCGGCACGACGCTCACGTACGCCCAGCTCGACGCGTACCACCGCAGGCTCGCGGCGGCGTTCGCCGACGCGGGCGTCCGCAAGGGCGACGTGCTCGCCCTGCACAGCCCCAACACGATCGCCTACCCGACGGTCTTCTACGCCGCCACGCGCGCCGGGGCGTCCGTCACCACCGTCCATCCGCTCTCCACGGCGGAGGAGTTCGCCAAGCAGTTGCGCGACTCCTCCGCCCGCTGGATCGTCACCGTCTCCCCGCTGCTCGAAGCGGCGCGGCGCGCGGCGGAACTGGTCGGCGGGATCGAGGAGATCTTCGTCTGCGACCAGGCCGACGGCCACCGCTCGATCCTCTCCATGCTCGGCTCCACCGCCCCCGAACCCGATGTCGCCATCGACCCGGCGGAGGACGTCGCGGTCCTGCCGTACTCCTCCGGCACCACCGGCGTGCCCAAGGGCGTCATGCTCACCCACCGGTCCATCGCCACCAATCTGGCGCAGCTGGAACCGGTCATCCCCATGAAGCCCGGCGACCGCGTCCTCGCCGTGCTGCCGTTCTTCCACATCTACGGCCTCACCGCGCTGATGAACGCCCCGCTGCGCAACGGCGCGACCGTCGTCGTCCTGCCGCGGTTCGACCTCGACCGGTTCCTCGCCGCGATCGAGGAGCACCGGATCAACGCCCTGTACGTCGCCCCGCCGATCGTGCTGGCCCTGGCCAAGCACCCGGCGGTCGCCCGCTACGACCTGTCGTCGCTGGAGTACGTCGTCAGCGCCGCCGCCCCGCTCGACGCCGGGCTCGCCCGCGCCTGCTCGGAGCGGCTCGGTCTGCCGCCGGTGCTCCAGGCGTACGGCATGACGGAGCTGTCGCCCGGCACCCACGTCGTGCCGCTCGACGCCGAGAACCCGCCGCCCGGCGCCGTGGGCAAGCTGCTGCCCGGCACCGAGATGCGGATCCTGGCGCTCGACGACCCCGGCCGGGACGCCGCACCCGGGGAGGAGGGCGAGATCGCCATCCGCGGACCGCAGGTGATGAAGGGCTATCTGAACCGCCCCGACGCCACCGCCGCCATGATCGACGGCGACGGCTGGGTCCACACCGGCGACATCGGCCGGGTGGACGAGGACGGCTGGCTGTTCGTCGTCGACCGGGTCAAGGAACTCATCAAGTACAAGGGCTTCCAGGTCGCCCCGGCGGAGCTGGAGGCCCTGCTGCTCACCCACGAGGGGATCGCGGACGCCGCCGTGATCGGCGTGTACGACGACGACGGGAACGAGATACCCAAGGCGTACGTCGTGCGGCAGGCCGCCGCGCCCGATCTGACCGCCGAGGCCGTCCTCGCCCATGTCGCCGAGCGGGTGGCCCCGTACAAGAAGATCCGGCGCGTCGAGTTCATCGAGGGGGTGCCCCGGGCCGCCTCGGGGAAGATCCTCCGCCGCGAGCTGCGCGATCGGGAGACCCGGGAGTCCCGGGAGGAATCGGAGAAGGAGACCACGTGACATCCACCGGCACGGAGACCGTCAAGGCGGCGACAGCACACGGCATCACGACCCTGACGCTGGACTCGCCGGCGAACCGCAACGCCCTCTCGGCGCGGCTCGTCGGCGAGCTGGCCGACGCCGTGGCCGAGTGCGGGAAGGACCCCGCCGTACGGGCCGTCGTCCTGACCCACACCGGCGGCACCTTCAGCGCCGGCGCCGATCTGAAGGAGCCCCCGAACCCGTACACGTTCGTCGCGCTGCTCCGGCGGATCGTCGAACTGCCCAAGCCGGTGGTGGCCCGGGTGGACGGCCATGTACGGGCCGGAGGGCTCGGCCTCGTCGGCGCCTGCGACGTCGCCGCCGCGTCCGCCGCGTCCGACTTCGCTTTCACCGAGGTGCGGATCGGGGTGGCCCCCGCCGTGATCTCCCTGCCGCTGCTGCCGCGCCTGGAGCCCCGGGCGGCGGCCCGCTACTACCTCAGCGGGGAGCGCTTCGGCGCCGTGGAGGCGGCCCGCATGGGCCTGCTGACGGCCGTCGCCGAGGATGTCGACGAGGGCCTGGCTCCGGTCCTCGACGGCTTCCGCAAGGCTTCGCCGCAGGCCCTGGACGCGACGAAACAGCTGCTCACGGCTAGGGTGCGGGAGACCTTCGACCGCGACGCCGAGGACCTCGTCCAACGCTCGGCGTCGATCTTCGCCTCCGCGGAGGCGCGCGAGGGGATGACGGCCTTCCTCGAACGACGGGACCCCGCATGGGTGTTGTGACCTCCCCCGCCGGCTCCGCCAAGGAGCCCAAGCAGGACCGCAGCCGGGTCACCCGGCAGCGGCTGCTGGAGGCCGCGGTGGCCTGCCTCGCCGAACGCGGCTGGGCGGGCTCCACCGTCTCGGTGGTCGCCGAGCGGGCCGGGGTCTCGCGGGGCGCGGCACAGCACCACTTCCCGACGCGGGAGGACCTGTTCACGGCGGCCGTGGAGTACGTGGCCGAGGAGCGGTCCTCGGCCCTGCGGTCCCTTCCGGGGCAGAGCCGGGCGGCCGTCGTGGCCGCCCTGGTCGACCTCTACACCGGTCCGCTCTTCCGCGCCGCCCTCCATCTGTGGGTCGCGGCCTCCAACGAGGAGCAGCTGCGCGGCCGCGTCACCGAACTGGAGGCGCGGGTCGGTCGCGAGACCCACCGGATCGCGGTGGAGCTGCTCGGCGCGGACGAGACGGTGCCGGGCGTGCGCGAGACCGTCCAGGGCCTGCTCGACATGGCCCGCGGCCTGGGGCTCGCGAACCTGCTGACCGACGACGCGGTGCGGCGGAAGCGGGTCGTGGGGCAGTGGACGCGGTTGCTGGAGGAGACCCTGGAGTGAAACGTCGAGGCCACCCACGCCGGAACCAGCATTCCCCGGCTGAACTGGCTCCTCTCCCGCGTCAAGGTGGAGCCTGTCACCGAGGAGTCCGCGAAGGCCGCCGCACGGCTGCTCAAGGACACCGGACTGCACGGCCACAAGTACGCCGTCGACGCGACCGTAGCCGAGACGGCGCTGCGCCAGCCGGGCCCTGTCGTGATGATGACGTCCGACCTCGACGACATGGCCAGGCTCTGCGGCGACCGGATCCGGCTCCTGAGCGTCCGACCCGGCGTCGAGCGGTCTCCGGGCCCGCCGCCGGGCGCGGTGAGGATCCGCGGTCGGCCGGACGGGCGCGGCCCTCGGGCCCGTCCGAGGGCCGGAACCCCCGGCACGGGGGCCGCCCTCCGCGGTCGGCACGGTCGGGCGGGTGGGTCCCGCGATCCGGGGCCGGCCCGGGATACGGGGACCTTCCCCGGTCGCGCACCCACCGTTCGGCCCTGTGACCCGGGTCACGGCCGCTCGCCGGGCCCGCGTCGTACCCTTTTCCCATGCTTCCGCTCGTTCGCCGTCGCCACGTGGACTTCCTCCGCGTCACGAGCATGGGCTGTCGGGCTCACCTCCGCCCCACGCCCTGACTCCACCCCACCCGGCCCACCGGCCCCGCCCCACCCCGGCGGACGTCGGCGGCACACGCACCCGGTCATCACCGGGACCGGCGGCCGGGACACAGAACAGCGGACGCACCCATGTCTTCCTCGCAGCACCTCCCGCGGCACGCCTCGCGCGACCTCTCGCAGCTCCCGGTCATCGACCTCTCCGCGGCCGACCGCGGCCCCGCGGCCCGCGCCGACCTGCACGCCCGGCTCCACGGCGCCGCCCACGACGTCGGCTTCTTCCAGCTGGTCGGCCACGGCGTCACCGAGGCCGAGACCGACGCCCTGATGAGCGCCATGCGGGCGTTCTTCGCCCTGCCCGAGGCCGAGCGGCACGCCATAGACAACGTCAACTCGCCCCACTTCCGCGGCTACACGCGCATCGGCGACGAGCGCACCGGCGGCAGCCGCGACTGGCGCGACCAGCTCGACATCGGCGCCGAGCGGCCCGCGCACGTACCGGCGCCGGGCGAACCCGCCTACTGGTGGCTGGAGGGCCCCAACCAGTGGCCGGCCGCACTGCCCGAGCTGCGCACCGCCGCGCTCGGCTGGATCGAGCGGCTCAGCGCGGTCGCGCACCGGCTGCTCCACGAGCTCCTCGCGGCCATCGGCGCCCCGCCGGACTTCTACGACGACGTCTTCGGCGACCGGGCCCATCTGCACCTGAAGCTGGTCCGCTACCCCGGCAGCGCCGGCGACGGCGCCGACCAGGGCGTCGGCGCCCACAAGGACTACGGCTTCCTCACCCTGCTCCACCAGGACCGGATCGGCGGTCTCCAGGTGCAGCGGGAGGACGGCCTCTTCCACGACGTGCCGCCGCTGCCCGGCGCGTTCGTCGTCAACCTCGGCGAGCTCCTCGAGGTCGCCACCAACGGCTACCTCGTCGCCACCAACCACCGGGTGGTCAGCCCGCCCGGTGCCACCGAGCGCTTCTCCGTGCCGTTCTTCTTCAACCCGCGGCTCGACGCCCGGGTCGCCCCGCTGCCCTTCCCGCACGCGGCGGACGCGCCCGGCGTCACCACCGACCCGGCCAACCCGCTGTTCGCCGAGTACGGGCGCAACGAGCTCAAGGGCAAGCTGCGGGCGCATCCGCTGGTCGCCGCCCGCCACCACGCGGATCTCGTGGAACGGGCGGCCTGACCGCCGGCCCTTCGCGGGGCCCGGGCCGTCACCTGCCCGGCGCGCGCGTGGCGGCCCACCCCGCCGGCCCAGCTTCGCCAGGACCGGCCCGTCCGGACCGTCGCAGGCCCGGCCCCACCCGATCCCGACCGCTGCGACCCGGCCCCACCCGATCCCGACCGTCGCAGGCACCGGGCAGGGACCGTCCGACGGTCGTGCGCTACCGCGCGGCGATGTCTGCGGTGTCGGCGATGCCTGCGATATCCGCGTAACCCTCGATCGAGCGCGGGTCGCGCGGCCCCGGGCCGACGTAGCGGGCGGACGGCCGCACCAGACGGCCGGTGCGCTTCTGCTCCAGGATGTGCGCCGACCAGCCCGCCGTACGGGCGCAGCTGAACATCGACGTGAACATGTGCGCAGGGACCTCGGCGAAGTCCAGCATGATCGCCGCCCAGAACTCCACGTTCGTCGCCAGGACCCGGTCCGGGCGACGGTTGTGCAACTCCTCCAGCGCGGCCTTCTCCAGCGCCTCCGCGATCTCGTAGCGGGGCGCGCCCAACTCCTTCGCCGTCCTGCGCAGGACGCGGGCGCGCGGGTCCTCGGCCCGGTACACCCGGTGGCCGAAGCCCATCAGGCGCTCGCCCTTGTCCAGGGCCTTCCTGACGTACGCGGCCGCGTCCCCGGTGCGCTCGATCTCCTCGATCATGCCGAGCACCCGGGACGGGGCGCCGCCGTGCAGCGGACCCGACATGGCGCCGACGGCGCCGGACAGCGCGGCAGCCACATCGGCACCCGTCGAGGCGATGACCCGGGCGGTGAAGGTGGAGGCGTTCATTCCGTGCTCCGCGGCCGACGTCCAGTAGGCGTCGACGGCCTTCACGTGCTTGGGGTCCGGCTCGCCCCGCCAGCGGATCATGAACCGTTCGACGACCGACTCGGCCTTGTCGATCTCCCGCTGCGGCACCATCGGCAGACCCTGGCCGCGGGCACTCTGTGCCACGTACGAGAGCGCCATCACGGCGGCCCGGGCGAGGTCGTCGCGAGCCTGCGCCTCGTCGATGTCGAGGAGCGGCTTCAGGCCCCAGACGGGGGCGAGCATCGCGAGCGCCGACTGGACGTCGACGCGGATGTCACCGGAGTGGACCGGGATCGGGAACGGCTCGGCGGGCGGCAGACCGGGGTTGAACGCCCCGTCCACCAGCAGCCCCCACACGTTCCCGAAGGAGACGTGGCCGACGAGGTCCTCGATGTCGACACCGCGGTAGCGGAGCGCGCCGCCCTCCTTGTCGGGTTCGGCGATCTCCGTCTCGAACGCGACGACTCCCTCGAGTCCGGGTACGAAATCGGACATCAGGCGGCTCCTCAGGATGTGTGCGAGACAAGCTTCGGCCCGGGTGGGTCACCACCACGGTGATGCCCCGCGCGGCGCGTGGTCACCCGCTCCGCGTGGTAGGGAGGCCACAGCGGCCCAGCGCACGATTTTGGCCGGTTCCTCCGATGCGGGGAAGCGTGACATCCGGCACACTGCACCGATCCGGTCCGGGAGGATTGGCGGCACTCCGTGCCGGGAAGACTCGTCCGCGCTCCGAACGGGTGACGAAGGGCACCGCGGCACCCCGCCCCGGCCGCCGCGGCGCGGGCCCCGGAGGGCGGGGGACCACCTGTGGCGCGTGCGGCAGGATGACTCCGTGACCGACGCCCTCGACCCCGCCGCCATGCGCGAGCACTACCGCTCGACGCCGCTCGACGAGGCGGACCTGCCCGCCGATCCGATGGAGCAGTTCGTCCACTGGTTCAAGGACGCCGCGGCAGGCCGGCTCCACGAGCCGAACGCCATGGTCGTCTCCACGGCCACCCCCGACGGCCGGCCGTCCGCCCGGACCGTGCTGTTGAAGCACTTCGACGACCGCGGCTTCGTCTTCTACACGAACTACGCCTCGCGCAAGGGCCGCGAACTCGAGGCCAATCCGCACGTCTCGCTGCTGTTCCCCTGGCACCCACTGACCCGGCAGGTCATCGTCACCGGAACCGCGGCCCGGGTGGGCCGCGACGAGACGGCCGCGTACTTCCGCACCCGGCCCCACGGCTCCCAGCTCGGCGCCTGGGCCAGCCCCCAGTCCTCGGTGCTCACGTCCCGCGGGGAGCTGCTGCGGCGGTACGAGGAACTCGCCGACCGGTACCCGGCGGGTGAGCAGGTGCCGGTGCCGCCGGAGTGGGGCGGCTACCGGGTGACACCGGGGACCGTCGAGTTCTGGCAGGGCCACGAGAACCGGCTCCACGACCGCCTCCGCTACGTCCGTACCCCGGAGGGGCCCGTCGGCTGGCGGGTGGAGCGGCTGGCTCCGTGAACCGCGGGCGCGCCTGGCGGAGTGAGGTGCGCCCCGAGGCAGGGACCGGGAACGCAGAAACCCGCGGGCTCGGTTCCCTCCGAGGAGGAAGCCGGCCGGACGTACCGGCGAGCCCGCGGGTCGGTGACTGCTTGGATTTCGGCAGTGGCCCTGCCGAGGTGCACGAAGGTGCGACGACGGGCCGCTAGCCCGCAGCCACCTCTCGCGTCCGGAATGCCATCATGTTCCGAATCACCTCCCTTCTCGAGGCGTCCCACACTAGAAACCTCGCGAGGGCGACTCAACCCCTTTTTGCCCGGGCGACGATTTCCGGGAAATTGCTGTGTCCTGAGTCACGTTCCAGTTGAATGATCGGGGGTGCCGCTTTGCGGAGGGCGGCACGGACCGAGGACACGTCCTGCAGGGGGTGCCGGGATGAGTGCTTCCAAGAGCGAGGCCACCAGCGCGCTGGGACCGGACGAGCCGGAGCGGGACGGCCCCGGTTCCGATCTCCTCGCGGCGCTGCTGGACGGGATGGACGCCGCGCTGTGCGCGTTCGACGCGGACGGTGTGATCACCCACTGGAACCGGGAGGCCGAGCGGATCCTCGGCTGGTCGGCGGAGGAGGCCGTGGGACGGCGCGGTTTCGCCGGATGGGCCGTGCGGACCGCGGACGCGGACGACGTGCAGGGCCGGCTGATGGCCGCGATGACCGCACCGGGCCGCCAGGTCCACGAGTTCGCGCTGCTGCGCAAGGACGGCGGGCGGGTGCTCGTACGCACGCAGTCCGCCGGGGTGCGCGGTGCGGACGGCGGGCCTGCCGGGGTGTACTGCGCGTTCAGCGAGGTGCACGCCCAGATCGATCTGGAGCGGTCGATCGCCTTGAGCGAGGCGCTGTTCGAGGACGCGTCGTGGGGCGTCGTGCTGGTGGACGTGGACCTGCGGCCCGCCGTCGTGAACCGGCAGGCGGCCCGGATGCTGGGCTCCGCCGGGCGTACGACGGCGCTCGGGCGCCCGCTCGGGGAACTGGTCGTGCAGGGCGTCGAGGAGCTGGAGGGCGCACTGCACCACGTCCTCGCCGACGGTGCGCCCGGCGCGCTCGTCGAGCTGTGGCTGACGGTGCGCACCGACGAGGGCGAGCAGCGCAGGTGCTGGCGCAGCGGATTCCTCCGGCTGGCGTCGCCGCTCGCCGAGGAACCGGTGCCACTGGGCGTCGGCTGGCTGTTCCAGGACGTCACCCAGGCCAAGCTCGCGGAGCAGGAGGCGGACCGGCTGCGGTTCCGGTTCAGCCAGCTGCACCGGGCCGCCCGGGCGGCGGCCGAGTGCGAGGACCCTTTGGAGGCGGCGACGACGCGGCTCGACTTCGCCCTCGCCGGATTCGCCGACCACGCCCTCGTCGACGTGCTGTCGGAGGACGGCGAACGGCTGGTGCGGGCCGCGGCGACGCCGTCGGGGGCCCCGGGGCCGGTCGCGAGGGTGGCGGGCGCGGGCATCCCCCTCCGGTATCCGCAGGGCCACCCCGCACTCCAGGCGATGGACCGCGTCGGCTCCGTCCGTACCAGCACGGGGGGAGGACCGGACCGCACCGAGAGCTGGGCCGCGGAGCGCCAGTGGCCGCGAGACGCGGTGCACGCCCTGTCCACGGTGCTCCGCAGCCGCGGCCGCACGCTCGGTGTCGTCACCTTCCTGCGGTCCGCCAACCGCCCCCGCTTCGAACGCCCCGACGCGGAGTACGCGGAGAGCGTCGCGACGCACGTGGCGGCCGCACTGGACCTGGCCCGGGCGCGCGGCGGATAGTCCGCCACCGTCAGGACCGTCCGTTCGACCGGGACCGTCCGTTCGACCGGGGCGCGTGTTGGCCACCGACGCACGACCGGGGGCCTGTGTCCGTTCGAGCGGGGCGTGCCCTGCGCGACGGGGCGCGGCCCGTTCCGGGGTCCGCCGGGTGGCCGGTACCGGGACTGATCCGGCTCAGCGGCGGTAGAAGATCCGGTCCGCGTACTCGGCCATGACCCGGCCGTTCCACTCGTGTCCGCCGTCCACGTTCCCCGACCGCAGCAGGGGCGGCTCGATGCCGCGCTCTGCCAGTTCGCCGGCCGCGGCGGCGAGGGTCGCCTGCATCAGGGCGCTGGTGACGACCGTGGAGGCGGGCGCGAACGGGGCCGCGACGCCCTGCGCGGTCAGTTCGGCGTCACCGACCGCGATCTTGGAGTCGAGGACGATGTCGCAGTGGTCCTTGAGGAACGTGCCCGAGGCGTGCCGGGACTTCGTCTCCGCGGCGTACGCCACGGACGTCACCCCGATCACCTTCAGCCCGAGCGCCCGCGCGTTCAGGGCCATCTCGACGGGCAGGGCGTTGCGGCCGGAGAGGGAGACGACGACCAGCACGTCGCCGGCGCGGGCGGGGCTGGAGTCGAGTACGGCACCGGCGAGGCCGTCGACGCGCTCCAGCGCGGAGCCGAGGGTCGCGGGCATCACGTCGACACCGACGGCGCCGGGGACGGCGAGCAGGTTCATCAGTGCCAGGCCGCCCGCCCGGTAGACGACGTCCTGTGCGGCGAGCGAGGAGTGGCCCGCGCCGAAGGCGAACAGCCTCCCGCCCGAGGCGACGGTGTCCGCGATGGCCGCACCGGCCGCGGCGATGTGCGCCGCCTCCTCGTCGCGCACGCGTTCCAGCAGCCCGATCGCGGCGTCGAAGAACCGACCCGCCAGCTCGTTCTCGCCCATCGCGGTCGCTCCTTCTCGTCGTGTCGCGGATCACGTTGCGGTCTGGACCATTGCTCTGTCAATACGGGTTCCAGGCAGGCGTGGCCCGGTTGTCGGCCCCATGCGTCAGAATTGAGGCAGGGCCACCGCACGACTTCTTCGAGGGGCACGTATGTCCGGACTGATCGACACGACGGAGATGTATCTCCGCACCATCCTCGAGCTGGAAGAGGAAGGCGTGGTCCCGATGCGCGCACGCATCGCGGAACGGCTTGACCAGAGCGGGCCGACGGTCAGCCAGACCGTCGCGCGGATGGAGCGCGACGGGCTCGTGACGGTCGCGGGCGACCGTCACCTGGAGCTGACCGAGGAGGGCCGCCGGCTCGCCACCCGCGTGATGCGCAAGCACCGGCTCGCCGAGTGCCTCCTGGTCGATGTGATCGGCCTGGAGTGGGAGCAGGTCCACGCCGAGGCGTGCCGCTGGGAGCACGTGATGAGCGAGGCCGTGGAGCGGCGCGTGCTCGAGCTCCTGCGGCACCCGACCGAGTCGCCGTACGGCAACCCGATCCCGGGCCTGGAGGAGCTGGGCGAGAAGTCGGAGGCCGAGGCGTTCCTGGACGACGGCATGGTCAGCCTGGCCGACCTCGACGCCGGCACGGAGGCGAAGACGGTGGTGGTCCGGCGGATCGGGGAGCCGATCCAGACGGACGCCCAGCTGATGTACACGCTCCGCCGCGCCGGTGTGCAGCCCGGCTCGGTGGTGAGCGTGACCGAGTCGGCGGGCGGGGTGCTGGTGGGCAGCGGCGGTGAGGCCGCGGAGCTGAAGGCGGACGTCGCCTCGCACGTCTTCGTGGCGAAGCGCTGAGCCTCCGCTCCGCGCGCCCCCGTCGGTCGTCCGCCGGGGGCCACTGAGCACCGGCCCGCCGGTCCATCGGGCCTCGGGTCGTCCCGACGGGCCCCGGGCCCCACCGGTCGGCCGTCCGGCCCATCGGGCCCCCGCTGGTGGCGTTGCCGTCCCCAGTGCCCCGCGGGCCACGGGGACCTCGTCCGGCGCGTCCGTACCGTGCGTCCGCGGTACGGGCGCGCTTCGTCGTCCGGTGTGCGACCCGTGGCCGCCGCGCGACTCCTCCGCCCGCCGTGAGACCTCCTCCAGAACGCGCTTTCCGGCCGGAACGGCAGCGCCAGGGCGGTTTGCGTGCCACTCTGTGGCTGAGGCACATGACCGGGTCGGGCCGGGTCGGGCCGGGGGGTCGGCCCAGTCGCGGGGAGGGAGCGGATCATGTGGCTGTCGAACGCGGAGGGCCCCGGCGCCCTGCGGCACCGGGGCCTGTCCTCCCCTTCGCTGACCCGGAGCCCCGAGCTCCCAGGGTCAATCCCCTCGGACCGTTTTCCCCGAGCGGCCCGCCTCCCGCTGAAGATCTCCCCTCGGCGGCGCCCGTCAATCCTTGGGGGTGGTCACTCGAACGAGGGGTGTTGCTCGCCGGAAGCCGGTTTTCGAATGGAAGTTCGATAGCCTGGCCGAGCTCGATCGCTTCGGAGAGCCCGGAGATCCACGGGGCCAGAAGGGGGTGCCAGGACCATGGTGCGGCGCATCGACGTGACCGGTACGGCCGGTGTTCGGCTCGCGGCCTGGGAGTTCGCCGACCCGCCCAAGGGGCGCGGCGAGACGGACCGCGTCCCGGGCGTCTTACTCCTCCACGGGCTGATGGGCCGGGCCTCGCACTGGGCCCGCACCGCCCGCTGGCTGTCCGAGCGGCACCGTGCGGTCGCCCTCGACCAGCGCGGGCACGGCCGCAGCGAGCGGCCCGCCGACGGAGCGTTCACCCGCGAGGCGTACGTGGCGGACGCGGCGGCCGCGGTGGAGCGACTGGGCCTGGCGCCGGCGATCCTCGTCGGCCACTCCATGGGTGCCCTGACCGCCTGGCAGCTCGCCGCCGAGCGTCCCGACCTCGTGCGGGCCCTGGTCATCTGCGACATGCGCGCCTCCGCGCTCGGGGCGGCCTCCCAGCGGGAGTGGGAGGACTGGTTCCGCTCGTGGCCCGTGCCCTTCGCGACACTGGCGGACGTGCGCAAGTGGTTCGGCGAGGACGACCCCTGGTTGGAGCGTCCGAGCCCGTCTCGGGGCGAGTTCTTCGTCGAGGTGATGGCCGAACGGGCGGACGGCTGGCGGCCCGTCTTCTCCCGCCGCCAGATGCTGCGGTCCCGGGCGACCTGGGTGCACGACGCGCACTGGGACTCGCTCGCCCAGGTCACGTGCCCGACGCTCGTGGTCCGCGGGCTCGACGGTGAACTGGGTCGTGCGGAGGCCCAGGAGATGGTCCGGGTCCTGTCTCGCGGGCAGTACGCGGAGGTGGCGGATGCCGGCCATCTCGTCCACTACGACCAGCCGGAGGCCTGGCGCGCGGTCGTCGAGCCCTTCCTCGACGGCGTCCTGACGGCGTGAGGGTCTGACGGGCGGTGCACATCGGCCCCGCCCGGGACCGGGTGGCCGGGGAGGAGGCCATCCACTCCATGGGGGTGCCGGCGTGTCGCGCCGGCGGTGCGACGGACCGGGACCGCCGTCGTATCGCCCCGGTCCGCCGCGTCTGAGGGGGCCTCAGAAGGCGAATACGGCAGATCCGTTCATGCTCTCCCGCATCTCGCACGCGTTGCCGTACGTGGCCGACCAGTCGACGCGCTTGCCCTCCCAGACCCCGGTGGCGGTGATCGTGACCGGGTCCCACTGCCGGGTGCAGGGGCGCTCTGACGTGCCGGTCAGCAGGGCGAACTCGCCGTCCACCGCGTTCAGTTCACCGCAGGCCGCGCGGGCGGACGGGTGGGTGCCGCCCGGCGCCGGGGCGCAGTTCAGCGTGACCGCGCGCTCGACGGTCGCCGTCGCGGCGGCTTCGCCCCTGCCGACCGCCAGCACCAGGGCGGACGGCGCGTAGAGCCCCGTGTGACCGGCGGCATCGGCGTGCGCGGTGCCCGCGGCCAGACCGCTGAGCACGAGCGCCGCGGCGGAGGCCGTCGCGCCGAGTGTGTGGACGATGTAACGCATGAGTGAACCCCTTTGACGGTGTGTGCGGTTGCGGTCGGGAGTCTTGCTGATGCGTACAGTGATCGCACATCCATCACCTGTTTCCGGCCGCATACGTTCAAGGTGTGCCGACCGAATGGCCGTTCGGGCAGCTCGGGAGGGGTGTGCGAGGTGGGTGATCCGTTGTCCGGTATATGGACAGCTGAGGGTGGTCCAACGCGGAACAAAAGCCTGGCCTGCGGTGATACAAAAATGGTTTCGTCTTTGAATACCGCCGCATCGTGCGCTTCGGCCGGAATCCTGCGCCTGTCGTGGGGTCACGTCCCGGGTGCTCGCCGTGTTCCGCCGTACGCCTTCGTATACGGCGAAGGGCCGGCGCCGGAGTGATGCGAACTCCGTTGCCGGCCCGTCGTCGTGAGGCCATGCGTTCTGCACGCGACCTCCACAAGCGGAGGATCAGCCGATGGGTTTCCTGACCTCCTCGCGCACCTTCAGCGTGTTCGCGGCCGCCGTCCGGAGGTCCAGCGACTCGGGGCTCGTCGTCGCGGCCTCGGGGGTCACCTCGGCGACGGAGCCGTTGGTGTTCCCGTCCGCCCAGGCGCACATGGGGAAGGAGCTCTTCCCGCCGGTGGACGCGGCGGTCAGGACCTGGCAGGTGACGGTGACGTCGGAGCCGGGCACCTCGATGTCCTTCGGCGGCACGGCGATCGTCGCGCCCTCCGACTGGGCGGCGCCCTTCAGCATGCTCTCCCGGGCGTCGTCCGGGTCCTTGATCTGTCCGTAGAGGGCCGAGAGGACCAGAACCCCGGCCTTCTTCGCGTCGGTGGACGCGTACTGGCCCACGACGCCCTTCGGGTCACGGATGTTGGCCTCGCTCGCGCCTGCCAGCGCGGAGTCGCCCTGCTCGGAGAGGTCCTGGGCCAGCGTGTACTCGCCGCCCAGCAGCGTCTTGGGGAGGGTCACCTTGTGCGTGGCCTCCGGGAAGGAGGCGGAGCCGCCGCCCCGGTTTCCCGCCCACGCGAGCACCGCGACGGCCACGGCGACCGACACCCCGATGATCGCGGCCTTCGGACCGGACCAGAACTTCTTCGGCGGCGCGGGCGGGGGAGCCCAGCCGCCCTGCTGCGGGAAGGGCGGCGGCGGGCCGTACGGGCCTCCCTGGGGCGGGCCGTACGGACCTCCCTGCTGTGGCGGAGGACCGTAGGGGCCCGGCTGTCCCGGACCGTGGGGACCCGGCTGTCCGGAGCCGTACGGCCCCGGATGCGGGGGGCCGTAAGGGCCCGGCTGCGGCTGCGCCGCGCCCTGGGCCGGTGACGGATACCCCGGGTACTGCGGTTGTCCCTGGGGCGGAGGAGGCATGGACATGATCCGTACCGTACGTCATGGCCCACGGCGCCCGGCGTGCGGTACGGATCAGACCGCGGTCATCCCTTGCTGACGGCCGTCAGGATCTCCGGCAGCCGTGCGGCCGTCTGAGGGGCCGCCACCCGCAGCCCGCCCCAGGCCACCGCCGCGCCGTACACGGCACCCAGCGGCAGCA
This sequence comes from Streptomyces sp. WMMC940, assembly GCF_027460265.1. Classification (NCBI taxonomy): domain Bacteria; kingdom Bacillati; phylum Actinomycetota; class Actinomycetes; order Kitasatosporales; family Streptomycetaceae; genus Streptomyces; species Streptomyces sp. WMMC940. The sequence goes on from NZ_JAPZBC010000001.1 coordinate 4,239,280, forward strand.
GAATCCATATCGCCGACTCGGCGTTCGCGGCGTTCAGCCAGATCGTCAGCGCGATCAACGGGGAGCACAGCAGCGCCGAGGCGATCATCCCGCCGAAGATGGAGATCCACGCGAGCCCGCCCTGCCCCGGCGCCACGTTCTTGTAGGCGCTGTCCTGCGGGATCGAGTACGGGAAACGCGCCGAGGCCACCGCGCCGGTCGCCATCATCGCGCCGAGCAGCCCCAGCGCGATCCCCAGCGCCTCCGGCAGCGCGCGCCAGTCGCCCAGCACGGCGGCCGTGGCGACCGTCACCAGCATCGTGTACGGCAGGGTGATCAGCAGCAACGCCAGTGCACGGGCACGCAGTTCGAGGTAGGCGTCGTGGGGTGAGGCGATCGTCTGCGCGACCATCCAGAACGCCGACGTGTCCTGGCCGAACTGGTTGTACATCTGGATGCCGAGCATCCCCGACGCGAAGCACGCGAAGTAGATCGAGCCGGTCCCCTGGAGGGCGTTGAACAGCGGCACGATCAGCCCGATCACCAGCGCCGTCACCCACGCGGTCTTCGTCTTCGGGTCACGCCAGACGTAGCGGAGGCTGCGCTGCATGACCGTGCCCGTGCGCCCGCCCGGCAGCAGCCGGTGCAGGCCCGTGGACGTGTGCCGCCCGGTCGGCTCCGAGGCCGCCGCGAGGGTCGAGCCGTCCGGGGCGGTCATCAGACGCGTCAGACTGCGCTGCCATCCGTACAGCAGGGCGGCCAGGGCGGCGCCGGACAGCGCGAGTTGCGTCGCCGCCGACCCGTAAGCCCCGGCGCTCGCGGAGTCGACGGCGCCGAGCGCCGACGCGGGCGGGATCCAGCGGACCACGGCCGCCGCCGGGTCCAGCGCGGTGAGCCCACCGGCCTGGCCGAGGCGCTGCACACCGAAGTTCACGAACTGGATCCCGACCGCGATCACCAGACCGCTCAGCACGGCCAGGTCGCGGCCCTTGCGGCTGGTCAGCAGGCGGATGTTGGCGGCGGCGACCGCCCGCGCCAGCGCCACGCACACCAGCACCGCCAGCGGCACGGCGACCACCGCGGCCACCACCCCGGCTGCCCCGTGCGCCAGGGCCAGCGCGGCGCCGACCACCAGGCAGAGCGTGAACAGCGGCCCGATGCCCACCAGCGACGCCACCAGCAGCGCCGACACCATCGGGCCCGGCCGCAGCGGCAGCATCACCAGCCGGGTCGGGTCCAGCGTCTCGTCACCGCTCGGGAAGAACAGCGGGAGGAACGCCCAGCCCAGCGCCAGCACCGCCACCAGCAGCACCACCAGGGAGGCCGCGTGCGCGGTGCCGCGCAGCAGGACGAAGCCGATGAACTGGCCTGCGGCGACCAGCAGCGCCAGTACGGCCGAGGTGACGAACGCGGCCGTGCGGCCGGACGACTGCCGCAGCCCGTTGGCCAGCAGCGACATTTTGAGCCGTACGAACACCGACATGAGCGAGGGCGCCGGGCCGGGCGTCGTGGCCGTCACCGGGCACCGCCGCCGAGCCAGTCCAGCGCGTCGCCGGTGTCCCGCCCGTTGGCACCGACCAACTCCAGGAAGGCGTCCTGCAGGGACCGCGCCGAACCGCGGACCTCCGCGAGAGGGCCGTGCGCCCTGATCCGGCCGGCGGCCATCACCGCGACCCAGTCGCACAGCGATTCCACCAGCTCCATGACGTGGCTGGAGAAGACGACGGTCGCCCCGGACGCGGTGTACCGCTCCAGAACCCCGCGGATGGTCTGTGCGGACACCGGGTCGACGCCCTCGAACGGCTCGTCCAGGAAGAGCACCTGCGGGTTGTGCAGCAGTGCCGCCGCCAGGCCGATCTTCTTGCGCATACCGGTCGAGTAGTCGACGACCAGCTTGTGCCGGGCGCCCGCGAGATCCAGCACGTCCAGCAGCTGGGCGGCCCGCTTGTCCACCTCCTCGCCGGGGAGTCCCCGCAACCGGCCGGTGTAGGAGAGGAGTTCACCGCCCGACAGCCGCTCGAACAACCGCAGGCCCTCGGGCAGGACACCGATCCGGGACTTGACCTCGGCCGGATCCCTCCAGACGTCGTGGCCGGCGACCTCGATGCGTCCCTGGTCGGGGCGGAGGAGCCCGGTGACCATCGACAGCGTCGTGGTCTTGCCGGCGCCGTTGGGTCCGACCAGGCCGATGAACTTTCCCGCGGGCAGCGTGAGATCCACGCCGGCGACCGCGATCTGTTCGCCGAACCGCTTCCAGAGACCCTCCACCCGGACGGCGGGAGGTGCCTCCCCGGGCGCGCCGCCCGCCGTGTCCACCGTCCGGTCCGATGCCTGGTCGGGCATGTTGCCGCCTTCCGTTGTCCCCGTAGTACGGGAACAACCCTACGATCGGCGGTCCCGCCCGTCGGCGGCCTCCCGCCCGCATGCGTAGGCCAGCGGGCTGATCAGCTCCTCGGCGTCCGGCAGCCAGCGGTTCGCGGGCGTCGGCTTGCGCACCCACTGCACGGCTCCCTGGCCGCCGACGCGCGTCGGCGGCGCCGCGACGTACTGCCCGTCGCCGCGCGCCACCAGGTCGAGCGAGCCGGGCATCCAGCCGAGCCTGCGCACCAGCTCCGGGAGCTTCACGGCCGCGCCCGGCAGGACGAGGAACAGCACGCGCCGGTTCGGGCCGCAGACCACCGGCCCGAGGGTCATGTCCATCCGCTCCATCCGGGCCAGGGCGAGGAAGCCGGCCGACTCCGGGACCTCCAGGGCGTCGAACGTCCTCCCCGTGGGCATCAGGATCGACGCCCTCGGCTGCCTGCCCCACAGCCGGCGCGCGGCGACGGCGCTGCCGGTCGCCTGGCCCGACCAGTCCGGCCGGGCGGCGTGCGCCCCCGGCGCATCGCACACGGGTGCGCCGCACGAGCACCGTTCGGCGCCCTCGACGGCCTCCAGCCAGGTGCCGGGGAACACGTCCCAGTGGCGCTCCTCCACGTAACGGACCGCGCTGTCCAGCAGTTGCGTGCCGCGCTGTACGGGGATCTGGGCCGCCTCGGTGAGGCCGATCGACCCGTCGATGGTGTCTTCCACGATAAACACAACTCCCCCCACCAGGCCGGGTTACGGGCGCGCGGCGCCGGACGGTGGTGCACCGAACCCGCATGTGGGGCGCACGGGTGCACGGACGGGGGCGCGCATGCGGGCCGGACCCGGCCGGCGGGTAGCCAGTTGCGGGTGAGCGGCATTCACCCGTAATCGTCCGAGCTCATTGGCATTCTCCGGATAACGCCGGGAAGTGATCGATGGCAGATCACCACGGAGATCACGACCGGCGCGGTCCGGCACAGGGGGTTAGTGATGGCAGCGAGGCCACTCGTCGCCCGTCAGCCGAACGAACGGCTGCAGGCGCTGATCCAGGAAGCCGGATGCTCCAACGCCGGTCTGGCCCGCAGGGTCAACATGGTCGGGGCGGAACGCGGCCTCGATCTGCGCTACGACAAGACGTCGGTGGCGCGCTGGCTGCGTGGGCAGCAGCCGCGCGGGCGGGCGCCCGGCATCATCGCGGAGGCACTGGGCCGCAAGCTGGGCCGCACGGTCACGATCGACGAGATCGGAATGGCCAACGGCAAGAACCTGGCGTCCGGCGTGGGGCTGCAGTTCGCCCCCACCGTGGTCGGGGCGATCGAGCAGGTCTGCGAGCTGTGGCGCAGCGACGTGGGCCGGCGCGACTTCCTGACCGGTTCGACGGTGGCCGCCTCGGCGCTCGTCGAGCCCAGTCGGGACTGGCTGATCACCGGAGCCGACACCCAGGTGGCCCGGCAGGCCGGGGCGCGGGTGGGGCTGCCGGACGTCGAGGCCGTGCGGGCGATGACGAAGGCGCTCACCGGTCTCGACCACCGGTTCGGCGCCGGGCACGTCCGGCCGGTCGTCGTCCACTACCTCAACAGCGTGGTGTCCGGGCTGCTCTCCGGCTCGTACCGGGAGCCGGTGGGGCGGCAGCTCTTCGCCGCGGTGGCGCGGCTCACGGAGCTCGCGGGCTACATGGCCGTCGACACGGGCCAGCCGGGCCTCGCCCAGCGCTACTACATCCAGGCCCTGCGGCTGGCCCAGGCCGCGGGCGACCGCGCCTACGGCGGCTACGTCCTGGCCGCGTCGATGAGCCACCTCGCCGCGGAGCTCGGGAACCCGAGGGAGATCGCCCAGCTCGCGCGGGCCGCGCAGGAGGGCGCCCGGGGCCAGGTCACACCGCGCGCGGAGGCGATGTTCCACGCGGCGGAGGCCCGGGGGCACGCGCTGCTCGGGGACGCGCGTACCTGCCAGGAGGCGGCCGGCAGGGCCATCGCCGCACTGGACCGGGCGAACACCGAATCGGGGGACGATCCCGACTGGATCGCCCACTTCGACCACGCGTACCTCGCCGACGAGCTGGCCCACTGCCACCGCGACCTCGGCCAGGCCGACCAGGCGGTCCGCCGGGCCACCGAGTCCCTGGACGGGCATCCCGAGTCGCGCGCGCGGCGCCGGGGGATCGGGCTGGTCCTGCTGGCCACGGCCCGGCTCCAGCAGCGTGAGGTCGAGGAGGCCTGCAGCACGGGCACACGGGCGATGGAGCTCCTCGGCACCCTTCGTTCCAGCCGTGGCACGGAGTACCTGGAGGACCTGCACCAGCGGCTGGAGCCGTACGCGGCGGAGCCGTCCGTACGCGAGTTCGGCGCGAGGCTGCAGCTGCAGGCGGCGTGAGCGGGCCCGGGCGGTCCCGCGTCCGGCGGGGCCGCCGGGGCGTGAGCGGGCGGTTCCGGGTCGGGCGGATCCCCGTCCAGGTCAAGGATCTTGAGGCCATAACAGCGTCCCCGCGGGCGTTCTTGTTACGGGTACCACACGCGTGTGCGGACGCCCCGAGTCACCCGGTAGCGTGAGCCGACGATTCCGTAGGTTGACACGTAGGAGTCCCGGTGACGCACAGCGGACAGGGTGACGAGTCGCGGCATCCCGCCTCGCGGCCCGCGCACGAGGGCGTCGTGCTGCCCGCGGACGGCAGCGAGCCCTTCATCCCCGGAGCCGGCGGGCCGCAGGTCGCCCCGTCCGGTGGCGCCCCGTGGGGTGCGCCCTGGGGTCCCGGGCAGGACGCGCAGCCGCTGCCGCAGGAGGAGCCGCCGGGCCCGCCGTACGCGCAGCCCGCGCACGCCGGGGCGCTGCCGCCGCAGATGCCTCAGCAGACGCAGACGCCGTACGGATACGGGCAGCAGGGCGCGCAGGCGCCCGCGCCCGACGCCGACGCGACGCAGTACATCGCTCCCGTCCCGGCGGGGGCCGGTGACGCGACGCAGTACATCCCGCCCGTCCCGCAGGGATCCGCGGGAGACGCCACCCAGTACATCGCTCCGGTCCCGCCGGGGCCCGGGGCCCTGCCGCCGGAGAACCCGGCGGAGTCGACGCGGTTCCTCGGGGCACGGCCGGCGGGCAGCGCCCCGGCCGCCCCGGCCGCCCCGGCCGCTCCGGCCGGGGAGGCGGAGGCCACGCAGTACCTGCCGCCCGTGGCGCACCAGGACGCCCCCGCGCCGCCGCCCGGCGCCCCGTACGGCATCCGCCCCGGAACGCCGGGGGACCGGCAGCCGCCGGCGGAGTTCGACAACCTGTTCCGCAGCGAGGCCGGCGGGGCCGGAGCCGCGGAGCAGACGCAGTACCTGCCGCCCGTGCAGGAGCCGGCGCACGGCGCCCAGCCCCCGTACGCCTCCCCGGGCGGCCGAGCGGCCCGCCGCGCCCCCGAGCCCGTTCCCTCCCGGGGGAGCACCTCGCGGAACTCCTCGCGGCTGCCGCTGATCGCCGCGGTCGTGGTCGGCTGTGCCGTGCTCGGGCTCGGCACGAGCGCGCTGATGTTCGGTGGCGGTGACGACGAACCGGACCCGGGCGCCGACACGAGTGTCGCCGCGGCGACTTCGCCGGCGGCCGACCCGTCCGGGGAGGCGGTGGAGGACCCGGCGAAGACGCAGGCCGTGGAACTCGACAAGCTCCTCGCGGACAGCAACGACAGCCGGGCCGCGGTGATCCGCTCCGTCGAGTCGATCAAGACCTGCCAGAACCTGGACCAGGCGGCCTCGGACCTGCGTGGCGCGGCGGAGCAGCGCCGCGGGCTGGTGACCCGTCTGCAGGGCGTCTCCGTGGACCGGCTCCCGGACAACCAGGCGCTCACCGCGTCCCTGAAGAAGGCGTGGGAGGCGTCGGCCTCGGCGGACGACCACTACGCCGCGTGGGCGGGCCAGGTCAAGGGCAAGAAGGGCTGCAAGGGCGGCAAGGCACGCAACACGGGCCAGACCGCCCAGGGCAACGTCCAGAGCGGTGTGGCGACGAAGGCGAAGCGCGAGGCGGCGACTCTCTGGAACCGGATCGCGACGAAGTACGACCTGACGGAGCGCCGCGCGGAACAGCTCTGAGCCGCGGCGGCCGTCAGGCGGGGTCGGCCCGTCGCGACGGGCCGACCCCGCCCGGAACCGGGCCGAGGACCGTCCCGCGATCCCGGCGGGGACACGGCGGCCACGGTGCCCCGCCGGGTTGTCGAATCGCCCGAACGCATCCGGTACGAGGACGACTCTCCGCCTTGCGGCGCACCGCATCCGACGCCGGGCGCCGGTCCCCCGAGGACTGCCGGACAGCCCTCAGGCGAACACCACCGTGCGGTGGCCGTTCAGGAGGATCCGGTGTTCCGCGTGCCACTTCACCGCGCGGGCAAGGGCCTGGCACTCCACGTCGCGGCCGACCGCGACCAGTTGTTCCGGCGTCACCTCGTGGCCGACGCGCTCCACCTCCTGCTCGATGATCGGGCCCTCGTCCAGGTCGGCCGTCACATAGTGCGCCGTCGCGCCGATCAGCTTCACACCGCGGGCGTGCGCCTGGTGGTACGGCTTCGCGCCCTTGAAGCTCGGCAGGAAGGAGTGGTGGATGTTGATGATCCGGCCGCTCAGCTGCTTGCAGAGGTCGTCGGAGAGGACCTGCATGTAGCGCGCGAGCACGACCAGTTCGACGTTCTCCTCGCGCACCAGCTCCAGCAGTTCCGCCTCGGCCTGCGGCTTGGTGTCCTTGGTGACCGGGATGTGCCGGAACGGAATGCCGTAGGAGGCGGCGAGTTCCGCGAAGTCGGTGTGGTTGGAGACCACGGCGGCGATGTCGACCGGCAGGGCACCGATCCTCGACCGGAACAGCAGGTCGTTCAGGCAGTGGCCGAACCTGCTGACCAGCAGCACGATCCGCATGCGCTCGTCGGCGCGGTGGATCTGCCAGTCCATGGAGAACGAGTCGCCCACCGCGGCGAAGCCGGCGCGCAGCTTTTCCACGGTCACCGGGTCCTCGGCCGAGAAGTGCACCCGCATGAAGAACAGGCCGGTGTCCCGGTCTCCGAACTGCCGGCTGTCCTCGATGTTGCAGCCGGTGATGAAGAGGTAGCTGGACACGGCGTGCACGATGCCCTGTTTGTCCGGGCAGGAGAGCGTGAGGACGTACTGGTCGGTCATCCTCGTAGGGTGTCACACCCACGGATCGGCGACGGAAGGGCGTCCGTCAGGCGGACCGCGGTGATCGTGATCCCGGCGTCCGTCGGGCGGACCGCGGTGGTCCCCGCGATGAACCCCGGCGTCCGTCGCCCGGAAGCCGCGCCGTTCCACGACCGTCAGGCCGAACGCGTCATGATCCGCAGCACTTCCAGGGTGCGCGGCGGGGCGTCCGGGTCCTCCCCGTCGTTCGTCGCCAGCAGTACGTGGGCCTCCCGCGCGGCCCGGACGGCCTCCGGCCAGGCGTGGTGCTCCAGGTACGCCGAGACCGGCGCGTCCGCGCCGACCTGGTGCATGATCCGCAGCACCCGCAGCACGGCCACGTCGACGAGCGCGGCCTCACCGGAGTCCCGGAAGATCGTCCCCACGTACTTCTCGGCGGACCAGTTGTCCAGCCAGGTGTCCTCGACCAGCCGGTAGACGGCGTCGGTGACGTCGCCGTACCCCTCATGGCCCGCCAGCCAGGTCTCCTGGTGGAAGGCGGGGTCGGAGAACATGTGCAGCGCCGAGCGCACATGGGCACGCCAGCGCCACCAGGGCATGTCGTTGAGCGGCATGTCGCCCATGGTGGAGGAGCGACGGCCGCGGCGGGAAGAGTTCATTGACGTTCACCTCGTGAGCTCGGTCCTTGCGAGCTCCGCGACACGGTCAGCACCGAAGCTAGCGCGGCCTCGATCGTACGTTCTCCGTCATCCGGCGATCCCGTCCCCCTGCAATTCACCTCTCCGTCACCCTGCGTTGAACCGTCACCACTCCGGTGTTACCCATGGGGCGGAATTGTGCAGGGACATGACCGGTAGGCGACGCTCCTCCTTCTCCCACCCCCTCAGGACCGCGACGGCCCTCGCCGCGTGCACGGCGGCCGTCGGCGCGTCACTCGCCGGGTGCGGGGTGCTCCCCGGCGGATCGGCGGGAGCCAGGGAGCCGATCACCGTGATGACCTTCGCCCCCGAGGAGACCCGGGCCACGAACATGCCCGGAATGCCCGCCATGGCCCAGGCGTACGCCAAGTACGTCAACGAGAAGGGCGGCATCGACGGTCACGAGCTGCGGGTGCTGACCTGCAACGAGCACAACACGACGGCGGGTGCGGCGGCCTGTGCCCGGCGCGCGGCGGCCGAGGGCGCGGTCGCCGTGGTCGGCTCGTACAGCCAGAACGGCCGGGCCTTCATGGCGCCGCTGGAAGCCGCGGGCATTCCGTACATCGGCGGCTACGGGGTGTCCGAGGAGGAGTTCACCAGCTACCTCTCCTACCCGGTGAACGGAGGCCAGCCGGCGCTCCTCGCCGGCAACGGCCGGCAGTTGGCGGACAGCTGCCGCCAGGTGTCGCTGGTGCGGCCCGACACGATCGCCGGCGACAACCTGCCGGTGCTGCTGAACACCGGGCTGTCCGAGGGCGACGGGCGGCCGTCCATCGACGTCAAGGCCGCGGAGGACGCCACCGAGTACCTGGCGGAGGCCGCGCGGGCCCGGGACGAGGCCGGCGGCCGGAGCGGCTGCGTCACGGCCGTCCTCGGCGAGCGCACCGCGAACTTCTTCGACTCCTTCCGCCGGCTGCCGGAGGACGACAGGGGTGTGCGGATCTCCTCCGTCCTCAGTTCCGTCGACCAGCCGCTGATCGACCGTACGGGCGGGGCCGGCGGGCCGTTCGAGGGCGCGTACATGACCGGCTGGTACCCCGACGCGGGGGACGCCCGCTGGGGCGTGATGCGGCAGGTGATCAAGGACCACGCGTTCGGCGACGACCGGATCGACCCGGCCGACGCGGGGGTCCAGACCACCTGGATCGCGTACACCGTGCTGAAGAAGGTGATCGAGGCGCTCGATCGCGACAGCGTCACCCCGAGTGCTTTGTCCCACGCCCTCGACACCGGTGTCAGCGTCGACACCGGCGGTCTCACGCCCGCGCTGCGCTGGCGCTTCGAGGACATGCTGGGCGTGCCGGGCTTCCCCCGGATCGTGAACCCGAACGTGACCTTCCAGGTCGTCCGGGACGGCCGTCTGGTCGCCCAGCGGCCGGGCTTCGTCAACGTGGCCCGGACGATGTCGCAGGTGCCCTTGGTCTGACCGGCCTGTTCCGGCGGCCCCGGCGACGACCGGTCCGGGCGGGGCGGGGGCCTCGGGGCGCCCGGGACCGGACGGTGCCCGGGGCTTCGGCGAGGACGGACCGGGCGGTGGCCCGCGTCGGGCAGGCACCTGGCGGGCATGACGGGGCCCCGGTCCCGCGGGGGTGCGGGGCGCCTTCCGCGGTCTCCGGGGCCCGTGCGGCCGGACGTGCGAGGCCGGAGGTTCAGGGGGTGTCGGGCTCCGAGGTCACGTAGTAGGCGGCGAACGCCTCGAGGATCTGCTCCTCGCTGATCCGGTCGTCCCCGTCGGAGTCCAGCGCGGCGGCCACCGCCGTGCAGCGGTCGGGCTCGACGCCGAGGGCGCGGAGCACCCGCTCGGCGCCGCCCCGGGTGACCCCGGAACCGTCCTCGTCGGCGATGGCGACGACGGCGTGCAGGAAGGGCCGGGCGATCTCCGCGAAGCGGCGGGGGTTGTCACGCAGGCGCTTCACGGCGCCCGTGACGAACTCCTGACGGGAGACCCGCTGGTCGCCGTCGACGTCGGCGATGCCCGCCATGCCCTGCCAGAACGCCTCCGCGCCCGAGTACAGGGCCTGCCCCTTGTCGGAGCGTGCGGTCGTGCCGAACTCGGAGAGGAGCACCGCGGCCGCCTTGCTGAAGTCCGCGCGATCGATGTAGCCGTTGCCGTCCTGGTCGAACTCGGCGAACCGGTGGGCGATCTTGCGCTCGTATTCTGCGCTGTCCATGCGGGGAGCGTACGACGTCAGAGCGGTCCGTGCGTCCCGTTACGCGGACAGGGGCCGCGTCTCGCCGTCGGTGGCGGCGTCCACGTCCTCGTACACCTCGAACAGCCGGCGCACCCCCAGGGCGGCGAGCACCCGGTTCACATGCGAGCCCTCGACGGCTCCGCGGGCGGGCAGGATCAGCCTCAGCCGCCCGCGGCAGGAGCGCAGCAGCCGGCGCGAGGCGATCAGCACGCCCACACCGCTGGAGTCGCAGAACAGCACTCCGGAGAGGTCCAGCACGACATCGCGGCGCCCCACGGCCACGGCGTCGTGCACATGGCGCCGGACCTCGGGGGAACTGACCAGATCCAGTTCGCCCTGAATGTGCAGTATCGTCCAGGGGGTCTGCTCGGTTCGCTCCACCCTGAGCATCTCGCGCGGCTCTCTCGTCACACCGGTCCCCATCCGGACGTAGTCGTTCCCTTCCGGCGCTGCTGCCCCGCCCCACCGTGGCGAAACCCTCTACCACGCGCAGTCTTCGCCGGGGCGGACTTGCCATAAAGGGGCGTGCGTTTCAGCCGCGTCGCATTACATTCGAGTGGACGACAGGACGAGCAGAAGGCGACGAGGACGGGCAGAGGCTTGGGGGCCGCCGGATGGGCAAGGACGCACCACCTCGCTGGGACCGCAGGATGCAGCAGCGGCTGGCGCGGGGCGAGGCCGCCGCGCTCGGCGAGTTGTACGACCGTTTCGCCGCGCTCGTCCACAGCCAGGCCCATCGCGTGCTCGACGACGACGCGGCCGCCGACCAGGTGACCCGCGAGGTGTTCGGCTACGTGTGGGAGAACCCGGACGCCTACGACCCCCGGCAGGGCTCGATGCGCTTCTGGGTGGCGCGTCTCACACACGACCAGGCCGTCCACCGGCTGCGGGAGCAGGAGCGCACGGCGGCCGCCGAGTGCGGTGGCGGCACGGAGGACCTGGAGCAGAAGGTGCGCCGCGCCTCCGTCGCCGCCCGCGCGGACTACATCGTGACGTCGATGCCCGCGCCGCTGCGGGCCGCACTGGAGCTGGCGTACTTCCAGCGCAGGGACTACCGGCAGACCGCCGCCGACCTCGGGGTCACCGAGGACGAGGCGCGCCGCCGGCTGCGGCTCGGGCTGCAACTGCTGGCGACGGCCAACACCCGCGCGCTGGACGGCTCGTCGCCTCCCGGACCGGGAAGCCGCCGGTGAACGGCCGCGGCCCCGACGACGTGCCGGGCGCGCCCCCGCGCATACCCGGACCGCGTGCGGCGGGGGACGACCTCTCGCCGCCGGACGTGCTGCCCCCGCCGCCGCCGGAGCCCCCGGCCCACGGCGTGCTCAAGTCGCTGCTCGGCGCCTGGGCGCTGGCGGCCTGCTCGGCCGAGGAGACCGCGGCGGTGGAGGAGCACCTCACCGGCTGCGCGCCCTGCGCCGAGGAGGCGCTGCGGCTGCGGGACGCCGTGGGGCTGCTGCACACCGACCGCGACCTCGACCTGGATCCGCTGCTGCGCTCCCGGGTCCTGGAGAACTGCCTGGGCAGGCGGCCCGCCCGGACCCCGGTGCCCGCGTGGGCCGGTGCGTACGACGCGGAGACCGCCCGGCTCGACGCGCTGCTGCGGGACATCGGCGACTCGGAGTGGCACGCCCCGGTGCGGCTGAAGTGGTTCGACGGCGAGGCCAAGGTGAGCCGCAGGACGACGGTCGCCGGAGTGATGGGCCATCTGATGTCCGTGGACGGGCTGGTGGCTTCGGCCCTGGGGCTGGGAGACCCGGCCGGCCCCGACGCGCCGGCCTCCCCGGCCGAGCGGACCGAGCGGCTGTGGAGCTCGGGCGAACGTCCGGCGACGCGTTCGGTGCGCGTCCCGTGGCGCGAGCAGAGCCATGCGCTGGTGCGGACGGTGTCGTTCGCCGGGCTCGGGGTGGAGCAGTTGTCGGTCTCCTACGGGGACTTCGCGCTGCCGCTGCAGGACGCGATGCTGGACCGGGCCTTCGAGTGCTGGGTGCACGCGGACGACATCGCGGTCGCGGTGGACTATCCGTACGAGCCCCCGACCGGCGCGCATCTGCACCGAATGATCGATCTGGCGGTCCGGCTGCTGCCCGGGGCGCTGGCCGCCCGGCGGCGGGCCGGGCTCGCGGCGCCGGCCCGCCGTCTGGTGACGGCCGGTTCGCCCGGACGCTCGCTGCACCTGGAGGTGGAGGGAGCAGGAGGCGGCCACTGGTACATCGCGCTGGACTCTCCCGCGGCGGTGGGCGACCCGGACCACACGGTCGCCCAGATCGCCCTCGACGGCGTGGAGTTCTGCCAGCTCGTGGCGGGCCATGTGCCGCCGGCCGACGCCGCGGCCGGTCAGGACGGGGACCGCGAGGCCGTGCGGGACGTCCTGTTCGCGGCGGCCTCGCTGTCCCGGCTCTGACGGGCGGCGCGCGCCCGTCGGCGAGCGGCGTCCGGTGCAGGGGGTCTCCCCCGGGTGGCGCGGTGCGTTCGGTCCGCAGTGGCGCTCAGGCGGTGGAGAGCGAGATCTCCGTCGACTTGACCAGGGCGACCGCGGTGCCGCCCGCCGTGAACCCGAGCTCGTCCAGCGCGTCCTTGGTGATCACCGCGGTCAGGTCCTGGCCGCCGTCCAGCCTCAGCCGGACGGTGGCCATCGCCGCGCCGGGGCTCACCGATGTGACCGTGCCGGGCAGCTGGTTGCGGATGCTGAGGCCCTCCACGCGCGCCGTCGCGAGGGCCACCTCGCTGGCCTTCATCAGGGCGCTGACCGCTCCGCCGGGGAAGATGCCCAGCTCCGAGACGGCGTCGGCGGTCACGGCCGAGGTGATCTCCTCACCGCTGTCGAGGCGGATCCTCACCGTCGCCATGGCGGGGCCGCCGGTGACCGCGATCACGGTGCCGGGCAGCTGGTTGCGGATGCTCAGGCTCATGTCGTGCCGTTCGTGTCGGGGGTGTCGTTCACGCCCTGGATGTCGTGTCCGCCCCAGTGAACCGCTCGCGCAGCTTGTACTTGAGCACCTTGCGCAGTGTGTCGTTGCGGGGCAGCGCGTCCACGAGTTCCAGCTGTTCCGGGAGCTTGTGCACGGCGAGGCCCGCGCCGCGCAGGTACTCCGTGACCTCTTCAAGACTCAGCGGTCCCGCCCCCTCGGGCTGTTGGACCACGGCGCAGACCCGCTCGCCGCGCTCCGGGTCGGGCAGTCCGATCACCGCCGCCTCGGCGACGGCGGGGTGCTCGTGGAGCAGGTCCTCGATCTCCTTGGCGGAGATGTTCTCGCCCTTGCGGATGATGACGTCCTTGAGTCTTCCGGTCAGGACGAGACGGCCGGACTCGGTGAGATGCCCCAGGTCGCCGGTGATCAGGAAGCCGTCGGCGTCGAACGCGGCGGCGGTCTGCTCCGGGTCCAGATACCCCCTGCAGACGGCCTCGCCGCGCAGCCGCACCTCGCCGTCGACGATGCGTATCTCCATGCCTTCGGGCGGCCGTCCCTCGGTGGTCGCGAGGTCCTCCGGCCGGTCGTCCGGAGAACCCATCGTGATCATGGGGACCTCGGTCATGCCGTAGCCGTGGGCGAGCTGCACGCCCATCTCCCGTACGACGGCGTGGTACAGCTCGGGCGGTTTGGGGGCGCCCCCGCCGGCGAGCAGCCGGAGCGTGGGGACGACCGGCTCGCCCGGTTGCCTGCGTTGTTCCGCGAGAAACATCGAGTAGAAGGCCGTGGACCCGCCGGCGGTGGTCACCCCGTGCCTGCGGTAGGTGTCCAGCGCCTCCGGAAGGGCGAACTTCTCGAAGAGCACGGCGGGGAAACCGCGGAGCAGCAGCATCACCAGGTAGTCCGCGCTGCCGATGTGGGCGAACGGGAAGGCGATGGAGCCGACGTCGTCGGACGTCAGCCGCAGCGCATGGGCGAGGCAGGAGCCGCCCGCGATCAGCGAACGGTCGGTGTGCAGGACGCCCTTGGGGTCGGAAGTGGTCCCGGAGGTCCAGTAGATCCAGCGCACCTCGGTGCCGTCGGCGGGCGGCGGGGGCAGGGCGGAGGGGTCGCCGTCGGGGAGCTCCTCGTACGCCTCGAAGATCCTCCGGGCACCGATCCGCCGGGCCATCGCCGTGTGGTCGAAGCCGCGCCAGACGCCCGGCACCGCGAAGAACTCCGCCGCGCAGGCGTCCAGGGCGAAGCCGACCTCGCGGTCCCGGTAGAAGGGGATCACCGGGGACTGCACGGCGCCGATCCTCGCCAGCGCCCCGGTCAGCACGACGGACTCGATCCGGGTGGGAAGCTGCCAGGCCACGACCGTGCCGGGCCGGACGCCGCGCGCGTACAGCCCGGCGGCGACCCGTTCGCAGCGTTCGCGCAGTTCGCCGAAGGTGAGGCGGCGGTCGTCCTGGAGCAGGACGGTGCGGCCGGGGGTGAGCCGGGCGCGGCGGTCGATCAGCTCCCAGAGCGTGCGGGAGGCGCCCAGGGAGTGTGCGGTGTCGGTCACGGCGGTCCCCTCCTTGCCGACAATTCTGACGGTACGTCAGGTCACGCCGGAAGCGTAGGGCCCGTCGCCTTGTCGGTCCAGGGGTGCGGGGCTAGCCTGCTGTCTGACGATCCGTCAGAAAAATGGGGAACGGAGGGGCCCGATGGAACGGGAACTGCCTCGGATCATCAGCGTCGACGACCATGTGATCGAGCCCGCGCATCTCTTCGAGACCTGGCTGCCGGCGAAGTACCGGGACCGCGGACCCCAGCCGCTCACCGCCGGCATCGGCGAGCTCGCGTACGTCGGCGGGAAGTACCGGATCACGATGGACCCGGACGGACCGCCCACGGACTGGTGGATCTACGAGGACCTGGAGTTCCCGTACAAGCGCAACATCGCCGCCGTCGGCTTCGACCGCGACGACATGACGCTGGAGGGCATCACCCGGGCCGAGATGCGTCGCGGCTGCTGGGACCCCAAGGCCCGGCTGGAGGACATGGACCTCAACCACGTCGAGGCGTCCCTGTGCTTCCCCACCTTCCCCCGCTTCTGCGGCCAGACCTTCGCCGAGGCCAAGGACAAGGAGGTCGCGCTCGCCTGCGTCCGCGCGTACAACGACTGGATGGTGGAGGAGTGGTGCGGCGACAGCGGCGGCCGGCTCATCCCCCTCTGCCTCGTCCCGCTGTGGGACATCGACCTCGCGGTGGCCGAGATCCGGCGCAACGCGGCACGTGGCGTACGGGCGGTGACCTTCTCCGAGATCCCCACCTGTCTGGGACTGCCGTCGATCCACTCCGGCCACTGGGACCCGTTCTTCGCGGTCTGCCAGGAGACCGGGACGGTCGTCAACATGCACATCGGCTCGTCCTCGCAGATGCCCGCGGCCTCGCCCGACGCGCCCCCCGCCGTCCAGGCGTCGCTGTCCTTCAACAACGCCATGGCGTCGATGACGGACTTCCTCTTCAGCGGGGTGCTGGTGAGGTTCCCGGCGCTCAAGCTCGCCTACAGCGAGGGACAGATGGGCTGGATCCCGTACGCGCTGGAACGGGCGGACGACGTGTGGCGGGAGCACCGGGCCTGGGGCGGGGTGCGCGACCTGATCCCCGAACCGCCGTCCACGTACTACTACCGGCAGATCTTCTGCTGCTTCTTCCGCGACAAGCACGGCGTCGCCTCGCTGGACGTGGTGGGCCGCGACAACGCCACCTTCGAGACGGACTACCCGCACGTGGACTCGACCTTCCCGCACACCAGGGAGGTGGCCCTGGACCATGTGAGGGACCTCGACGACGAGACCGTCCACAAGCTGATGCGCGGCAACGCGATCCGGATGCTCGGCCTGGACCTGGACACGTAGTGGACCTCGCCTGCACCGAGGAGGAGGAGGCATTCCGGGCCGGACTGCGGGACTGGCTCGCGGTCGCCCTCCCGGGGCTCCCGCCGCCGCCCCCGCCCGACGACTGGCCGGCCCGGCGCGCCCACGACACCGCCTGGCAGCGGGCGCTGTACGACGCCGGATACGCGGACGTCCACTGGGACGCGTCCCCGACCCGCCGGCTGATCTTCCTGGAGGAGACCGAGCAGGCCGGGGCCCCGTACGTCGGTGCGAACTTCGTCGGACTGCTGCACGCCGGCCCGACCATCGCCGCCGAGGGCACCCGCGAACAGCGCGAGCGCTGGCTGCCGCACATCCTGCGCGGCGACGAGATCTGGTGCCAGGGCTTCAGCGAGCCCGACGCCGGGTCCGACCTCGCATCCCTGCGGACCAGGGCCGTCCGCGACGGTGACTCCTACGTGGTGACCGGCACCAAGATCTGGACCTCGCACGCCGAGGTCGCCGACTGGTGCGAACTGCTCGTGCGCACCGACCCGCAGGCGCCCCGCCACCGAGGCATCAGCTGGCTGGCGATGCCGATGGACGCGCCCGGCGTCACCGTCCGGCCGCTGCGCACCCTCGCCGGGTCGACGGAGTTCGCCGAGGTCCACCTCGACGAGGTGCGGGTGCCGGTGGCGAACCGGGTGGGGGAGGAGAACGACGGCTGGCGCGTCACGATGGTGACCCTGTCCTTCGAGCGCGGCACCGCCTTCGTCGGCGAGGTCGTCGCCTGCCGCCGCACGCTCGCCGCGCTGGCCCGCACCGCACGGGAGAACGGCCGCTGGGACGACGCCGTACTGCGCCGCCGGCTCGGCAGGCTCAACGCGGAGTTCGGCGCGCTGTGGCGGCTCACCCAGTGGAACGTCAGCGAGGCCGAGGCGACGGGCGGCGTCCCCGGAACCGGAGGCTCCGTGTTCAAGCTGCGCTACTCCCACGCCCGCCAGGAGCTGTACGACACGGCCGCCGAGGTGCTCGGCCCGGACGCGCTGGACCTGTCCCGCGAGTGGACCCTCGGCAGGCTGGCGTCGCTGTCGTACACCATCGCCGCCGGCACCTCGCAGATCCAGCGGAACATCGTCGCCGAGCGGATCCTCGGCCTGCCGAAGGAGCGGTGAGGAGCCGTGCACTTCCAACCGACCGAGGACCAGCGGGCGTTGCGCAAGGGGGTCCGGGAGCTGCTGGAGGCCCGCTGCGGCCGGGACGTCCTCCGCGCGGCGGGGGCACGGATCGACCGGTCCCTGTGGCAGGAGCTCGGCCGGGCCGGGTTCTTCGCGCTGCGGCTACCCGAGACGGAGGGCGGTGTCGGGCTCGGACTCCCGGACGCGGCGCTGGTCTTCGAGGAGGCAGGGCGGGTGCTGCTGCCGGGACCGCTGGTGGCAACGCACCTCGCCGCGGGCACCGTCCCCGGCGCCGCCGACGGGACCGCCGTCGTCACCCGGGCCGACGGGGGACTCGTCCCCTGGCTGGAGGAGGCCGACGTGGTGCTCGGGGACGCCTCGGAGGCCGTGCCCGTACGGTCCGTCGATCCGCTGACACCGCTGCACCGGCTGCCGTCCGCACCCCTCGTCGAGCCTGATCCGGCGGCCGTGCTGCTGACGGCCGCCGAACAGCTGGGCTCCGCCGGGCGCACCACCGACATGGCCGTGCGGTACGCCGGGGAACGCGAGCAGTTCGGCCGGCCCATCGGCGCCTTCCAGGCGGTCAAGCACCTCTGCGCCCGGATGCTGGTGCGCACCGAACTGGCCCGCGCCGCCGTGTACGCGGCTGCCGTCACCGCCGACCCCGTGGAGATCGCCGGTGCCAAGCTCCTCGCCGACGAGGCCGCGGTCCGGGGTGCGCGGGACTGCCTCCAGGTGCACGGCGGCATGGGCTTCACCTGGGAGGCCGAGGTGCATCTGCACCTCAAACGGGCCTGGGTGCGCGCCGAGCTGGGACAGACGGCCGCGCAGGCGGAGGAGGCGCTGGCGGCCGCCCTCTGAGCGGCCGGCCGGGAATCGACGGGGAGGACACCGGGTGGGCCGGAGGCGAACCGGGCGGCGGGCGGGCGAAAGTCACCCTGCGTCGATATCGGGTTGTGTCCTTGGCACGGGCCGTCACGGCCCGGAGTCGGGCCTGCCCTCGGGTACGCTCCGTGGGGTGCGAGACGCGTACTGCCCGAGGGCAGTGACCCCGACGCCCCGGCCGGATCCAGACAGGGCCGGCGGGGAAGAACGCGCCGCTCGCACAGGGTGTTCGACTATTCGCAAGGTGCGCCGCACAGTATGCACCACGGGTACTCCTTCGCGCTGGAATATGCCCGAAGCGCTTGTTGCGGTGACTGTACGTCAACCATGCTGTCTCGCAGGGAAATCACATTCCGTGATGGCTGTGAGGCGCGAGGCGATGTGTCCGCCGGTTCGGATGGTGTGAGCGGTGCAGGTGCTTCAGGTTCAGTTGGAGGTCGGGCCGGATCCCGCGGAGGTGGGACGGGCCAGAAGATGGGCCCGCTCCCGGCTCGCCGGGTCGGGCATAGGGGACGACGAGCCGCTGGCCGAGACGCTGGTGCTGCTCATCTCCGAACTGGTCACCAACGCGGTGGTCCACACGGGTTGTCCGGCCGTGCTGAGGATGCTGTTCGGTCTCGGGGCGGCGGAGGCGGGCACGGTGCGGGTCGAGGTGGCGGACACCTGCGCGCGGCCGCCGCAGCCGCGTCGTGCGGCCGGTGACGACACGGGCGGGCGCGGACTGGAGCTCGTCGACGGGCTGGCCGACCGTTGGGGCTGGAAACGCGAGGGTGCGGGCAAGAGCATCTGGTGCGAGGTGGACCGCTGTGTGGTGCGCGGCGCCGCCGTGCCGTCCCCCGCGCTTCCCGTCGTCCAGGTCCTCCCCTCGGGGCTGACGCCGGGCGCGTACACGGCCTGAGGATCCCGGCCCGCGCCGGTGGGGTGCCGGGTTCAGAGCACCGCCACCGGCGCGACCGGTGTCCCGGTGCCGCCGACGAACGGCTCGGGGGTGGCCGACAGCAGGAAGGCGTACCGCCGTTCCTCCGCGCAGGCCGCCGAGAGTTCCTCCAGGTTCCAGTTCTGGCCCTGCAGCATGCCCATCTCCACCAGGTCCAGCGCGTGCACGGGCAGCCAGAGGTTCTCGATCTCCGGCGGGAAGATCTCGAAGGTGAGGGTGTCGTTCGCGACGGCGGCGGTGTCGCGGGCGTGGAACCACTCGGGTGCACGGACCGAGAGGCCGGGCGAGGGGTGGGCGTACGCGTGCCTGTCCCCACCGAGGTACGCCTGGATCTGACCGGTCCTGACGAGCACGACGTCGCCCGCCCGTACCCTTACGCCCCCGAACTCCTCCGCCTCCGCCAGGTCTTCCGGTGTGACGGCCCGGTCGCCGGCGAGCCGGTCCACGCCCTTGGCGCGCGCCACGTCGAGCAGCACCCCGCGCGAGACGAGGGTGCGGACGGTGTCGATGCCGCTGTAGCGGGCTCCCTCGTGGGCGGTGATGCTGTCCGCGGGGCGGCCGTTCCAGATCCTGCCCGAGTGCGAGACGTGTGTGAGCGCGTCCCAGTGGGTGGCCGCCTGCAGCCCCATCGTCACGGCGTCGTCGCTGGTCGCGACCGTACCGGGCCCGAACAGCTCCTGGTTGATCTGCACCATGGTGTGCAGGGGGTTGACCCGGCCCGGGATCATTCCGGTCTGGACGCCGTCCTGCCGGAGCGGCAGGGCCAGCGGTACGCGCCGGCCGGCACGCACCGTGCCGGCCGCCTCCCGCACCACCTCGTCGGTGATCAGGTTCAGCGTCCCGATCTCGTCGTCGGCGCCCCAGCGCCCCCAGTTGTTCACACGCTCGGCGATCTCGTGGAACTCCTTCGGCAGTGACATCGGCGCCTCCCTGGGGCTTGTGCTCATGCGTCCGGCGGACCATAGAATCTAACGGTCCGTCAGAAAACGGGAAGGGGTCGGACGTGGGGAACTTCTTGGCAGGCAGGACCGTCGCCGTGACCGGCGCCGGACGCGGCATCGGCCGCGCCGTGGCCCTCGCGTGCGCCGCCGAGGGGGCGAAGGTCGTCGTCAACGACCACGGCGTCTCCGTCGACGGCGCAGAACCGGCCTCGGAGGTCGCCGAGGCGGTGGTCAAGGAGATCGAGGTCGCGGGCGGGGAGGCGGTCGCCGTCGCCGACGACATCTCGACGATGGAGGGCGGCCAGCGGGTCGTCGACACCGCGCTCGCCCGCTTCGGACGGCTCGACGGAGCCGTGTGCGTCGCCGGCATCCTGCGCGAGCGCATGCTCTTCAACATGACCGAGGACGAGTGGGACCCGGTCGTCGCCACCCACCTCAAGGGCACCTTCACCGTCTTCCGCGCGGCCTCCGCGGTCATGCGCGAACAGGGCGGGGGCACCCTGATCGGCTTCACCAGCGGCAACCACCAGGGCTCCGTCGCCCAGGCCAACTACTCGGCGGCCAAGGGCGGCGTCATCTCGCTGGTGCGCAGCGCGGCGCTCGGCCTGCACAAGTACGGCGTGACGGCCAACGCGGTCGCACCCGTCGCCCGGACCCGCATGTCGGCAGGCGTCCCCATGGAGCTCAAGGAGATCGGGGAGCCGGAGGACGTGGCGGCGCTCGTCGTCTACCTGCTGTCCGAGCGTGCGCGCACGGAGAACATCACCGGCCAGGTCTACACGATCGCCGGCCCCAAGATCGCGGTCTGGGCCCAGCCCCGCGAACTGCGGGCCGCCTACGCCGACGGCGCGTGGACCCCGGAGCGGATCGCGGACTTCCTCCCCGGGACCGTCGGCACCGACCCGATGCCGATGCTCGCCCACCTCGGGGCGATGGCGAAGGCGGCCGCCTCGGGCGACCGCCCGAACCGCTGACGCGGGGCCGCGACCATGGACTTCGCCTTCGACCCCGAAGACACCGCCTTCCGGCACGAGGCGCGCACCTGGTTGGAGGACCACGTCCCCGGCGCGTTCGCCGACCCCGCAGGGCACGGCGGACCCGGCAGCGAGCACGAGTGCGCCCGCACCCGGCTCGCCTGGGAGCGCGAACTCGGCGCCGGCGGCTGGATCGGGCTCGGCTGGGACGCCGACCACGGCAACCGCCGCGCCACCCTCACCCAGCAGGTCGTCTGGGCCGAGGAGTACGCGCGCGCCCGCGCCCCCGCCCGGCTCGGCCACATCGGCGAGAACCTGCTCGCCCCGACCCTGATCGCCCACGGCGACACGGACCAGCAGGCCCGCTACCTGCCGGGCATCGCCCACGGCGAGGAGTTCTGGTGCCAGGGCTACAGCGAGCCCGGCGCGGGCTCCGACCTGGCGTCGCTACGGACCACGGCCGTCGCCGACGGCGGCCGCTACCGGGTCACTGGCCAGAAGGTCTGGACCTCGCTCGCCCGCGAGGCGCACTGGTGCTTCCTCCTGGCCCGCACCGAACCCGGCACCACCCGCCACCGCGGACTGTCGTTCCTGCTCGTGCCGATGGACCAGCCGGGCCGCGTCGACGTACGGCCCATCCGGCAGATGTCCGGCACCAGCGAGTTCAACGAGGTCTTCCTCGACGGCGCCGAGGCCGTCGAGACGGTCGGCGGCGAGGGGAACGGCTGGCAGGTCGCGATGGGCCTGCTCGCCCTCGAACGCGGGGTCTCGACGCTCGCCCAGCAGATCGGCTTCGAGGAGGAGCTGGGCCGGGTCCTCCGCACCGCCGCCGGGGGCGTCCTCGACCACGACCCCGTGCTCCGGGACCGCCTGGTCCGTCAGTGGGCCGAACTGCGCACCATGCGCTGGAACGCGCTGCGCACCCTCGGCCGCACCGGCGACCCGGGTGCGCCGAGCGTCGCGAAACTGCTGTGGGGCGGCTGGCACCGGCGGCTCGGCGAACTGGCCGTGCAGGTACGGGGGGCATCCGCCGCCGCCGGCCCGGGCGCCTGGTCGCCCTCGTACGAAGTGGACGCGCTGCAACGGCTGTTCCTCTTCACCCGCGCCGACACGATCTACGGCGGCTCGGACGAGATCCAGCGGAACATCATCGCCGAGCGGGTGCTCGGCCTACCCAGGGAGCCGCGGTGAGAGGTGTCGTGTTCGACGGCGAGCGGGTCGAGGTCGCCGGCGACCTCGAGATACGCGCCCCCGGCCCTGACGAGGTGCTCGTCCGCGTCGTGGCCGCGGGACTCTGCCACAGCGATCTGTCGGTGATCGACGGAACGATCCCCTTTCCCGTGCCCGTCGTGCTGGGGCACGAGGGCGCGGGCGTCGTCGAGGGCGTCGGCGCGGACGTCACCCACGTCGCGCCCGGCGACCACGTGTCGCTGTCGACGCTCGCCAACTGCGGGACGTGCGCGGAGTGCGACCGGGGGCGGCCGACGATGTGCCGCGCCTCGATCGGCAGGCCCGGGCGGCCGTTCACCCGGGCCGGGAGGCCGCTGCACCAGTTCGCCGCCAACTCGGCCTTCGCGGAACGCACCCTGGTGAAGGCCGTCCAGGCGGTGCGGATCCCCGACGACATCCCGCTCACCTCGGCCGCGCTCATCGGCTGCGGGGTGCTGACCGGCGTGGGGGCCGTGCTCAACCGGGCCAGGGTGGCCCTCGGCGACACGGTCGTGGTCATCGGCGCGGGCGGCATCGGGCTGAACGTGCTCCAGGGGGCCCGTCTCGCGGGCGCGGTGACGATCGTCGCCGTGGACACCAACCCGGCGAAGGAGGAGACCGCCCGCCTCTTCGGCGCGACGCACTTCCTCACCTCCGTGGACGCGGTACGGGACGTGCTGCCGCACGGCGCGCAGCACGTCTTCGAGTGCGTCGGGCACACGGGACTGGTGCGTCGGGCGATCGACCTCCTGGACCGCCACGGCCAGGCGGTGCTGCTCGGCATGCCGGCCCCGACGGCGCAGGCGACGTTCCTGCCCGCGGCGATGTTCCTGGACAAGGCCGTGCTCGGCTGCCGCTACGGCTCCTCGCGCCCGCAGCACGACATCGCCCTGTACGCGCGGCTGTACCGGGAGGGACGGCTGCTGCTGGACGAACTGGTCACGGAGACGTACCCGGTGGAGGACTTCGCCAAGGCGGCCGAGGACGCGG
The DNA here is from genome assembly GCF_027460265.1 of Streptomyces sp. WMMC940. Lineage (NCBI taxonomy): Bacteria > Bacillati > Actinomycetota > Actinomycetes > Kitasatosporales > Streptomycetaceae > Streptomyces > Streptomyces sp. WMMC940. The sequence continues at coordinate 4,262,484 of NZ_JAPZBC010000001.1, forward strand.
AGCACGGGCGGGTGGCGCGGGGAGTGCTGACGTTCTGAGCGCGGGCGGTCGGGGCTGGTGCCGGGCTGTGACCATGCCGGCTCGGCTCCTCGCGGGTCGGGTCGTGAGCAGGGTGGTTCCCGTGGGTTCGGCCGTGGGCGGCGGCCGGGGAGGGCCCAGTGGACCCCTCCTCCGTGAGCGGGGCCCCCGCGAAGGGACCGGGCGGCGTCAGGGCGACACGGCCGTCGCGCGGAACGTCCGCCGGTAGACCGTCGGTGCCACGCCCAGCGCCGCCGTCACGTGCTGGCGCATCGACTGCGCCGTACCGAACCCCGAGTCGCGGGCCACCCGGTCCATGGACAGCTCCGTGCACTCCAGCAGCTGCCGGGCCCGCTCCACACGCTGCCGGGCCAGCCACTGCCCGGGGCTCACGCCGACCTCCTCGCGGAAGCGGCGGGTGAACGTGCGTACGGACATGGACTCCTGGCCGGCCAGGTCGCGCAGCTGGATCGGCTCGTGGAGGTGCGTCAGCGCCCACGCCCGGGCCGCCGAGGTCGTCGCGGTCTGCGGTTCGGGCACGGGACGGTGGATGTACTGGGCCTGGCCGCCGTCCCGGTGCGGCGGGACGACCGTGCGCCGGGCGACGTCGTTCGCGACGGCCGTGCCGTGGTCGCGGCGCACGATGTGCAGGCAGAGGTCGATGCCGGCGGCCACCCCCGCGGAGGTGAGCACGTCCCCGTCGTCGATGAACAGCACGTCCGCGTCCACCTGGACCTTCGGGAACGTCCTCTGGAAGTGCTCGGCCGACGACCAGTGCGTCGTCGCGGGCCGGCCGTCGAGGAACCCGGCGGCGGCGAGGACGTACCCGCCGGTGCAGATCGACACCAGCCGGGTGCCGGGCCGCAGCCGGGCCAGGGCGGCGGCCAGTTCGGGGGTGAGCCTGCCCTCGGTGTGCACGGGGCCGAGCTCGTACGACGCCGGCACGATCACCGTGTCGGCCCTGGCCAGCGCCTCGGGGCCGTTCTCCACCAGCACCGCGAAGTCGGCGTCGGTGCGGACCGGACCGGGCGGCCGCACCGAACAGGTCACCACCTCGTACAGCTTCCGCCCGGTGGCGTCGGCCGCGCGGCCGAAGATGCGCTGCGGAATGCCCAGCTCGAAGGGGAGGCAGCCGTCCAGCGCCAGGACGACGACGCGATGCGGGCGCGTGGCGCTGTGTGGCGCGGCGGATTCGGGAGGCGGGGCGGATGCCTGGACCTCGGCGGTTCCCGGAGGCGGGGCGGATGCCTGGTGACGAGCCATGGCCCGATCGTATCGAATGCTGTCCTTCAGGCCACTCGTTCCCGACGGTCCGCCGCGCGGATGCTGGTGACGTGACCCAGACAAGCGATATCCCCGCAGCTCCGGCCGCCTCCCCCACGGGGGAGGCGGTTCGCCGCCGCCGTCGCGTCCACCGCGCGTGGTTCGTCGCCGCCGTCGCGTTCGTGACGATCATCGGCGCCGCTGCCTTCCGCTCCCTGCCGGGGCTGCTGATCGACCCGCTGCACCAGGAATTCGGCTGGTCACGCGCCACGATCGGGCTCGCGGTCTCCATCAATCTCGCGCTGTACGGACTCACCGCGCCGTTCGCCGCCGCCCTGATGGACCGGTACGGCATCCGCAGGGTCGTGGCGGCCGCGCTGACGGTGATCGCGCTCGGTTCGGGCCTGACGGTCTGGATGACCGCGGCCTGGCAACTGCTGCTCTGCTGGGGCCTGCTCGTCGGCCTCGGCAGCGGCTCGATGGCACTCGCCTTCGCGGCGACCGTGACGAACCGCTGGTTCACCGAGCGCAGGGGTCTGGTCACCGGAATCCTGACGGCGGCCGCCGCGTCCGGGCAGCTGATCTTCCTCCCCCTGCTGTCCTGGATCGTCCAGGAGCACCAGTGGCGTCCCGCGGCCGTCACGGTCGCGCTCGCCGCCCTGGCCGTCGTCCCGTTCGTCTGGCTGCTGCTGCGCGACCACCCGGCGGACGTCGGGCTGGCCCCCTACGGGGCGAAGGAGTTCGTGCCCAAGCCGCCGCCGGTGCCGGGCGCGGCCCGGCGCACCCTGTCCGTCCTGTTCTCGGCCGCGCGGACCGGGCCGTTCTGGCTGCTGGCGGGCACGTTCGCGATCTGCGGCGCCTCGACGAACGGCCTCGTCCAGACCCACTTCGTCCCGGCCGCCCACGACCACGGCATGCCCATCACGGCCGCGGCCTCCCTCCTCGCGGTCATCGGCGTCTTCGACGTGGTCGGGACCGTCGCCTCCGGCTGGTTCACCGACCGCTTCGACACCCGCCGGCTGCTCGCCGTCTACTACGCGCTGCGCGGCGTCTCACTGCTCTTCCTGCCGATGCTGCTGGCGCCGTCCGTGCACCCGCCGATGATCTTCTTCATCGTCTTCTACGGCCTCGATTGGGTCGCGACCGTCCCACCGACGATCGCACTGTGCCGGGAGCACTACGGCGACGACAGCGCGATCGTCTTCGGCTGGGTCCTCGCCTCCCACCAGGTCGGCGCCGCGGCCGTCGCCTTCGCGGGCGGCCTCGCCCGCGACGTGTTCGGCACCTACGACGTGGTCTGGTACGCCTCGGGCGCCCTGTGCGCGGCGGCGGCCCTGATGGCGCTGGTGATCCGGCGGGGCGCGCCTTCACGGGCGGTGGCGGCGGTCTGAGGCCCGGGGGCGCCGTGCGTGTCCGGCGTCGATCGGTCGCGGCCTCGCCTGCGGTGGGCGAGGTGCGTTCGGGCCGCTGCAGGGGTCATCTCCGCGCCGTGCCGCCCCGGGCGGGCGGGGATTGCCACGAGGTGGGACGTGTTCCGCGCGGGCGGCCGCCCGCGCGGGGTCCCACCGCTTGTGTCAGCCCGCACGGTCGAGCGGTTCGAATCCCACCTGGAGACGCATGCCCAGCGCGATCGCGAGCCGGTCCAGCATGGGCAGCGTCGGCATCGTGCCCCCGGCCTCGAAGCGGGCGACGGCGGGCTGCTGCAGCCCGGCCGCCTGAGCGAGCTGGGCCTGACTCATTCCGAGCGCTTCCCTGCGCTCACGGACGGCCCGCCCCAGCTCGAAACGGAACCGCGTCGCCTCATAGGCCGCTCGTGCGCCCGGATCGTCGAGGGCCTCGGCCCTCAGCTCCCCCCACGTCTTCCGCCCGGCCATTGCGTCATCACCCTTCATCAGCTGTGTGCTCCTCGGCGATGCATGTGCGCATCGCCCTCAGGGCCCGCTGGATCTCCACCGGCTCCCACATGCGTTGCTTGCGGAACGCGGTCAGCAGGATGATGCGGCGGCCGCTCCCGATCCAGTAGGTGATACGCATGGCGTCGCCGTCCAGGTGGAACCGCAGTTCCCGGAGTTTGCCGGCAAGCTGCTTGGTGTAGGGCTCGCCCAGGAAGACGCCTGCTCGGCAAGCAGGTCGACGTAGAACGCGACCGTACCGCGGTGCCGCGGACTCAGCCCGAGGAACCATTTCTCCACCTCCGGCTCGACTTCGACCCCACCCCATGCCATAACGAGGACGTTATGGAGAGCCTAGCGCCGTCCGGTCGAGAACGCCCGTCGTTCATCCGCCCGAGTGTCGCGCCCGCGGCACTTGACGGGCGCCAGACGGCCCTCCCGCCCTAAGCCTCGAAGCGCCCGAACCGCCCCCGGTGGAACAGCAGCGGATCGCCGTCGGCCTCCGCGCCCAGGGCCTCCACCCTTCCCACCACGATCAGATGGTCGCCGCCGGTGTGGACCGCGCCGATCGTGCAGTCGATCCAGGCGGGCACGGAGGCGAGGCGGGGGGAACCGGTCGCCGGGGCGGGGGTGTGGGCGACGCCCTTGAACTTGTCGGCGCCGCTCACGGCGAACGCGCGGCAGAGGTCACCCTGGTCCGCCCCGAGGACGTTGACGCAGAACGCCCCGGCGCGAGCGATGCGCGGCCAGGTCGTCGACGTACGGGCGACCATGAACACCACCAGGGGCGGGTCGAGCGACAGCGAGGCGAAGGACTGGCAGGCGAAGCCCGCCGGGCCGCCGCCCGCCGCGTCGTGGGCCGTGACGACCGTGACGCCGCTCGCGAAGTGCCCCAGTACACGGCGGAATTCGGCGGGGGCTACCGGTAGCCGTTCGTCCTCCCCGACGGTGCGCAGCGCGGGACGCGGCAGCGCGTCGAAGGACGGTTCGCCCGGCGGGGCGGTGCCGGTGGTGCGGAGGTAGCGGACGGCGGTCGCGGCCATCCCGGCGTGTCCCATCACGCCCCTCATTGAACCTGACGGTACGTCAGATGAGAACCCTCCGCACTCGCTCGCCCTCTTGTCGTGAAGGGCCGCCCCGGTGGACCCCACCAGGCACCGGTCCGCGCGCGCCTTCGTTCCGCGCGGCAGCGGTCCCCACCCGGCAGCGGCCCGTGCCAGGTAGCGTGGAGCCGACCAGTCGCCGCCGTCACGGAGAAGCACCGACATGGGCACACCCCTGTTCGTCAAGGTCTGCGGTCTGCGCACGGAACGGGACGTGGACACCGCCGTCGAGGCCGGAGCCGACGCCATCGGCTTCGTCTTCGCCGCGAGTCCGCGGCGCATCGACGCCGGTACCGCGCGGCGCCTCGCCGCCCGAGTGCCCGACGGCGTACTGACGGTCGGCGTCTTCCGCGACCAGCCGCTCGATTCCGTCCGCGCCCTGCTGGGCGAGACCGGCATGCGCGCCGTGCAACTGCACGGCCAGGAGGACCTCGCGTACTTCGACGCCCTGCGTCCGGACGGCCGCACCCTGATCCGGGGGGTCGCCGTCAGGGGCGCGGTACCGCGGTACGGCGAGCGCGGCGAGGACGTCCTCCTGCTCGACGCGCCCGTGCCCGGCGCGGGCGAGACCTGGGACCGCAGCGGCAAGCAGCTCCCGGCCCCCGGCCGGCGCTGGCTGCTCGCCGGTGGACTCGACCCGCACAACGTCGCGGACGCGGTGCGCACGGCCCGCCCCTGGGGCGTGGACGTCTCCAGCGGCATCGAGGTCAGCCGCGGGGTGAAGAGCCCCGAACTGATCACGGCGTTCATCGCGGCAGCGCGCGGCGCCTCGACGGTGTCCTGAGCGGCGGCAGCGTACCGAGCGTCTCCCCGGCGTCCCGGGCGTCCCGGGCGTCCGGCCCCCCGGCCTCCCGGGCCCCCCGGCCTCCCGGGCCCCCGGGCCTCCCGGCGTCGCCCGCGCCCTCGTCCGTCACCGCCCTCCGCACCGACCGAGGAACCGCTAATCCGATTGCCGCGGGCCGGTCCGGCCGGATAGGAAGCCTGCATGCTACGAGGCGGCAAAGTCGGGCTCAGGGCCCGGTACGAGGACGACATCCCGATCCTGCGGGCAGAGCTCTACGACGACGTGGTCAACGCCTCGCGGGCCGAAAGCGGGCCGTGGCGGCCGATCACGCCCGGCGCGAAGGATCCGCGGCTCGTGGTGGACGACGAGGAGCAGGGGAGCGTCCCGTTCTCCGTGGTGGAGCTGGACGGCGGCACACTGGTCGGCACCGCGACGCTGTGGGGCATCGACGACCACAACCGGTCCGCGCACATCGGGCTGGGGCTGCTGCCGTCCGCCCGCGGCAAGGGCTACGGCACCGACGTGGTCGCGGTGCTCTGTCACTACGGTTTCGTCGTGCGCGGCCTGCAGCGGCTGCAGATCGAGACGCTGTCCGACAACGAGGCGATGCTGCGCTCCGCCGAGCGCAACGGCTTCGTCCGCGAGGGCGTACTGCGCTCCTCGGCCTGGGTGATGGGCGAGTTCCTGGACGAGGTGCTGCTCGGCCTCCTCGTCCGGGACTGGAAGCAGGGCCCGCAGGTCCGGACCGCCGTCCGGCCGGCAGGTGCGGGGCGCGCAGCGGCCGAGGGCGGCTGAGGAAAACGGGTCGCGGGGGGCGGCCGTCCCCGGGTTCCATGAGCCCATGGTGTCCATCGACCGTCTTTCGGCCTTCGCGGCCATGTCGTTACTGCTGATCGTCATCCCGGGCCCCAGCGTGCTGTTCGTCATCGGGCGCGCACTGGCGCAGGGGCGCCGTGCCGCGCTGACCACGGTCGTCGGGAACACGCTGGGCGCCTGTCTGCTCGTCGTGACCGTCGCCCTCGGGATCGGCACCGCCGTGGAGCGGTCCGTCCTCGTGTTCACGGCGCTGAAGCTCGCGGGCGCCGCGTATCTGGTGTACCTCGGGGTCAAGGCGGTACGGGAGCGGCGGTCCCTGCAGTCCGCGATCACGGCGGGCGGCCCGGGGCAGGGGAGTGCTCGGACGCTGTGGGAGGGGTTCGCGGTCGGGGTGGCGAACCCGAAGACGATCGTGTTCTTCGCCGCCGTGCTGCCGCAGTTCGTGGACCGCGAGTCCGGGCACGTCGTCCTGCAGATGCTGCTGCTGGGGCTGGTCTTCAACGTCATCGCGCTGGTCTCCGACAGTGCCTGGGGCCTGGTCGCGGCGACCACGCGAAGCTGGTTCGCCCGGTCGCCGCAGCGGCTCGCCGTGATCGGCGGGGCCGGCGGACTCACGATGATCGGCCTCGGTGTCACCGTCGCGGCGACGGGCCGCGAGGACTGAACGCGCGAGGCCGGGAGCCCCGTAGGTGGGGGCGACGCGCCCCTATCGTCCCCGGTACTCCGGCGCCCGGCGCTCCACGAAGCCCGCCACGCCCTCGTTGGCGTCCCGCGTCGTCATGGCGATCTCCACCGCCGACGCCTCCGCCGCGAAGGCGGCGGCGCGGTCGACGTCGAGCGAGGCGTTCACCAGCTGTTTGGTGAGCGCGAGGGCGCGGGTCGGGCCGTGGGCCAGGCGCTCGGCCCACGCGCGTGCGGTCCTCTCCAGTTCGTCCGCCGCGACGACCCGGTTGACCAGCCCCATCCGCTCGGCGTCGGCCGCGGACAGCGCCTCCCCGAAGAACATCAGCTCCTTCGCGCGCTGCGGTCCGACCAGTCGCGGCAGAAGATACGCCCCGCCCCCGTCCGGGACGAGCCCGCGCCGTACGAACACCTCGATGAAGCGCGCGGATTCGGCGGCCAGGACCAGGTCGCAGGCGAAGGCCAGATGGGCGCCGATGCCGGCCGCCGTGCCGTTGACGGCGGCGATCACCGGCTTCTCGCAGTCCAGGACGGCGGAGATGAACCGCTGCGCGCCGAGCCGGATCATCCGGGCCACGTCGCCGGGCACGCGCTCCCGCCCGCCCGCCGAGGGCGAACCGGGCGCGGAATTCGCGGGTACGTGCTCCTGCCCGCCCGCTGAGGGCGAAGCGGAGCTCGCGGGCGCGGGATCCCCGCCCGCCGAGGGCGAACCGGGCGCGGAATTGGCGGACTCGGAATTCCCGGGAGCGGGGTCCCCGATCGCGGATGTCCCGGGATGCTCACCGCGCAGGTCCGCGCCGGCGCAGAAGCCCTTGCCCGTCGCGGTGATCACGACCGCCCGGACGTCCGGATCGGCGGTGGCGTCCGCGAGGAGCGTGATGATCCGCTCGCGCTGGTCCCAGGTAACGGCGTTCATCACCTCGGGCCGGTCGAGTGTGATCCACGAGACGCCGTTCTCCGTGCGGTGCAGTACACCGCGCGTCACCGGCTCCGGCTCGCTCACCGGCACACCGCCAGCGCGTCCAGTGCCACCGCGCCCTGGCCTCGGGGCAGCACCATCAGCGGGTTGATGTCCAGTTCGGAGAGGTCCCCGCCGAGCTCCAACGCCATCCGCTGGACCCGCAGGACGACTTCGACGAGCGCGTCCACGTCGACGGGAGGCCCGCCCCTGACCCCGTCGAGCAGGGCTCGCCCGCGCAGTTCGGCGAGCATCGAGCGCGCCTGGTCCTCGCCGAACGGCGGGACCCGCACCGCCACGTCCCGCAGCACTTCCACGAGCACCCCGCCGAGACCGACCGTCACCGTGGGCCCGAACAGCTCGTCCCGCGTCACGCCGACGACCATCTCGACCCCGCGCTCGACCATCTGGCAGACGAGGACGCCGTCCAGGTCCACGCCCTCGTACCGGGCGATGTCGGTCAGTTCGCGGTACGAGTCGCGGACCTGACTGGCCGACGTCAGTCCGATCTTCACCAGGCCCAGCTCCGTCTTGTGCGCGAGCTGCGGCGCGGACGCCTTCATCACCACCGGATAGCCGACCAGCCCCGCCGCCCGGACGGCGGCCGCCGCGCTGGTCACCAACTGCTCGCGCGGAACCCGGATCCCGTACGCGCGCAGCAGCTGCTTCGCCGCGTGCTCGCTGAGCCGGTGGCCGGGTCGGAGCAGTGCCTGTGCCTTGCGGAAGGAGGGGGAGAGGGTGCGGGGCGCCTCGTCGAAGGGGGAGCGGTAGCAGGTGGTGAAGCGGTGGTGGTCGAAGTACGCCTTGACCGCGGTGATGCAGTTGCCGAACGTGCGGAAGGTCGCGACCCGGGACGAGCCGAGCAGTGTCGTCCGGTACGCGTCCTCCGTCCCGACCGGTGAACCCCACACCACGCACACCAGCTTGTCCGTGGTCTCCGCCGCGTCCACCAGATCCTGGGCGAGCTTGTCGCTCATGGGTGGGAAGGGGCCGGTGATCGGGCAGATCAGCACCCCGACGCCGGGGTCGGCGAGGATCGCGTCGATGATCCTCCGGCCGCGCCAGTCGCCGACGGGGTGCCCGCCGTTGTCGACCGGGTTGGCGACGCTCAGGTATTCCGGTATCCACTGGTGCAGTTCGGCCTGGCGGTCCGCGGACAGCGGGGGCAGCCGCAGCCCGGCCGCGGTGGCGAGGTCCGCGAAATGGGCGCCCGTGCCGCCGGAGATCGAGTAGACGACGACCCCGTCGGCGGCGGGCCTGCGGGCCCGGGCCAGGAGGGCCGCGGTGTCCTGGAGTTCGTCGAGGCCGTCGACGCGGATCACCCCGTACTGGCGCATCGCCGCGTCCACGACCCGGTCCGCGCCGGTGAGTTTGCCGGTGTGCGAGGCGGCCGTCCGGGCGCCCGCCTCGGTGCGGCCCACCTTGACCGCGACGACCGGGACGCGGCTGCGGGCGGCCCGGTCCGCGGCGAGCAGGAACGAGCGGCCGTCCTTGAGGCCCTCCACGTAGCAGGCGATCGCCCCGACCTCGGGCCGCCCGGAGAAGTACGAGATGAAGTCCGCGGTCTCCAGGTCGGCCTCGTTGCCCGTCGGCGCCCAGTGGGAGAGCCGTACGCCGAGTTCCTGCAGGGCGAAGACGGGGCGGCCCTGGTGGCCGGACTGGGTGACCAGTGCGATGGCGGGGCCTTCGAGATCGTCGCGGAACCGCTCGAAGGCGTTGAGGTTGGTGTTCGGGCCGAGCAGCCGCAGCCCGGTCCGCTCCACCGCGGCGGCGAGCCGTCGCTGGGCGTCGGCGCCGGCCTCGCCGGTCTCGGCGAACCCCGACGCGAAGGCCACGGCGAACTTCACCTTCGCCTGGCCGAGTTCCTCGATGACGGGCAGCGGGTCGCCGACGAGGAGCACGGCGAGGTCCACGGGCCCGGGCAGTTCCGCGACGGACGGCACACACGGCAGACCGAAGACGGCGGTACGGGTCGGGTGGACCGGGTGCAGTCTCGCCCCGACGCGCTCGGACCAGGCGATCAGCCGGCGGGTGATCCCGGTGTTGGGCCGGCCGTCCGCGTCGGAGGCGCCGACGACGGCGACCGCCTCGGGCCGGAAGAAGCGGTCGAGATCGGGTACGGGCGCGTACAGCGGACGGCCGCTGACGTCGAGATCGCCCTCGCCCGCGGTGACGCCGCGGACGGCCGCCCCGGTCTGCTGCCCGCAGGCCACCACTCGGGCGCGGAGGTCGGTGGTCAAGGTGCCGTGGGTTGATCCAAGCATCGTTCCGCCGCTCCTTGCTCGTCGGCCATGTTACTGACGCATAGTCAGATTACAGAACTGACGGCATGTCAGGAACGGTCCGTGCGCGGGGAACCGCCTGGGAGCGAGCCCGCCCGGGCAGGACGCCCGGGCATGCTGCCCCGGGCGGCCCGGAAGGAACCCGTCCCCCGGCGATCGGGCCCCAGGATGGCCGGATGTACGGGAGGGGCTGGCCGGATCACCGGTACCGGTGGGGCTGCGGGGGCCCCGCGGCGGGGCCTCGCACGTACCGCTCCGAACCTCCCGCGGGCGCTCTGGAGCCCGGTGCGCCGATGTCGATCCCGAAGTCGAAGCCGAAGCCGATGCCGGCGCCGAGGCAGGCGCCGATGCCGATGCCGATGCCGATGCCGATGCCGATGCCGGAGCCGGCGCCGGGGCTGCCGCGAGCCGATGCCGGCGCCGATGTCGATCCCGGCGCCGAGGCAGGCGCCGACGTCAGGACTGCCGCGAGCCGGTGCCCGGTCCGCCCCCGAGGGGAAACTCCCCGCCCCGGGACGGGGAGTCACTTCGACAGGGCCTTGGCGATCTTCCGCGCGTCCAGCGCCATCTCGCGGAGCATCCCGCTGATCGGGTTGGTGAAGCCCGTGAAGTACAGGCCCGGGGCCTCGCGAGGGGTCCGGCCGCCGTGGACGGCCGGCCGGCCACGGTCGTCCAGTACACCGAGATGCCCCAGCAGCGGTTCCAGTGCGCGGTGGTAGCCGGTGGCCGCGATGACCGCGTCCGGCGATATGCGGGAGCCGTCCGCCAGGACCACCTTGCCGTCGTCGAACGACTCGACGGCGGCGACAGGCTCCACCGTCCCGCCGCGGACCGCGTCGATCAGGCCCACGTCCTGCACCGGGATGGCGCCCTGCCGGACCCGGGTGTACAGGCCCGCCCTCGGGCGCGGCAGACCGTGCTCGGACAGATCCGGCACGGCGACCCGGGCCAGCAGCCGGCCCGCCGCGTCCACCAGCCGCACCGGCAGCCGCCGGACGAGGATCCCCGTGCGCTGCGCCGGCCAGCCGGCGGTCGAACGGCGGACGATGTGCGGCGCGGTCCGCACCGCCAGGCGCACCCGCGAGGCCCCGGCCCCGGCCAGGTCCGCCGCTATCTCCGCACCCGTGTTGCCGACCCCGACGACGAGCACGTCCTTGCCCGTGTAGGGGGAAGGGTTGCGGTACGCCGAGGCGTGCAGCAGGTCGCCCGTGTACGTGTCCCGTCCGGGCCAGTCCGGCATGCGGGGGGTGTGGTTGAACCCGGTCGCCACGACGACGGCCCGCCCGGTGAGCCGGCGCCCGCCGCTCGCGTGGAGCACCCAGTCCGGGCCCTCGGGCTCGATCCTGGACACCTCCACGCCCGTCACCAGCTCCAGCTCGTGGAACTCGGCGTACTTCTCCAGGTAACGGACCACGTCGTCCCGGGCGACCCAGCGCCCGAAGCGGCGAGGCATGGGCAGACCGGGCAGCCCCGACAGGCGCCGGGTCGTGTGCAGCCGCAGCCGGTCGTAGTGCCCGCGCCACGACGCCCCGACGGTGTCCGACTTCTCCAGGACGACCGCTCTCACCCCGCGCTCCCGCAGTGCGGCGGCGACGGCGAGTCCGCCGGGTCCGGCCCCGATGACGTACACGGGGCGGTCGTTGGTGAGGTCGATGGCTCTGTGGTCGGGCATGAGTGCTCACTGTAGTGCCGCGCGGTTGCGAAACGGTCACGGCCGGCTACCTCTTGCGTACACGGAGCGCTTCCGGTGAACTGACGTACCGTCAGAATCTGTGGGGAGGGGACCGGCGATGCGGACGATCTGGCTCACCGGCGCCGAATGGCTCGCCGTCCTGCGCATCGGCCTCGGCCTGTGGTGGCTGGAGAGCTGGCGGCACAAGGACAGGAAGGGCTGGCTCCAGCGCGGCACCGGCATCGCCTGGGCCTCCGACATCGCCGCCAAGCACCGCTGGACGGCGGTCAGGTCCGGCTTCGACCGGATCGTGGCCCCGCGTCCCAGAGTGATGGCGTACGTCGTCGTCCACGCCGAACTGGCCCTCGGCCTCGGGCTGATCACCGGCTTTCTCACCCCGATCGCCCTGATCGGAGGACTGGTCCTCAATCTCCTCTACCTGGTCCTGATGATCCACGACTGGGCCGAGCAGGGGCAGAACGCGATGATGGCGCTGATCTCGCTCGTCGCACTGCTCGCCATGTCGTGGCAGGCGTGGTCCCTCGACAGCGCGCTGGGACTCTTCCCGTGAGCGCGGGACGGAACGACGACATGAGCAGCACCGACCGAACGGCCGCGGCCCCCACCCGGGCCGTGTCCCCCTCGGCCCCGACCGTGTCTCCGGCCGCCGGGGCCCCTTCGTCTGCCCGGCCCCCGTCGCCTGCGGACCGGCAGGCCTCGGCCCCGGGCCGAACCGCTTCCCCCGCGGCCCGGACCGTGACGGCTCCCGCCCGGACCGGGTCTTCGGCTGACCGGACCGTCTCCCTCCCACACAGGACCGCGGCGACCCCGGACGTCGACGACTTCACCCGCCCCTGGTGGGACGCCGCGGCCGAGGGCCGGCTGCTGGTCCGCCGCTGCGGCGCGTGCGGCCGCGCCCACCACTATCCGCGCGAGTTCTGCCCGCACTGCTGGAGCGACGACGTCGCCTGGGAGCCGGTGAGCGGCCGGGCGACGCTCTACACCTGGTCCGTCGTGCACCGCAACGACCTGCCGCCCTTCGACGCCCGCACGCCCTACACCGCCGCCGTCGTCGATCTCGCGGAGGGCCCGCGGATGATGACCGAGATCGTCGAGTGCGCGGAGGCGGACCTGCGGATCGGGATGGAGCTGGAGGTGGCCTTCCGGGAGGAGGGCGGGGGAGTGGTGGTGCCGGTGTTCCGGCCGGTGCCGTAGCTCAGCCGGCCGGCTCCGCCATCCGGCGCATGACGGGGACGGGGATCGTCGGGTTCACCAGGGCCGGTTCCGTGCCCATCGCGGCGACCGGCCGCCAAGCGGTCCGCGGCGGCAGGACGCCCTCGTCCCCTGGCCGGTCGCCCACGATCTCCAGCCCGGCGCGTTCCATCAACCCGGCGAACTCTTCTCTCCACCCCGTCATTCCGGCCATGATCCCCCTCCTCAGCCCTCCGGCGACAGGCACAGCTGCGCGGTGACCACGGCGAACAGCAGCTCCGGGTCCACGAACTCGCCCACGGCAGGCGGCCCCGAGCGCCATGACAGCGGATACGTGTTGCCGTCTGCGGCCGGGACGCCGACGTACTGGTCCCGGGCGCACGGGCCGAAGCAGGCGGCGCCGGGCGGCCAGGGATGCTCCTTGCTGCTGCCGGGAGGGATGAGGAAGTACGTCCACCTCCCGCGCCACATCTCCCGTACGACGGGCCCGGGATGCCCACCGGTGGCCCGTACGAGGTGGTGCAGCACCGCCTCGCCGCGGACCCCGCGGACGCGTACGGCGTCGAAGTGGACCCCCGCGAGTCGTAGCCGCACACCGGACGCCGGGACCCAATCGGGCAGTTTCTCGCTGGTCATGCCCCCGAGGATCGCCTCGGTTGCGTAGCGTGACCAGAGGGACACGGTCCACATCGGGCTGATGTGGGAAGGGCGGTGGGAGCTGTGGGATCGGCGGGATCGGGCAGGGAGCCTTCGCCCGCGCGCAGGCACGTGGGCGAACTGGTCAAGCTGTTCCGGGGCCTCGCGGACATGACGCAGCGGGACCTGGCGGAGCGATTGCTGATGTCGGAGTCGCTGCTGGGCGCGTACGAGCGGGCCGAGCGGATCCCGACGACGGCGTTCCTGGTGGAGGCGGACGCGGCACTCGGGGCGAAGGGGGTGCTGGCGTCGTGCGTGGCGATGATGGAGGAGGAGAAGTACTCGCCGAAGTTCCTGAGCTGGGTGCGGACTGTGGTCGATGCGGCGAGCTTCAGCGCGTACGAAACCATGGTGGTCCCCGGCCTGCTGCAAACTCCCGCGTACGCGCGGGCGCTGTACGAAGTCCGAGTGCCGACGTACGAGCCGGAGGAGACCGACCGATACGTCGAGGCACGGCTGGAGTTGCAAGCCATGCTGGATCGCAAGCCAAGGCCGACGATCAGTTACGTGGTCGAGGAGTCGGCGTTCCTCCGGCCGATCGGCGGTGAGGCGGTCCTCAAGGAACAGCTGCGACACCTCATTGAGTCGGTCCGTGCCAGAAACCACCTCACGGTCCAGGTGATGCCGACCCAGCGGTCCGTACACGCGGGCCTGCACGGCCCGTTGCAGCTCCTGAGCACCCTGGAGGGTCGGAATCTGGGGTTGGCCGAGGGACATGGCGGAGATACCTTGATCTCGAAGCCCGAAGAGGTGAACAGGCTCATCGATCTCTTCGGCGTACTGCGTGCCCAGGCCCTCACCCCCTGGGATTCCGTAGACCTGATCGAGAGAATGGCGGCGAAGCTATGACCCCGGGCCTGGTCTGGTTCAAGAGCAGCTACAGCACCAACGAGGGCGGAAGCTGCATCGAGATCGCCTACGACTGGCGCACCTCCAGCTACAGCAACAACGAGGGCGGCGAGTGCGTCGAGGTCGCCGCCTGTCCCCACACCGTCCACGTCCGCGACTCCAAGGTGCCCGGCGGCCCCGTGCTCGACGTGGCCCCGGGCGCCTGGGCCGCGTTCGTCTCCACGACCGCCGCCCCGCCCGCGGCACGGTAGTTCGGCAGAGCGCCCGCGTCGGCTCCATCCACGTCGGCCCGCCCGGACCGGGCGGGCTCGGGCATGTGCGCTCCGTCCGGCGTGCGGGCTTCGGGCCGTTGGCGGCCTCTGCCCCTCCGACCACGCGGCGCTGTTGCCGACGTCCTGGACGTCCTGCTGTCCGAGTCCCCGGGCCCGTCGCGCCCGCCGCGAATGTGATGCAGGTCTCACAGGTCGACCGGTCACTTCGGCGCGCCCCGTCGGTCATACCCGCAACAGCACCGCATACCAACGGTGTTGGCACCCACGTAGGACGCGCACGGACGACAGGAGACCGCCGCCATGACCACGCAGAGCAGCAGCGCCGTGAAGGGCCCCGCCAGCTACTTCCCCTCGATCGAGAAGAAGTACGGCCGCCCGGTGGCGCAATGGAAGGAGCTCATCCGCTCGTCCCCGCTGACCAAGCACATGGAACTCGTCTCCTGGCTCAAGACCGAGCACGGTCTGGGCCACGGCCACGCCAACGCCCTCGTCGCGCATACCCTCGCCGAGAGCGGGGCTGCGTAGCGAACGGTCGTACTCGGTCGGTTCATGCCCGGCGGCGTCCGGCGGTGAGTCGGTCGTCGAAGGTGATGTCGAGTCGAAGCGACAGTCCGGGTGACAGGGCGAACCGGGATGCGGGCAACGGGGCTCCTCGGCGACCAGCAGCAGTCCCGGCGGACCATCTGATCACCGCTGACCGTTGCCGGCGTGTGGGCGTGAACCCGTATGGCGTAGTGCGGCGACTCCACTCCCTAAGTACTCGATTTTGTCGCTTATACGATGGTTTGATGTGTGCTGCGACTCGAAGGGGGGATCGCACCTGACCAGCCATCACACGGCCCACCGGCCGAAGGAGTCGACATGCCTCGACCGCAGGAACCAACCCCCCACCCGGACTCAGGTGCGGCTGCGCAGCCCGCCGCCGTACGGACCGCCGGGCTCAGCAGGCACTGGGCACTGACCGTCATCGCGGCCGCCGGGCTGGCCACCGCCGCCACCACCGCGACCCTGCTTCCCGCCACCGCCGCCACACCGGCCGGAACCGATCGAGGCGCCCGTGCCACGGCCGTCGATGTGCAGGCGTCCGCACATCCGGCGGGCGTGTCCGGCAAGGGAGGCGGCGCGGTCGAGGACGAGGACGGGGAGCACTGGGTCGAATACACAGGCGACCCCGGCCGGCCCCGCTCCGCCGACACCGGTGGGCCCCGGGATGGCCTGGAACAGAGCCAGGGCCAGGGCTGGAGCGGCGAGGCCGGCACGGGCCGGACCGTGAGCGGCAAGAGCGGGGAAGGTCACGCCAGGGGGGATGAGAGCGGGACCAAGGGAGACGGGGGCGGGGACGGGCAGGCGAAGAACGACCAAGGCCGGGGTGAGGGCGAGGGCCATGCCCCGGGGCGTTCAGGCAAGGGCGACGGCCCTGCCGTACCGGTTGCGTGCAGTCCCAACGCGCTGATCGCCGCGATCACGGTTGCCAACCAGCAGGGCGGCGGCCACCTCAGTCTCGCCTCTCACTGCACCTACACCCTCACCGCCAACGAAGACGGCAACGGCCTGCCCGTCGTCATCCAGCCCATCACCATCGACGGCAACGGCGCCACCATCGCGCGGGCCGCCAACGCCGACCAGTTCCGCATCTTCAACGTCGGCACCGGCGGCGACCTGAAACTGCGCCATCTCACCGTCGCTCGCGGCAAGACCGCCGGCACTGACACCTACGGCGGCGGCGCCTACGTCAACGCCGCGGGCCGTCTCGACCTCGACTGCGTCACCTTCGAGAACAACACCGCCAAGGGCGTTGCCACCGGCACTACCACATTGGACGGTTTCGGCGGCGCCATCTACAACCAGGGCATCACCCGTATCCACCGCAGCACCTTCACCCGCAACAACGCCGTCAGCGCCACCCCCGCCGAAGGCAACCCCGCGGAAGGCGACGGCGGCGCCGTCTACAACGACAACGGCAAACTCGAAATCGCCAAAACGGAATTCACCCGCAACACCGCCGGCGATGACGGCGGCGCCATCTACAGCGCCGGCTCCACGACCATCGGCAAGAGCCTGTTCAAGAGCAACACCGCCAGCGGCACCACCGGCTCCGGCGGCGCCGTCCACGTCGCCGAGGGTGGGCCGACGGATATCGACAGCAGTGCCTTCCTCTACAACTACGCCGAAGGCGGTGGCGGCGCCTTCTTCACCGACCTCAACGGGACCCTGTACGTCCGCAGGAGCACCGTCGCCCGCAACACCAGCGACTTCGGTGGCGGCCTCTACGCCGACAACGACTCCCACACGGTGATCTCGGACAGCCGGTTCCGTGGCAACACCACCTTCGAAGGCGAAGGCGGCGGCATCTACCAGGACGGCGATCTCGCCCTCCGGCGCACGGTGGTCAGCGGTAACCAGGCCCCGACCGACGGTGCTACCGGTGGCGGCATCTACATCGAGACGGGCGAGGTCCTGAACCTGACCGACAGCAAGATCATCGATAACACCTCCGACACCGCACCCGGCGGTATCGACAACAACGGAACCGTCAACACCTACGGCACCAACACCATCGTGGACAACGTGCCGACCAACTGCGACGGCAGCACCAACCCCGTCCCGGGCTGCTTCGGCTGACGCTCACCCCCTTGCCCCGGGCCGGGATGCGCCGCGAGCGGCCCCCGCCCGGGGCACCCACGACCGCACGCACACCCCCGCCTCCATCCCGACGGACACGCTCCCGTCGCTGCCCGCCAGGTGGGCCGGGTCGAGCGGGGAGTAGCCGAACCAGGGTGATGCGCGGGGCAAGGGCGGCGTGTCGCCGAGGGCGACGGCGAGCACTCCCGCGGACGCCCGACCTGCGACGTGGGGCCCCGCCCGGCGGGAGCCCCACGTCCACTCACTCCACTCACCCCCGCCGGGTCAGAAGCGGTCGCGCGTCCCCTGCAGCCCCGGGACTCCCGGAGGTGTCGGCAGCGGAAGCCGCAGCCGGTCCTTGCGCTGGCCGGCCGGGGTCCGGCAGGTCAGGTCCTTCGCCGGGAGCCTGCCCGTCGTCAGATAGGCGGTGGCCGTCTTGTCCGCGCAGGACTTGGAGCCGTAGATGCCGTGGCCCACGCCGCCGAGTACGGTGACCATGCGGGAGCCCTTCATGGCCCGGCGCAGGCCCTGACCGCTGGTCAGCGGCGTCTGGGAGTCCCACTCGTTCTGCAGGACGAGCGCGCCGACCCTGTTGTCGATCCTGGTGGCCTGCTCGGGGCCGTTCTTCCAGAACGCGCACGGCTTGATGGTGGACGCGAAGTCCCCGTACAGCGGGTACCTGGCCTTGTCGCGGATCGCGTCACGGCGGTACTGCTCGGGGTCGCGCGGCCAGGAGCGGGTGTCGGCGCACACCACGGCCCAGAAGCTCGCGTCCGTGTTGTCCGAGGGCACGGCCCGGGCGAACGACGGCGGGACGGGGCTCGGCGAGGAGCTGCGCTCGCGGGACGGCGCTGGCTTCCTGCCCGCGGCGGCCTTCTTCAGGTCGGCGACCGTCTGCGCGGCGCCGGCCACGTCGAAGAACATCGCCCGTCCGGAGCGGATCTCGTCGCCGGTGACGGGCGTCCCGTCCAGGTCGATGGGCTTGCGGTCGGCCTGGGCGACGAGGCCCCAGAAGGTCTTGCGGACCTTCGCCGGGGTGTTCCCGAGCCTGTACGTGGCGTGCCGCTTGGCCGTCCACTCGCTCCAGTGCGTGAAAGCGGGCTCGGTGCCCTCCGCCCACACCTGGATCATGCCCCGCCAGATCCGCTGCGGGTCGACGGCGCTGTCCAGCACGAACCGGTCGGCCCGCTTGGGGAACATCTGCGTGTAGACGGCGCCGAGGTAGGTGCCGTAGGAGTACCCCAGGTAGGAGATCTTCTTCTCGCCCAGCACGGCGCGGATGACGTCCATGTCGCGCGCGGTGTTGCGGGTGGTGAACCGGAGCAGCGCGTCACCGCCCTTCGCCCGGCACTTCTCGGCCACCGTACGGGCCCACTTCACGTCCTTGGCGAACGTGGCGGCCTTGTACGGGCGCTCCCAGTTGCGTTCGTCGTCGTTCAGCCCGCAGCTCACGGGGGAGCTCTGGCCGACACCCCGCGGGTCGAACCCGATGAGGTCGTACTGCCTCTTCACGGACGCGGGCAGTTCGCCCGACAGGAACAGCGGCATGCTCAGGCCCTCGCCGCCGGGGCCGCCGGGGTTGAGCAGCAGCACTCCGCGCCGCTCCTTGGCGCTGGTGGCCTTCATCCGCGACACCGCGATCTCGATCTTCTTGCCGCCGGGACGGCCGTAGTCGAGCGGCACCTTGACCGTCGCGCACTGGAAGCCCGCCGGGTTCTGCGCGTCACAGCGCTTCCAGCGCGGCTTCTGCTGCGTGTACTGCTTCAAGGGGTCCGCCGCGGCAGGGGCCTTGCGCGCCGGGACGGCCGCCGAGGCGACGGCGGGGGTGAGCGCGGGGACGAGGGACGCGACGGCGCTGACGGCCAGAAGGGGGGCTATTCGTCTGCTTCGCACAATGATGCGGTCCTTGTGAGGGGGGTGGTCGAACGTCATCCACCCTTTCGCAGGACGCAGTTGGGCGAATCCCTCGCCGGGCCCGAGGTCGGTCCGACCGCAGGAGGAGGGCGCGCCACGGCGAATGGTCCCCCCGGCTGAGAACGGAAGCGGCCGATTTCCCGTCGGGGGTCCGTAGGCGTTCGGACGAACGTCCTTCCGGTGGGCGGGGACTGACGGCGTCTCCGGGGAGCCGGAGGGGAGGCGGCGCGGAGGCAGGGCGAAGCCGCCGGAGTCAGGACGCAGCCCTCACGGCCCCCTGTCCGTCTCGTGGCCCGCCCCCTCTAAGGCCAGAGCATTTCCCGGACCCACGCGTCCGCGTCGTCCTCTCGCCGGTAGCGCAGCCGGACGTGCCGGCGTCGCGCGTCCCCCTGGAAGAACTCGACCTCGGACGGGACGAGCACGTACACCGTCCAGGTCTCCGCCGCCGCCTCCGGATCGGTCTCGGCACGCTCCCACGCGGCCGCGCTCGCCCGCCGCAACTCCTCCTGCGAGCCGAGGACCTCGCTCTGCCGGCCGACGAGCGCCGCCGCCAGCGCCCCGGTCGACCGGGCGTGCAGATCGGCGTACGCCTCCTCCGGGGTGCCCGACACGACCCGGCCGCGGACGCGTACCTGCCGGCCGTGCACGGGCCAGTAGAAGCCGAGCGCGGCCCCCGGGCGGGCCGCGAGCTGGCGGCCCTTGGCGCTGGTCGCGTGGGTGGCGAAGTGCCACCCGTGGGCGTCCGCGCCGTGGAGCATGAGCGTCCGCAGGTCGGGCCGGCAGTCCTCGTCCACGGTGGCGAGGGTCATGGTGTGCGGTTCGGGCTGGCCGGCGGCCGCGGCCTCCACGAACCAGCGGTGGAACAGCGGCAGCGGCTCCGCCGGGGCGCCGTCCGGGTCGAAGGAGGGCAGGTCCGTGTCCCAGACCTTCAGCGACCTGAGCAGCTCACGGAACTCTCGGGCGGTGCCGTCGCCGCCGGGATCGTGCGTCATGCCCCGATCATCACACCTGGCCCAGGTCGGACGACAGCCACCGCTGCGGCCGCATCCGCAGCACGACCGTTTCGCCGTGCTCCTTCAGCGCGAACTCGACGTACCCGTCGACCTTGTCCGGCGGCAGGTAGCGGGTGGCGAGCTCCCGCAGCGCCGCCTCGGTGCCGGGTTCCGTCGAGGTGACGGGCCCCTCGACCTGGACGTAGCGGACCGTGGGCTGCAGCCGGTCGACCATCAGCGAGAACCGCCCCGCCGCGCCGATCAGCCGGTGCTTGCGCGAATCGCGCCCGGTCAGGATCCAGACGTCCCCGCCGGGTTCGTACTGGTACCAGATCGGCACGCTCAGCGGCGCCCGGCCCTCCTCGCCGGAGTCGATCGCGATCGCCGCGACATGGGGCTCCGCCAGGAACTGCTCACGCTCTTCGCGACTGAGGGCCACCGGAATCTCCTCACGGGCTCGTGAACGGTCTGCGGGAAGGCGTCGCCCTCCCGTCCTCGTCCCACTGTGCCGCAAACGCCGCCCGGGCCAGGCCCCGGACGCGCGGGGGAACCGGGGCCGGGCACCGGGGACCGGTTCGTGGCCCCGGGCCGCCCCCGTGCCCGCCCGTGTCGTTCAACGGCCCAGTACCACCGTCCCCGACGAGCAGAACCAGCCGCCCGTACCCGAGGCCACGGCCAGTTCCGGAACTCTGCCGTCGGCCCGCCGCACCTGGTGCCCGCCCGCCTCCCCGCGCAGTTGGCGCACCGCTTCGACCATCAGGAACAGGCCGCGCATGCCCGGATGGCAGGCGGAGAGGCCACCACCGTCGGTGTTCACGGGCAGCTCCCCGTCCAGCCGCAGCCGGCCCTTCTCCACGAACGCCCCGCCCTCTCCCTTCGCGCAGAAACCCAGGTCCTCCAGCGTCACGAGCGTCATGTAGGTGAAGGCGTCGTAGATTTCGGCGATGTCGACGTCCTCCGGTCGTACGCCCGCCCGCTCGAACGCCAGCCGCCCGCTCACCGCGGCCGGTGAGACCGTGAAGTCGTCCCACTCCGACATCGTCGTGTGGGACACGTGCTCGCCGCTGCCGAGGACCCACACCGGCTCCTTCGCGGTGTCCGGGACGTACTCCTCCGCCACGAGCAGCACCGCGCAGCCGCCGTCGCTGCGGACGCAGCAGTGCAGCTTGGTGAACGGGTCGGCGATGACGGGCCCGGACAGCACGTCGTCCACGGTGATCGGGTCGCGGAACATCGCCTCCGGGTTGCGGGAGGCGTTCGCCCGCGCCTGGACGGCGACTTCGGCCAGCTGCTCCGCCGTCGTCCCGTACTGGTGCATGTGGCGGCGGGCGGCCATGGCGTACTTGGCGATCAACGTGTGCCCGTACGGCACCTCGAACTGCAGCGGCCCGCGGGCGCCGAAGGAGAGGTTGGAGGTGCGCCGGCCCGCGCGGACGTCGGCGCGGGCCGTCGAACCGTAGACGAGGAGCACCGCGTTCGCGTGGCCCGCGGCGATGGCGTCCGCGGCGTGCGCGGCCATGACCTCCCAGGTGGCGCCGCCGACGGAGGTGGAGTCCACCCAGCGCGGCCCGAGTCCCAGGTAGTCGGCGACCTCGGCCGGGGCGAGGGTGCCCAGACCGGCCGAGGCCAGGCCGTCGACGACGTCGCGGCCGAGCCCCGAGTCGGCGAGGGCGCGCCGGGCGGCCTGGGCGTGCAGTGCGTACGGGGTGGTGCCGTCGACGCGGCCGCAGTCCGAGAGGGATATGCCGACGACGGCGACCTTGCGGGGGTGGCGCTGACTGCATGGCATGAATCTGACGGTACATCAGGTATATGTGCGGCGGTACGGCCCTCGGCGCCCGCGGTCCCCGCCCGCCCCCGCTCTGGGCTTCTGCCGTCACCACCTCTAACATGACGGCCCGTCAGAAGACGAGGGGAGCACCGATGGACGCCGCGTTCACCCCGGAGCAGTGCGAGATCCGCCGTACCCTGCGCGCCGCCCTCTTCGAAGGCGGCCCGCCGGGACCGCCCCGACGCGACGCCACCGCCCCCACCGCCGGGCCCGGTTACGACCCCGACCTGTGGGCACGGCTCGCCGACGGACTCGGACTGCCCGGACTCGCCCTCGACGAGAGGTACGGCGGCGCCGGCTGCGGCATCACGGAGCTCGCCCTCGCCTCCGAGGAGACCGGCCGGGCACTCGTACCGCTGCCGCTGTTCGCCACCTCCGGACTCGCCGCCCCACTGATCGCCGCACTCGGCACCGAACGGCAGCGCGCCGAGCTCCTGCCCGGAATCGCCGGCGGCTCGCTCACCGCCGCCCTCTGCGTACCCGGCACCGCCCTCGCCACCGCCCTCGCCCTCACCGGCGGCGACGCGCACGGCACCTGGGCCGGCGGCGGCCGCGCCGGCGGCATCCAGGCCCGGCCCGAGAGCCACGGCGGCTGGCGGCTCTACGGGGAGGCCGAACAGGTCCTCGACGGGCACAGCGCCGGACTCCTCCTCGTCGCCGCGCGCACCGGCGGCTTCATCCGAGGCCGCACCCTCCTCTTCCTCGTACGCGCCCGGGACGCCGACGGCCTGCGCCGCGCCCGGTGGACCGCGCTCGACGAGACTCGGCCGCAGGCCCGCGTCCAACTCCGCGACACACCGGCCGAACTGCTCGGCGACGACCCCGGCGCGGACGTGCCCGCCGCGCTCGCCGCCACCGGCCGCACCGCCGCGACGCTGCTCGCGGCGGAGGCCGTCGGCGCGGCCGCGGCCGCACTGGCCCGCACCGTGGAGCACGTGAAGGACCGGCAGCAGTTCGGCCGGGCCGTCGGCTCCTTCCAGGCCGTCAAACACCGCCTGGCCGACCTGTACGTACGCGTCCAGGCGGCCAGGTCCGCCGCGTACTACGCCGCCTGGGACCCCGGCGAGAGCACGCTCGCCCTCGCCCAGTGCCTGGAGGCGCTCCGGACCGTCACCGGCGAGGCGATCCAGCTGCACGGAGGCATCGGCTTCACCTGGGAGCACGTGGCCCACCGGTACTTCAAGCGGGCCGCCTCCGACGAACTGCTCTTCGGGCCCGTCCACCGGCTGCGCGCACGGGCGGCGGAGACGGCGGGCCTGCTCGCCCCGGCAGCCGCCGCCCCCGCAGCCGCGACGGCGGCGCTCGCCCACGGGTCCCGGGACGGGACCGGGGCGGGACCGGGCGCGCGAGAGGCGGCGGGCGTCTGATGCGCACCGGAATCCGCATGGTCCGGAAGATCTCCTCGACCCGTGCCTTCACACGGCTCGCCCCGCACGTCATCCCCGCCCTGGACCGGGCCGTCCACCGGATCACCCGGGGCAAGGTGCTGCCCAGCGCGCGGATGCTGCCCGGGCTCGTGCTGACCGCGCGCGGCGCGAGGACCGGGCTCCCGCGCCGGACGCCGCTCGCGTGCATGCCCGAGGAGGCGACCGGCGGCTGGATCCTCGTCGGCTCCAACTTCGGCCGGCCGGGTCACCCGGCGTGGACGGGCAATCTGCTCGCGCACCCCGAGGCGGAGATCAGCTGGCGGGGTGGGGACGTGCCGGTCCGGGCGGAATTGCTGACCGGCGAGGAACGCGCGGCGGCCTGGGGCGCGGCGCTCGCGTTCTGGCCCCCGTACGCGACGTACCAGGCGAGGATCGACAGGGAGATCCGGCTCTTCCGGCTGACGCGGCGGAACACCGAGGCGGACGACTGACGCCGCGGGGCCGCGCGGGCGTGCCCGACCGTGCGGAGCGGCCACGACGGACCTGCCGGGACGTGCCGGGGCAGGGGCGTGGGCCCGTAAGGGGTTCGTGCGGGCGTGCCGGGGGAGGGGCGTGGTCCCGTGAAGGGGTTCGTGCGGGTCGGCGGAGGCGCGTCCCCCGCCGGTGCGGGCCTCCGCAGTGGTCGGCGGGGGCGTGCTCGGCCGGTCCGCGGCCCCGCGTGCGGACCGGTCAGGGTGTACGCGCGGGAGGCGGAAGGTGCGACGGCGAGAGGGCGTGCCGGTGGAGCGCGGGCCGCCGCGGGCGCGGTCATGACGGCGACGAGCCGCCGCTGCCGACGGCCGACGTGGCCGGAGGTGAACGGGCGTGCCTGTGACAGGACTTGGCGCGAGCGCACCCGTCATCGCGGCCCGCCCGCTACTTCGTCGGCTTCCTGCCCGTGATACCCAGGTGCACCAACAGCGCCAGGTTCGGCCTCAGTTCGGCCTGCTTGACGCCCCACGTCTGGAAGCCCTTCTGGTGCGAGGCCACCGAGGCCAGCATCGCCACCAGCGAACCCGACACCGCCATCGGGCTGACGTCCTTGTCGACCTTGCCCTTGGACTGGAGCTCCTTCACCGCGTCCGCGAGGGAGTTGGTGACCGAGTTCAGGATCTTCATGCGGAGCTTGTAGAAACGTTTGTCGCCCTCGGCCGCGCCGAGGTCCACCACGCGGAGGATCGCGTCGTGCCTGCGCCAGAAGTCGAGGAATCCCTCGACGAGTTGCTCCGCGGTCTGCCAGCCCGCCTTGCCGACCCAGGACCGGCCCGCGACCAGGTCCGTCAACGCGGCGCCCTCCGTGGCCATTTCCTCCGCGAGTTCGAGGACCGCGCCCTCGACGTCGGGGAAGTACTGGTAGAAGGTCGCGGGTGAGGTCCCCGCTTTCCGGGCCACATCGATGACCTTGACGTCCCGGTACGGCGAGGAGCTGAGCATCTCGCTGAGACAGTCGAGCAGCTTCTGCCGCGTCGCCTGTCCGCGACGGCCGGCGACCCGGCCGTCGACGGTGCGTACTTGTCCTGTCATGCCGTCAGCTTACCGAGGGGTGATCGGCGCGCGATTCGGCCGAGTGCAAATGGGGTGCTCCCGCACCGTCCCCCGGGTGGGCCAACAGTGTTATCAACAGCCTGTGGATAATTTCGGTGGACAACTCAACGAACGGGCCCCTCTGCGTGCGGCGCATGCCGCAGTCCGATTGACTGTGACTGACATCACACCCTGTGTCGAGGGCTCTGCGCCGTGGAATCCGCACCAGGAACCCGCCCCCGCGGAACCCGCGCCGAGGAAGGGGCCGGACCATGGCCGCATTCACCGAGGGCACCCCCTGCTGGGTGGACGCCCAGCTGCCCGACCTCGAAGCGGGCAAGCGCTTCTACGGCGAACTGTTCGGCTGGACGTACGGCGGGAAAAGCGCTGATCACGGCCCCTACCCGCACTACACCGACGCCCTCCTCGACGGGAAACCCGTCGCGGCCCTCGCCTCCAAGAGCGACGGCCGCATGCCCACCACCTGGGGCGTCTACTTCGCCACCGGCGACGCCGCCGCGACCGCCCGGAGGATCAGGGACGCCGGCGGTCAGGTGATCACCGCCCCCACGCCCGTCGACGGCCTCGGCACCGTCGTCCTCGCCGCCGACCCCGCGGGCGCCGTGTTCGGCCTCTGGCAGAAGGGCGAACGCGACGGCTTCGCCCTCCGGGGCGAGCCCGGCTCGTTCTGCTGGACCGAGGTCTACACCCGCGACAAGGACGCCGTCGACCCCTTCTACCAGGAAGTATTCGGCTTCCAGGGCACCCCGCTGCCCGACGACACCGTCGACTACCTGATGTGGTCGCCCGCCGGGACCGAACCCGGTGAGGACACCGCCGTCGGGGCCCGCAGCGTCATCACCGACGCGTTCCCCGCGGAGATGCCCGGCCACTTCCTCGTCTACTTCACCGTCGGCGACACCGACGCCACCGTCGAACACGCCACCCGGCTCGGCGCCCGCGTCACCGCGCCGCCCTTCGACATCCCCTACGGACGTATGGCCGTCCTCACCGACGACCAGGGAGCCGCCTTCGCCGTACTGGCGGAGCCCGGGCCCGGGGCGCCCCTCGGACCCGCATCCGGGAACGCGCTCGAACAAGAGCCCGAACAAGAGTCCGACCGGAAGTCCGAACGGCAGCCCGAGAAGCCGGCCGGGCCCGACGCGGAACCGCCCGGAAACAACCGGGCCGGACCTCGAACCGAACGCGCGGACGAGCCCACATCCGAACAGCGGCCCGACACCCCGGACCGGCCCGCCGACTGAAGCCGCCGAACCCACCGAACCCGCCCACCAACCCCCCGGCAGCCCGGCAAAATAGCCCGAGACACCCCGATACCGCCCCGGGTTCGCAACCGTGCCCTCCGGCAGGAACAATCAGGTGGCGACGGGGCCGTACCTACATGGCCCCTACGGGGAGGTGGCAAGCGAAGTGGAGCAGCTGACGCAGCACGACCCGAGGCGGATCGGCCCCTTCGAGGTGCTGGGACGGCTCGGCGCCGGCGGCATGGGGCTGGTCTATCTCGCACGGTCGGCGTCCGGCCGGCGCGTGGCGATCAAAACGGTGCGCACGGAGCTCGCCGAGGACCAGTTGTTCCGCGTCCGCTTCACACGCGAGGTCGAAGCGGCACGAGCGGTCTCCGGCTTCTACACCGCGGCCGTCGTGGACGCCGACCCGCGCGCCGCCGTGCCCTGGCTCGCCACCGCCTACGTCCCCGCCCCCTCCCTCGAGGAAATAGTGAACGAGTGCGGGCCCCTGCCCGCCCAGGCGGTCCGCTGGCTGGCGGCCGGAATCGCCGAGGCCCTCCAGTCCATCCACGGCGCGGGCCTGGTCCACCGCGACCTCAAGCCGTCCAACGTCCTCGTCGTCGAGGACGGCCCCCGCGTGATCGACTTCGGCATCGCGTCAGGCGTCTCCAACACCCGCCTCACCATGACCAACGTCGCCGTCGGCACCCCCGCCTACATGTCGCCCGAACAGGCCCGCGACTCCCGCAGCGTCACCGGCGCCAGCGACGTCTTCTCCCTCGGCTCCACCCTCGTCTTCGCCGCCACCGGACACGCGCCCTTCCACGGCGCCAACCCCGTCGAGACCGTCTTCATGCTCCTGCGCGAAGGCCCCGACCTCGCCGGGCTCCCCGACGAACTGCGCCCCCTCATCGAATCCTGCATGCAGATGGACGCCACCCTCCGGCCCAGCCCCGAGGACCTCCAGGCACAACTCGCACCCCACCTCTTCTCCTCCGGCGGCGACGACAGCGGCACCGCCTCCGCCTGGCTGCCCGGGCGCGCCGTCTCCCTCATCGAGGACCGCCGCGGCGGACGGCTGCCCGGCGCCGGCGGCCCCGCAGCCCGGCCCCGCCCCCACACACCCCCCGTACCCCCCAGGCCCGAACACGCCCCCGCCCGGCACACCGGCGGACCCGACCCCCGCAACACCGCGCCCGTACGCCCCCAGCACGCCCCGCCCGGCCCCGACCACGGACCCGTCCAGCTGCCCGGCGCCAAGGTCCCCATCGGCCCCGGCCCCCGCGCCGCGGCCGACGCCCGAGCCGTCGCCGTCGACGCCGGCCCCGCCACCGGCTGGATCCGCCCGCCCGGCGGAGAAGCCGCCACCAACGCCATGACCGCCGCCCCGCCCGTACCCGCACCCACCACACCCCCGGACACCGGCCCCGCACGCTGGCGCCCCTGGCGCTTCCGCATGTCCAACGACGTCTGGGGCACCCCCGTCGTCGACGGCGACCTCCTCTACGTCACCTCCTTCGAGGTCCACGCCCTCGACGTCGCCAGCGGCCGCCGCCAGTTCAAGACCCGCGACGTCGCCTGGGCCATGACCGTCCACGGCGGACGCATCCACGCCTCCGACGGACCCACCCTCTACGCCCTCGACGCCAACGACGGCAGCGAACGCTGGCGCACCCAGACCGACGCCTGGGTCTACTCCCTCGAAGCCGCCCGCGGCACCGTCGTCACCGCCACCCGCGGCGGCGGCGTCCAGGGCCGGGAAGCCTCCAACGGCGAAAAACTCTGGGAGATCACCGGAGCCCAGAGCGACTTCGAAACCCCCGAAGCCGGACCCGCGCTCCGCGACGACACCGTCTACGTGTGGCGCAACGCCCGCCTCCAGGCCCTCGACGCCCGCACCGGCACCGAACGCTGGTCCTACCCCGTCGGCGACGCCGCCTCCTGCGGCGGCGCACCCGTACGCGTCACCCAGGCCCCCGACGGCTGCACCTACCTCGCCGCCGGCACCCGCGTCCTCTGCGTCGACACCATCACCGGCCACGTGCGCTGGCACTTCGAAGCCCCGGCGGTCTTCCTCTCCCCACCCGCCTTCGCCCCAGGCCCCGCCGTCACCGGCGGCGGCATCTACCTCGCCGACTACCTCGGCACCGTCTACGCCCTCGACGCCACCACCGGAAAGGACCGCTGGCGCATCGCCACCGAGGCCCGCCAGTCCATCGAACCCGTCCTCGTCGCCGACGGCAGCATCCACGTCGGCAGCGGCAGCGCCCTCTACACCCTCGACGCCGTCACCGGCACCCCCAAATGGAGATTCGCCGCCGGCGGCGAGGTCACCGGCAGCCCCGCCGTGGCCGACGGCCGGATCCACTTCGGCTCCGCCGACCACGTGCTCTACACCCTCGACGCGGCCGGCGGACAACTCCGCTGGAAACTCGCCACCGGCGGCGAGATCACCGGCTCACCCGTCGCCCGCAACGGCGTCGTCTACGCCTGCTCCAAGGACCGCTGCGTCTACGCCCTCGACGCCGCCAAGGGAACCGCCACCGGCCGCACCGCCGCACCCCGGTAACCCTCGACGGACCCCCCGGCCGGGAGCCCCGGCGCCCCGGCCGGGACGACCGCGAGAACTACGGCCCCCGCCCCTCGTCACGGAACGGATCCTGAGCCGGACCAGCACCGTACGGGTCCCGCCGAGGCTGCCGCGGCCCCGACCCGTACGGCGGAGGAGGCGGATACGCCGGCAGCCGCTGCGTGTCGTCCGGCTCAGGCGACCACGCGTACGGACCCGCCACCTCCGGCGGATACGCCCCCGGATCCCCCGGCGGATAACCGGCCGGATACGCCCTCGGATCCCCCGGATACCCGGCCGGATCCTCCGGCAGGCCGTCGTAGCCCGGCTCCTCGAACGCCACCACCCTCGGCGCACGCCCCCGCATCACGACCGCCGCCAGCAACAGCAGAAGACCGCCGCCCAGCGCCGCCGCGACCCCCTCACCCAGCCCAGGCAGCCCACCACCCACCGACAGATAGCCCGCCGCCTGACCCTGGCGCACCATCCACAGGACCGTAAACCCCAGCACCACAAGCCCCGCCAGCGCCACCAGCAACCGCGACCGCAACACCACACCGAGCAACGTCACCAGCGCGGCGAACGCATACGGCAGCACGATCGACGACACGACCTCCGTCTGCGCGTCCGTGATACCGCCGAACAGATCCTGGATCCGGTAGTCGATGCCGAGACGGCCGTCGTACCAGGCACGGAAGGGGCTGCATACGGCGGCCGCCGCTCCGGCGAGAGCCAGGACCGACCCGATGACGTTGCGGACCATGGCCGGCCTCCTCTCCGCAGCACGACGCTACGCCCGTGGTACCCCGATCGCGACCCCTGAACCGACCCCCGCCCCGCACCCGCCCCGCCCGGGACGGACCCGGCCACGGGCAACGCCGGCACACGGTCCTCACCCTCCATACGGCCGACCGGGCCCCCGCACTCACCACCGGACGCCCCAACCGCCCCACCACCCCCCGCCGCTACATTGGTGGCCGCCCCACCGAGGAGAAGCCCGTGCCCGCCCGCCCCAGCGTCCTGTACGTCACCGACCTCGCCTACCCGGCACGCGGACGGCGCTACTGCGACGAGGACATCCACCTCACCTCACGACTCCGCGCCGACTTCGACCTCGCCCTCTGCCACCCACTCGACACCGCCGCCCTCATGGACGGCTTCGACGCCGTCGTCGTCCGCAACAGCGGCCCCGTACTCCACCACCGCGACGCCCACGACACCTTCCGCGCCCGGGCCACCGCCCACGGCACCCGCGTCTACAACCCGCTCACCGGCCGAGGCGACATGGCCGGCAAGCAGTACCTGCTCGACCTCACCCGGGCCGGACACCCCGTCATCCCCACCGTCGACCGACCCGAGGACCTCCACCTGCTGCCCCGGGCCGACCAGTACGCGGTCAAGCCCCGCGACGGAGCCGACTCCATCGGCCTGCGATTCCTGACCCACGACGAACTCGCCACGTCCATCCGGTCCACCGAGGCCACCGGCCCCGACCACGGCGACGTCCTCGTCCAGCCGCGCATCGACTTCCGCTACGAGGTGTCGTTCTACTACGTCGACCACACCTTCCAGTACGCCCTCCACGCCCCCGACCCCGAACGCCGCTGGGCCCTGGAACGCTACGAGCCCACCGACGCCGACCTCGCCTTCGCCCGGCGCTTCATCGACTGGAACACCCTCGACCACGGAATCCAGCGCGTCGACGCCTGCCGCACCCGCGAGGGCGACCTCCTCCTCGTCGAACTCGAGGACCTCAATCCCTACCTCTCCCTCGACCTCCTCGACGAACCGACCCGCGACGCCTTCGTCGCCGCCATGACCGCCTCGCTCCACCGGTTCCTGGACACGACGCCGCCGGCGTACCGGTGATCCCGCGGCGTCAGCGCAACCGGAACCCCGGCCGGCGCGCGGCGAACAGCTCCGCCTGCCGCTCCGGCGGCAGATTCCCCAGCGACACCAGCTGCGGCGCCTGCGCCAACGCCTGCGCGCGGACCGCCTCCTTCGCCGACCACACCGCACGGACCGTTCCCTGCACCGCCTCCGTCGGGTACGAGGCGATCACCTCCGCGCAGCGCACCGCAGCCGGCACCTCGTCGCCGGGCGGGGTCAGCTCGCTGACCAGCCCGGTCTCGTACGCCCGCCGGGCCGACAGCCGCTCGGCCGTGCCCATCAGCGCCGTCCTGGCCACCTCCCCGAACGGCATGCGCATCGCCATGTACACCGACTCGTACGCGCTGACCATGCCGTACGTGGTGTGCGGGTCGAAGAACACCGCGTCCTCGGCGGCGATCAGGAACTCCGCCTCACCGAGCAGATAGAACGCGCCGCCGCACGCCAGCCCGCGCACCGCGGCGACCACCGGTTTCCACAGGTCGTTCGCCTTCGGCCCGATCCGCACCAGCGGATCGTCCACCGAGTACGGCGACGCCGGCTGGGGCACGACGGCGGACCGGTCGACGCCCGTGCAGAACGCCTTCCCGCCGGCGCCCGTGACCACCACCGCGCGCACGGAGTCGTCGAAGCGGAACCCGCGCCAGACGCCGGACAGTTCCGCCGCCATGGCCAGGTCCACGGCGTTGTGCCGACCGGGCCGGTCGAGGGTGACGACGGCGACCCCTGACTCCTCGTCCCGCTCCACCCGCACGCCGGACCCCGGCATCACCGCTCCAGCAGCCAGCGCGGCACGGCCACCCCGCCGCCCGCCACCGCGAACGTCACCCGCACCGGGGCCCCGACGCGCAGCCGCGCCGGGTCGACCGAGTTCAGCGGGGCGTCCGCGGCGGCCACGACGTTCCCGACCAGCCGGATGTGGGGGGCGTCCGCGAGCTCGACGACGACCGCGTTGTAGGGGGCCTGCTCGGCGTAGCCGGGGAGCAGCGGCGGATGCGGAAGCACATACGACCAGATCCGGCCCCGGCCGCTCATGCGCCGCCAGGTGCTGTCGAAGGACTGGCAGTGTGGGCAGCAGGGGCGGGGAGGGAAGCGCAGCTCGTCGCAGGAGGCGCAGGCTTGGACGCGGAGTTGTCCTTGGGCGGCGTAATCCCAGAAGGGAGCGCCGTCCTCGTCGATGACGGGTGTCAGATACCCGGTATCAGAATCTGTCATCTGTCAGTTCAGCTCCTCAGAAGCAACGCCGAAGTCGGGACACCCTCGCCCGCCGTCACCAGACACGTCGACGCGTCCGGCACCTGAGCCGTGGAGGCACCGCGCAACTGCTTCACGCCCTCGTTGATCAGGTTGAAGCCGTGGACGTACGCCTCGCTGAGCCCGCCGCCCCCGGTGTTGAGCGGCAGCCGACCGCCGATCTCCAGGGCGCCTCCCTCGGTGAACGGCCCGCCCTCCCCGCGCTCGCAGAAGCCGTATCCCTCCAGTGACAGCGGGATCAGGGGGGTGAACGCGTCGTATACCTGGGCGACATCGACGTCCTGCGGCCCGAGGTCGGCGGTCTTCCACAGCTGCCGGGCCGCGGTCCAGGCGGGCCCGGTCAGCGGGTCGTCGTTCCAGTAGTTGACCATGCCGTGGTGCTGGGCGGGCAGACCCTGGGCGACGGAGTGGATGTAGACGGGCCGGTGGCGGCAGTCGCGGGCGCGCTCGGCGCTGACGACGACGCAGGCGAGCGCCCCGTCCGTCTCGAGGCAGTTGTCGAAGAGGCACAGGGGTTCGCTGATCCAGCGGGCCGTCATGTACATCTCGCGGGTCAGCGGCCGGTCGTACATGATCGCGGCCGGGTTCTGGTTGGCGCGGTTGCGGCAGGCGAGGGCGACGTTGAACAAGTGGTCGCGGGTGGCGCCGTACTCGTGCATGTAGCGCCGGGTGAGCATGCCGATCTCGTCCGCCGGCCGCAGCAGCCCGAAGGGCCGGGTCCACTGCCCGGGGGTGGGCAGTTGTACGGAGGTGTTCTTCCAGGGGCGGGGTCCGGAGCCGCGCTTCCGGGAGCGCCAGGCGACGCCGACGGAGGCCTGCCCGGTGGCGATGGCCGCGGCGAGGTGGGCGACGGTCGCGCAGGAACCGCCGCCGCCGTATCCGGCCTTGCTGAAGAAGGTGACGTCTCCCGCACCGATCGCCTTGGCGATCTCGACCTCGTCGGTCTCCTCCATGGTGTAGGAGGCGAAGGCGTCGACCTCGGCGGGGCTCACTCCGGCGTCGTCGAGCGCGGCGAGGATGGCCCGGCAGGCCAGGGTCCGCTCGGGTTCGAGGAGGTGTTTCGCGAAGGCGGTCTGCCCGATTCCGGCTATCGCGGTCGCGTCCTTGAGGGTCGCCATGCGGGGGAGCGTACAGCTAATCTGACGGGTAGTCAGCTAGTGGGACGCAGTCGAGGGCGGGAGGTTCGGGCTATGCGCGGCGACCTGGAGTGGGGCTCCATCCCGAGGCTGGTGAGGAGCGCCGCGGAGCGCCACGGCGACCGGGAGGCGGTGGTCGAGGGCCGTAACCGGGTGAGCTACGCCGAGCTGGGCGAACGCGTCGAACGTGCGACCGCCGCCTGTGTCGCCGCGGGCGTGGAACCGGGCGACCGGGTGGCCGTCTGGGCGCCGAACACGCTCGAGTGGATCGTCTCCGCGCTGGGCGCGGTGTCGGCCGGCGCGGTGCTCGTGCCCCTCAACACCCGGTTCAGGGGTACGGAGGCGGCGTACGTCCTGGCCCGGTCCCGGGCGAAGCTGCTGTTCGTCACCGGCACGTTCCTCGGCACCTCGTACGTGGCCTCATTGCGGCGCGCCGAGGTCGAACTGCCGTATCTGGAGCAGGTGGTGGTGTTCGCGGACAGTGCGCCGGAGGACTACCGCACCTGGAAGGACTTCCTCGCGGGCGGGGACGGGGTGCCGGTGTCCCGGGTGCGTGCCCGGGCGGACGCGGTGGCGCCGTCGGCCCCGTCGGACATCGTCTTCACCTCGGGCACGACGGGGGCGCCGAAGGGCGCGGTGATCACTCATGCGCAGACGCTGCGCTGCTATGCGGTCTGGGCGGAGCTGGCGGGCCTGCGGCGGGGGGACCGCTATCTCATCGTGAACCCGTTCTTCCACACCTTCGGCTACAAGGCGGGGATCGTGGCGTGTCTGATGCGGGGTGCGACGATGGTGCCGCAGCCGGTGTTCAGCGTGGACACGGTGCTGGCGAACATCGCGTCCGAGCGGATCTCGGTCCTGCCGGGCCCGCCGACGCTCCACCAGTCCCTGCTGGACCATCCGGCCCGGGACGCGTACGACCTGTCGGCGCTGCGGCTGGTGGTCACGGGGGCGGCCGTGGTGCCGCTGCGTCTCGTGGAGCGCTTGCGGGAGGAGTTGCGCATCGGGACGGTGCTCACGGCCTACGGGCTGTCGGAGGCGTCGGGCATCGTGACGATGTGTCGGCGCGGGGACGACCCGGCCACGATCGCGTCGACGTCGGGGCGTGCCATTCCGGGCACGGAGGTGCGGGTCGGGGCCGGGCCGGGGGAGCCGGGGGAGCCGGGGGAGATCCTGGTGCGCGGCCACAACGTGATGCGGGGCTACTTCGAGGACCCGGCGGCCACGGCGGAGGCGGTCGACGCGGACGGCTGGCTGCACACGGGCGATGTGGGGGTCCTCGACGCGGCGGGGAACCTGCGGATCACCGACCGGATCAAGGACATGTTCGTCGTGGGCGGCTTCAACGCGTATCCGGCGGAGATCGAGCAACTCCTGGGCGTGCATCCGGATGTGGCGGACGTAGCGGTGATCGGCGTGCCGGACGGGCGGCTGGGCGAGGTGGGGAAGGCGTACGCGGTGCGCCGGGCGGGTTCGACGCTGACGGCGGACGATCTGATCGCCTGGGCGCGGCGGGAGATGGCGAACTACAAGGTGCCGCGGTCGGTGGAGTTCGTCGCGGAGCTGCCGAGGAACGCGAGCGGCAAGGTGCTGAAGACGGAGCTGCGGGCGCGCGCCGAGGCGCACGCCCGCTGAACGCACCGCGGCCGCGGCGGCTCCCCCTCCGCGCCGCCGCGGCCGCACCCCGTCGTGTGCGGTCAGGGCTTCGGTGGGGCGGGGACGTGGTTGTCCATCGTGGTGATGGGGCCGTCCTTGGGTGGGGCGGGGACGTGGTTGTCCATCGTGGTGATGGGGCCGCCGTCCTTGGGTGGGGCGGGGACGTGGTTGTCCATCGTGGTGATGGGGCCGTCCTTGGGTGGGGCGGGGACGTGGTTGTCCATCGTGGTGATGGGGCCGTCCTTGGGCGGGGCGGGGACGTGGTTGTCCATCGTGGTGATGGAGCCGTCCTTGGGCGGGGCCGGCACGTGGTTGTCCATCGTGGTGAAGGTCTCGTCGCTCTTCTGTGCTTCGCTCATCGTCTGCTCCCCGTAGTGTCTCGGATCCGGTCGGTGACGCCCGTTCGGCGACTCCCCCGTGGGTCGCCGAACGGGCGCCTCGGGACCGCTCACCTTAGTGGTGAGTCCCCCGTGACCCGTCTGCCCCCCGATGTGACGGACCGATGAGTACGAGAGTGCCGTGCCGGCATAAACAAACGCTGAACGTGCGGGTCGGGGGTCCGTCAGGCGGCGGCGAGGGGTGTGAGCAGGGCGCGCACCTGGTCCGCGTCGGACACGCCGAGTTGTTCGTAGACGGACAGGGCTTCCCGCCAGCAGGCGCGTGCGCGGTCGGTCTGGCCGAGGGTGTCGAGGGCGCGGCCGAGGAGGGTGAGGACGTTGCCGCGCATGCGGTCGCCGCCGATGCAGCCGCCTGCGAGGGCCTGTTCGGCGTGCTGGGCGGCGATGGCCGGTTTGCGGGCCTTGAGCTGGGCCTCGGCCATGCGGAAGTGGGTGGTGCCCTCCCACAGGCGCTGGCGGTCGTCGGCGAACATGCGCAGGGCGTCGCCGAACTGTTCCAGGGCTTCCGCATGCCGTCCCGCGTGGGTGAGGGCGACGCCGAGGGCGTAGCGGCCGTTGGCGAGGCGCACGGTGATGCCCATGCCGTCGTAGATGGCGATGCCCTGCTGGGCGAGGTCTATGGCGCTGGCGGTGCGGCCGAGGAGGAGGTGGACGCGGGAGAGGTTGCACAGGGCGCTGGCGGCGCCGACGAGGTTGGCGTCGGCGCGGAAGCCTTCGACGGCTTTGAGGAGGTGCTCCTCGGCCTGTTCGTAGCGTTCCTGGACGATGGCGATGATGCCGCGGTCGTTGTCGGACCAGGGGACGGGGGCGTGGTCGCCGGTGCCGGACGCGAGGGTGCGGGCACGGGTCGCTTCGTCGTCGGCCTCGTCGTAGCGTCCCGCCACGAGGTGGACGCTGGTCAGGGTCGTTCGTGCGCGTCCTTCCGCGTGGGCGTCGCCCGACGCGCGTGCGGCCTCGCGTGCGGCGAGGGCGGCGGATTCGTACTGCTTGCTGTTGGCTCCGGACTCGGCGAGGTCCTTGGCGGCCCACAGCAGGTCGACGGCTCGGCGCAGCCGGGTGCCGACGAAGGACTGGCGGGCGCAGGCGAGGAGGGAGTTGGCCTCGCGGTAGAGCCAGTCGAGGGCTTCGTGGCGGTCGGTGAAGGCGAGTCCGGCGTAGACGGTGGAGGCGAGGTGGTCGACGAGCCGGTCGCCGGGGCGTTCGAGGGCGAAGACGCGGGCCGTGGTGGCGAGGTAGAAGTCCAGCAGGCGGGACAGGGCGGCTTCGCGCTCCGCGGGGGGTTGTTCGTCGCGTTCGGCGCAGGCACGCGCGTAGAGGCGGACGAGGTCGTGGAAGCGGTAGCGGCCGGGGGCGGCGGATTCGAGGAGTGAGGTGTCGACGAGGGCTTCGAGGAGGTCCTCGGTGTCGTGTTCGGGGAGTCCGAGGGTGGCCGCGGCGGCGGTGAGGGAGATGTCGGGGCCGTCGGCGAGGCCGAGGAGGCGGAAGGCGCGGGCCTGGGCGGGTTCGAGCTGGCCGTAGCCGAGTTCGAAGGTGGCCTTGACGGCGAGGTCGCCGGCCTGGAGTTCGTCGAGTCGGCGGCGTTCGTCGGCGAGTTTGGCGGCGAGGACGGACACGGTCCAGGTGCGGCGGGCGGCGAGGCGGGAAGCGGCGATGCGGATGGCGAGGGGGAGGAAGCCGCAGGCGCCGACGACGTCGAGGGCGGCTTCGCGTTCGGCTGTGACGCGTTCTTCGCCGACGATGCGGGTGAAGAGCTGGAGGGCTTCGTCGGGGGACATGACGTCGAGGTCGACGAG
Organism: Streptomyces sp. WMMC940; assembly: GCF_027460265.1. Lineage (NCBI taxonomy): Bacteria > Bacillati > Actinomycetota > Actinomycetes > Kitasatosporales > Streptomycetaceae > Streptomyces > Streptomyces sp. WMMC940. The sequence continues at coordinate 4,299,214 of NZ_JAPZBC010000001.1, forward strand.
GTGGGCTCCGGCGAGGTCGACCATGCGGACGCGGCTGGTGACGAGGGCGGCGCAGCCGGCGGTGCCGGGCAGCAGGGGCCGGATCTGGGCGGCGTCGCGTGCGTTGTCGAGGAGGACGAGGACGCGGCGGCCGTCGAGGAGGGAGCGGAAGAGGGCGGCGCGTTCGTCGAGGGTGTCGGGGATGGCGGTGTCGGCGGTGCCGAGGGCGCGGAGAAAGGCGCCGAGGACGGTGTCGGGTTCGGCGGCGCGGGCGCCGGCGCCCTGGAGGTCGACGTAGAGCTGCCCGTCGGGGAAGTGGGGTTTGGCTTCGTGGGCGACGTGGACGGCGAGGGTGGTCTTGCCGACGCCGCCGATGCCGGCGAGGGCGGAGACGGCCATGACGGAGCCTTCGGCGGAGGCGAGGCGTCGGCCGAGTTCGCGGACGAAGGAGGTGCGGCCGGTGAAGTCGGGGACGGTGGCGGGGAGCTGGGCGGGCCGTGCGGGTTGGGGGGTGGTGGGGGCGGGCTGTTCGGCGGGGCGGGCGAGTTCGGCGTCGGCCTGGAGGATGCGCTGCTGGAGGGCGGCGAGTTCGGGTCGGGGGTCGACGCCGAGTTCGTCGGCGAGGAGTCGCCGGGTGTCGGCGTAGACGGCGAGTGCCTCGGCCTGGCGTCCGCTGCGGTAGAGGGCGAGCATCAGGAGTTCGCGCAGGCGTTCGCGCAGGGGGTGTGCGGCGGTGAGGGCGGTGAGTTCGGAGACGGCTTCGGCGTGGCAGCCGACGTCGAGGTCGAGTTCGAGGCGGGTCTCCAGGAGTTGGAGGCGCCATTCCTCGAGGCGGGCGCGCTGGGTCTCGGCGTAGGGGCCGGGGACGGAGGCGAGTGGTTCGCCGTCCCAGAGGCCGAGGGATTGGTTGATGAGGGCGCGGGCGTGGCAGCGGTCGCCGCCGGCGCGTGATTTCTCGGCTTCGGCGACGAGTTCCTGGGCGATTTGGAGGTCGAGGGTGTCGGCGGGGATGCGGATGGCGTATCCGCCGGATTCGCTGACGAGGACGCCGGGGTCGAGGATCTTGCGCAGGCGTGAGGCGTAGGTGCGTACGGCTGCGAGGGCCTGGGAGGGCGGGTCCTCGCCCCAGATGGCGTCGATGAGTTCGGCGGCGGTGGCGGTGCGGCCCTCGCGGAGGAGGAGGGCGGCGAGGAGGGCGCGCTGCTGGGGTGAGCCGGGGGGCAGGGCCTGTCCGGATCGCCAGGCGCGGACGGGCCCGAGCACGCTGAAGCGCAGGTGCCGGTCGTCGTCCGACGGGTCCGGAGTCCGCGGCTCCGGAATGTGTGGCTGTGCGGAGGGCCCGTCCTCGCGGTGCATCGCTACCCCCTGCCGGTACCGCCTTCGTCCCGCTTCGTTCCGCTCGTGTCGCGGGTTCGCCCCCGACAGTCTGCCTTGTGTGGGCCTGCCTCGTCAGCAAGGGGTGACGCTCTGCACAGGATCTGCGGGTTCCCGTCCACCGATGAGCTGACGATCCGTCAGATCGGCGCTACCGTGGGAGACATGGAGACCTTCCCGAAGATCATCTCGGTGGACGACCACACGGTGGAGCCTCCCGGCGTCTGGCGGGACCGGCTCCCGTCGAAGTACCGGGACAGCGGCCCCCGTGTCGTCCGCGCGCCGCTGAAGGAGATGACGTTCCTCGGTGGCAGGTTCGCCCCCGTCATGGGGGCGCCGGGCGACGAGGGGCCGGTGGGGGACTGGTGGGTGTACGGGGATCTGCGCCGGCCGCTGACCAGGCTCGACACCGCCGTCGGCTATGACCGCGACGAGATCAGGCTCGAGGTCATCACGTACGAGCAGATGCGGCCTGGTTCGTACAGCGTGCCGGACCGGCTGGCCGACATGGACGTCAACCACGTCCAGTCCGCCCTGTGCTTCCCCACCTTCCCGCGCTTCTGCGGCCAGACGTTCACCGAGGCGAAGGACCGTGAGCTGGGGCTGCTCGGGGTGCGCGCCTACAACGACTGGATGGTGGAGGAGTGGTGCGGGCCCGAGGCGCGGGGCCGGCTGATCCCGCTCACCCTGATCCCGCTCTGGGACGCGGAGCTCGCCGCCGCGGAGGTGCGGCGCAACGCGGCGCGCGGGGTGCGGGCGGTGGCGTTCTCCGAGATACCCCCGCACCTGGGCCTTCCGTCCGTCCACACCGACGCGTGGGACCCGTTCCTGGCGGCCTGCGACGAGACCGGCACGGTCGTGGCCATGCACATCGGCTCCTCCTCCCGGATGCCGTCGACGTCCGCCGACGCCCCGCCCGCCGTCGGCTCCACCATCACCTTCGCCAACTGCTGCTTCTCGATGGTCGACTGGCTGATGAGCGGCAAGTTCGAACGCTTCCCGAATCTGCGGGTCATGTACGCGGAGGGCCAGATCGGCTGGATCCCGTACATCCTGGAGCGCGCGGACGTGGTGTGGGAGGAGAACCGAGGCTGGGGCGGTGTCGCCGACAAGGTGCTGCGTCCGCCCTCGGAACTCTTCGCCGGGCACGTCCACGGCTGCTTCTTCGACGACGCCTTCGGCCTCCGGAACCTCGACGCGATCGGCGTCGGCAACGTCCTGTACGAGACGGACTACCCGCACTCGGACTCCACCTGGCCCAAGTCCCGCGAGGTCGGCGAGGCGCAGATGGGGCATCTGGCGCCCGACGTGGTGGAGCGGATCGTGCGCGGCAACGCCATCGAGCTGCTGGGGCTGACGGAGGACGGGCTCTGGGCCGGACCGTGATCGGCCGGCGCGGACGGGCGTACGGCCCTCGCGGTCGATGGCGTGGACATCGGCCCGTGACCGCCGCCACCATCGGGACATGACGCTCACTCCGGCCGAAGCCGACAAGATCCTCGCCGACAACTTCGCCCCCTGGGTGCTCGACCTCGGGCTGACCGTGGTCGGGACGGGCGAACTGCACGCCGTCCTGCGCCTGCCGTGGACGGACCGGCTGGCCCGGGAGGGCGGTGCCCTGTCCGGCCAGGCGCTGATGGCGGCGGCCGACACCGCCACGGTGATCGCCGTGTCCTCGGCCCGGGGCGCCTTCGTCCCCATGACGACGGTCCAGCAGTCGACGACGTTCCAGCGGGCGGTGGCCGGCGCGGACGTCCTCGTCGACGCCCGGATCTCCAAGCTGGGACGGCGCATGGCGTTCGCCGACATCACGATGACGGCGCACGGCACCGAGGAGCCCGCCGCACGCGCCTCGACCGTGTACGCGTTGCTCGGGTAGGGCCGTCGCCGCTCGGGTAGGGCCGTCTAGGGTTCTGCTGTCGGGTCCGCTGTCGGGTTCCGGGCCTGCAGGTTCGGGCCTGCAGGTCCGGCCGTCCGGCGGAGCCCGCCCCCGTGTTGCGCGGCTCCACGGGGGCGGGCAACGCCGGGAGCGGGGAACGGCGTTGCCCGCCGGGTCCGGCCCGCGGACGGGCGCCGTCCGCGGTGTGTCGTGGGGGAGGCGGCGGGAGGGCCGCGGGAGAGTGGGAGTGGTGGTGCAGGCGGGAGCGCTCGGGGCGGAACTCGACGAACTGCTGCGTGTGGTGCGGCGCCGGAGCCCGGCCTCGGTACTGGCCTGGCTGGGCGGCAGAATCGGGGCGGACGTCGCATGGGTCGGCAGGGCGGGCTCGGTCGACGCGGCGACGCCCGGCTTCCCGCCCGGGATCGCCCGGGTGCTGCCCCAGCACACCGGCCCCCTCGCCGGCGGAGGGCTGGTCGCGGCCACGACGCACCTGAACGGCCGGGAGGTGCGCCTGGAGGCGTTCGGCGGACGGGCGCCGCGCCCGGTGCTCGTGACGGCCGCCTCCGCGCCGCTCCCGCGCGACTGGGTGGTGCTCGCCTCGCACGCCGGCGGCCTCCTCGAACTGCTCGACCGGGCGGGGGCGGCCGACGAGGACGCCCACGGCTACGAGGCGAAGTCCCGCCAGCTGCGGTTCGCGGTGCTCACCGCGCTGATGAGCGGCGATGTCACCCTGGCCCGGCGCATGACCACGGGCGATGTGCCGCCGCTGCTGGGCGCGGAGCGCATACGGGTCCATCTGCTGCACTGCACGCCGGCCGACCGCGACCGGTTGGCCCGGACGTATCTCGACCCCGCCGGCTACCACGGGGCCGCCCTGATGGTGCACTGCCCGGCGTTCAAGGAGCATCTGATCTGCCCCATCGCCGAGGACGCCGAGCCCGTGGGCCGACTGCGGCAGGGCGAGGTGCTGCGCAGGCTGGTCCGGGAGAACCCCGGATACGCGCTGGGCGTCAGCAGGCCGCATCCGCTCGCCGCGACGGCCGACGCATACGGAGAAGCGCTGCACGCGCTCACGGTCGCCCGCAACTCCCCGGACCGGCTCGCCGTCTACCGGGGCCGGCCTTCGCTGGTGCAGGTGCTCGACCGCCGGCCCGCCGCCGCGTGGGCTTCCGCCTTCCTGGAGCCGCTGGCCGCCGTGCCCAAGCCGACGGTGGACATCACACGCCTGGCGGTGACGTTCCCCCGCGCCGCCGTGGCACGGCTGCTGCAGATCAGCCGCACCACCGTGGCGGCGCACTGCCGCCGGGCGGAGGAGGCGCTGGGCGCCGACCTCGGCGACGTGCGCACCCGTGCCGCACTCGATCTGGCCCTGTCGCTGACCGCCGTCCACCCCGGCCCCGCCGACGACCGCCGGCCCGCGCCGACGCTGCCCGAACTGCTGCGTACCGTGCCCGCCGTGAGCTGGGCGGAGAGCTTCGTGGGTCCGCTGCGCGGCAGCCGGCACGGTGATCTGCACCGCACCGCGGAGGCGTGGATCGGCGCCGGTACGGATGCCCGGGCGGCGGCCGAGCGGCTGGGGCTGAGCCGGAACACGGTCCGGGCGCGGCTGCGCGCCGCGGAGCGGCTCCTCAACCGCGATCTGCTGACGACCGGTTCGGGGATCCACGACCTCGTCCACGCGCTGGAGGTGACGGGTGGGCAGCGTGCACGGCCCGCCGCCGAATCTGATCACCGTGCACGGTGGCCCGGGGGCCGGGTCGCCTCCTAACGTGCTGATGGCGCGGAGGACTTCCTTCCGCGCGGCCGCGAGCACGTGCCGCCGCGGGGTGAGGGCGTTCGCGTTACGGGGGTACGCGCATGCCCGTACGCCCCCGGCCCGTGCACGGTCCGCCCGCGGCCCCCGGCGTCGCCTCCGGCGCCGGGCCCGGTCCAGGACCGTGACCCTCCCGGTTCCGGCTGGGCTCCTCCCGGTCCCGGCCCGACCCCTCCCGGTCCCGGCCGGGCCCCTCCCGGTCGCGGACCGACCCGGTCGGAGTCCCTTGTCGCTCCGGCCCTGCACGCCCGCGCGCCCGCGGCCCCGTACACCGCAGTCCACTGCGCACGCTCGTACGCCGCACCCCGATCGGAGTCCCTTGCCGCCCCGGTCCGCCTCACACGCCCGCGACCCGCGCCTCTACGCCGCGCCCCCACGCCCACGCCCCCACGCCCGCGGCCCCGCCGGCCCCCACACCTGCGCCCCGCGCCCCCACGCCCGCGCCCCCGCGCCCGCCGCCCCCGGTCCGCCCCGTCCGAGCGTGACCCGCAGACCCCTTGCCCGATCAGACGCCGGCCAAGACCATGGAGACTCAACAGATATGACGATCTGTCAGATCGTTGCTCCGGGCGGCGCCCGCCGGACGACGTCGGATCCAGTGGCGAAGGGGCCGAACCATGGTGGTCTACGGGATGCAGCTCCCGGTTCAGTCGCAGAGCACCATCTACGCCGAGTCCTGGGAGGCGGCCGCGGGCCCGGACGATCTCGTGGCGATCGCGCGCACCGCCGACCGCGCCGGGTTCGCGTACATCGCCGTATGCGACCACGTCGCCATCCCGCTGCGGCTCGCCGGGGCGATGTCCACGGTCTGGTACGACCCCGTCGCCACGCTGTCCTTCCTGGCCGCGGCCACCGAGCGGGTGCGGCTGCTCAGCCATGTCGCCGTCGTCGGGCTGCGCCATCCGCTGGTCACCGCCAAGCAGTACGCGACGCTCGACCACCTGTCCGGCGGCCGACTGCTCCTCGGGGTCGGGGCGGGGCACGTGCGCGAGGAGTTCGAGGCGGTCGGCGCCGACTTCGAGGGGCGCGGCGCCGTGCTCGACGAGACGATCGACGCGCTCCGGGCGGCGCTCGGACCGGAGGAGTTCCCGCGCTTCGCGGGGGAGCGGTTCGCCTTCGAGGGGCTCGGCCAGAGACCGCGGCCCGTCCAGGCCCGGGTGCCGCTGTGGGTCGGCGGCTCCTCGCCCGCCGCCGTGCGCCGGGCCGCCCTCAAGGGGGACGGCTGGCTTCCGCAGGGCGATCCGCGAGACCGCCTCCCGCGGCAGATCGCCCGGCTCCGGACGCTGCGAGAGGAGGCCGGAGTCGAGGGCCCCCTCGTGATCGGCGCGATCACCGAGCCCCTGTACGTCGGCGACGCCGGCTGGGACACGGGCCGGCGCACGCTGACCGGCAAGCCCGACGCGCTCGCGGAGTCGCTGCGCGAGTACGGCGCCATGGGCGTGGACCAGATCCAGGTGCGGTTCCGAAGCCGGAGTCGCGGCGAGCTCATCGACCAGATGGCGGCCTTCGCCGCCGACGTGGCTCCGCACCTCGACCGTTAGGAGTACGGCATGGGAAAGCTGGACGGGCGCGTCTTCGTCGTCACGGGCGCGGCGCGCGGGCAGGGCGAGCAGGAGGCGCGGCTCTTCAGCGCGGAGGGCGCCCGGGTGGTCCTCGCGGACGTGCTCGACGACCGGGGCGAGGCGCTGGCCAGGGAACTGGGGGGCCTGTACGTCCATCTCGACGTCGGCGACGAGGCCGGCTGGGCGGCCGCCGTCGCCGCCGCCAAGGCCGCCTTCGGCCGTATCGACGGACTGGTCAACAACGCGGGCATCCTGCGCTTCAACGAGCTGGTCAGCACGCCCCTGGAGGAGTTCCAGCAGATCGTCCAGGTCAATCAGGTCGGCGCGTTCCTGGGAATCAAGACGGTCGCGCCCGAGATCGAGGCGGCGGGCGGTGGCACGATCGTCAACACGGCCTCGTACACGGCGCTCACGGGCATGTCGTACGTCGGGGCGTACGCCGCGACGAAGCACGCGATCCTCGGTCTGACGCGGGTCGCCGCGATCGAGCTCGCGGCGAAGGGGATCCGGGTCAACGCGGTGTGCCCGGGGGCGGTGGACACCCCGATGAGCAACCCGGACGGCGCGGACCCGGACGCGCTGGACGGGCTGTACCGGCAGCTCGTGCCGCTCGGGAGGGTCGGGCAGCCGGAGGAGGTGGCGCGGCTCGCGCTGTTCCTGTCCTGCGACGACTCCTCCTACATCACCGGGCAGCCGTTCGTCATCGACGGCGGCTGGCTGGCCGGCGTCAGCGTGCTCTGACGAATCGTCAGACAGGCCGCCCTCCCTCTATTGACGCCCCGGACGCGCGGTGGAACAGTCGACGGAGTCAAATCTGACGATGCGTCAGAAAAGCAGGGACGGGACGGTGAACCCCCTTGGAATTCGGGCTCTTTGTTCAGGGTTACGTCGGCAAGCGCGCCGAGACCGACCCGCTCGCCGAGCACAAGGCGCTCATGGAGGAGACCGAGTACGTCGTCCAGGCGGACGAGTCCGGCTTCAAGTACGCCTGGGCCTCCGAGCACCACTTCCTGGAGGAGTACTCCCACCTCTCCGCCAACGACGTCTTCCTCGGCTACCTCGCCCACGCCACCGAGCGGATCCATCTCGGCGCGGGCATCTTCAATCCGCTCGCCCAGGTCAACCACCCGGTCAAGGTCGCCGAGAAGGTCGCCATGCTCGACCACCTCAGCGAGGGCCGGCACGAGTTCGGCTCCGGGCGCGGCGCCGGCTCGCACGAGATCCTCGGCTTCCTCCCGGGCATCACCGACATGAACCACACCAAGGAGATCTGGGAGGAGACCATCGCCGAGTTCCCCAAGATGTGGCTCCAGGAGGAGTACCAGGGCTTCCAGGGGAAACACTGGTCACTTCCCCCGCGCAAGGTGCTGCCCAAGCCGTACGGGAAGTCCCACCCGCCCATGTGGTACGCGGCCGGATCCCCGCCCTCCTACGCCATGGCCGCCCGGAAGGGGCTCGGCGTGCTGGGCTTCAGCGTCCAGAAGGTCTCCGACATGGAGTGGGTGCTGGAGCAGTACAAGACCGCGATCCGCGAGGCCGACCCCATCGGCGACTACGTCAACGACAACGTCATGGTGACGTCGACCGCCGTCTGCGCCCCCACGCACGAGGAAGCGGTGCGGATAGCGGCGGGAGGCGGGCTGCACTACCTCCAGTCGCTGGTGTTCCGCTACCACGACACCTTCCCGCGGCCCGAGGGGTTCCCCGTGTGGCCGGAGACCCTGCCCGAGTTCAACGAGGAGCTCATCGAACTCCTCATCCAGGAGGAACTGCTGATCTGCGGCGACCCGGACGAGGTGCTGGCGCAGTGCAAGCGGTGGGAGCAGGCGGGTGCGGACCAGCTCTCGTTCGGCCTGCCGATCGGGATCTCCAAGGAGGACACCCTCCAGACGATCCGGCTGGTCGGCGAGCACGTCATCCCGAAGATCGACACGGACCCGGTCCACCGCACGACCCGCTTCCGCGAGTCCGCGTGAGCGGGTACCGACGGCCCGCCCCCGACCGGCCCGGACGGTCCGATGGACGCCCCGCCCGAGCGGGACGACCTGCCGGGACGGTCCGCAGGACCCGCCGTCCGCGTGCCCGCCCCGCCGTCCGGCGGCCCTGAAACCGTGGGGACGGACGGCCTGACCCGTGGGGACGGACGTGCCTGACCGTCGGTACCGAGGGGACCGCGCCGAAACCCGACCGGTCGCTACCGACCCGGACCGTCCACCCGGCGGCCGCCGCGGGCCGTCGGCGGGTGCGCGGCACCGGTGGCGCTCATGACCGACGGAGGGGCCGCCTCCCGAGCGGGGGTTCGTGGCGCGCGTCCCGTGCACCGAGGACCGCGGGCGGTGGCATCCCGGGCCGCCTCCCGCTTCCGGCCCGGTCGGAGGGCCACGCGGCCGCGGCCGGCCGCGGCGCCCCCGACCGGGCCACGCCCGTACCCACCACATCCCGTCCACCCACGCCACCGGACAGCACCACCCGTCCACCGCGTCACCCGGCCACCCCCACCCGTCAACCCCCCACCCGGCCGGCAGCCCCCCGCGAGCACCGCCCCGAGCCGATCGACCGATCGACCGATCGACCGACCGACCTACCGCCCCAGCCGACCGCACCGCGCCCGACGCCCACGGCGCCGACGCCCGTACCCCGATGCCGGCGCGGCGCCCCGCACGCGAAAGGGACGACCATGCTCGACCACCTCATCACGCGCGCGACCGTCGTCGACGGCACCGGCGCCCCCGCCTACACCGCCGACGTCGGCATCCGCGACGGCCGTGTCGCCGTCATCGCCGAACCCGGCACCACCACCGAGGAGGCCCGGTCCACCGAGGACGCGACCGGGCTCGTCCTCACGCCCGGCTTCGTCGACCCGCACACGCACTACGACGCCCAGCTGTTCTGGGACCCGTACGCCACCCCGTCCCTGAACCACGGCGTGACGACGATCGCCGGCGGCAACTGCGGGTTCACCCTCGCGCCGCTCAACCCCGACCGCCCCGAGGACGCCGACTACACGCGGCGGATGATGTCCAAGGTCGAGGGCATGTCCCTGGTCTCCCTCGAAGAGGGAGCGCCGTGGAACTGGCACACCTTCGGCGAGTACCTGGACGCACTCGACGGCCGCATCGCCGTCAACGCCGGCTTCATGGTGGGCCACTGCGCGCTGCGCCGGCACGTCATGGGCCCGGACGCGATCGGCGGTCGGCCCACCGGGGAGCAACTCCGGCAGATGCTCACGCTCCTCCACGACGCCATGGACGCCGGTGCCTGGGGGCTGTCCACGACCCAGTCGGCCACGCACTCCGACGGTGACGGCAACCCCGTGGCCTCCCGGCACGCGGAGCCCGCCGAACTCCTCGCGCTCTCCCGTGCCGTCGGCGAGCACGAGGGCACCCAGCTCGAGGCGATCGTCGCGGGCTGCCTCGACCGGTTCGCGGAGGAGGAGATCGACCTGCTCGTCGAGATGAGCGCCGCCGCGGGCCGGCCGCTCAACTGGAACGTGCTGACGGTCGACGCCGCCGTACCCGAACGCGTCCCCCGCCAGCTCGTGCCGAGCGAACGGGCCCGCCGCGCGGGCGGCCGGATCGTCGCCCTCACCATGCCGATCCTCACCCCCATGAACATGTCGCTGGGCACCTTCTGCGCCCTCAACCTCATCCCGGGCTGGGGCGAGATCCTGGGTCTGCCCGTCCCGGAGCGGATCGCGAAGCTCCGCGACCCGGACGTCCGCGCGGAGATGCTGCGCCGCGCCGGGTCCAGGGAGGCGGGCGTCTTCCGCAGGCTCGCCGACTTCGAGCGGTACGTCATCGGCGACACCTACTCCGCCGGGAACGAGGGCCTCACCGGGCGCGTCGTGCGCGACATCGCCGCCGAGCGGGGCCAGGACCCCTTCCGGTGCCTGGTGGAGATCTGCGCCGACGACGGTCTGCGCACGGTCCTGTGGCCGATGCCCACCGACAACGACCCGGCCAGCTGGGCGCTGCGGGCGGAGACCTGGCAGCACGAGGACGTACTGCTCGGCGGCTCCGACGCGGGCGCGCACCTGGACCGGATGTGCGGGGCGCCGTACACGACGAGGTTCCTCGGCGACTGTCTGCGCGGCCGGGGGCTCCTGGGACTGGAGGCCGCGGTGAAGATGCTCACCGACGACCCGGCGCAGCTCTTCGGGCTGCGCGAACGCGGCCGGATCGTCCAGGGCCACCACGCGGACCTGGTCCTCTTCGACCCGGAGCGGATCGACGCGGGCCCGGCGACCCTCGTCCACGACCTGCCCGGCGGCAGCCCGCGGCTGGACTCGCGCGCGCTGGGCGTCGTGTCCGTGCGCGTCAACGGGGTCGAGGCGATCCGCGAGGACCGGGTCACCGGAGCCGTGCCGGGGCGGGTGCTGCGCTCGGGCCGTGACACCAGGACGGTGAGCACCAAATGACCAGAGATCGCCAAGTGGCCGGGGAGCACCGGGCAACCGGAGAGCGCCAGGTGGCCGGCGGGCGGCAAGTAACCGGAGAGGGCCGAGTGGCCGGAGAGCGCCAGGTGGCCGATGGGCGGCAAGTGGCCGGCGGGCGCCGGGTGACCGGGCGGTCCGCCGTTACGCGGACGGTCCCCGAGCAGCGGCTCTTCATCGGCGGGGAGTGGGTCGAGCCGGACCGCGGCCACTACGAGGTGATCGACCCGGCCACCGAGGAGGTCGTAGGCCTCGCACCCGAGGCGAGCCGCGACCAGGTGTACGAGGCGGCCGCGGCCGCCCGGGACGCGTTCGAGGAGTGGTCTCGCACGGCCCCCGAGCAGCGGGCGGCGGTCCTGGACCGGGCCGCGGACGTCATCCAGCGCGAGTTCGACGCGTACGCGGAGCTGGCCCGCGCCGAGACGGGCGCCACCACGGGCACCGCGCGGGGCATGCAGGTCGCGGTCGGCTTGTCCCGGTTCCGCCGGTACGCGAGGGGTGCGCTGGAGCCGGTCGAGCAGGGCCTGCCGCCGCAGGTCAACGAGGCCGGGCCGATGGGGCGGGCGGGTGTCCTCGGCGCGCTCGCCGCGCGTCGCCCGGTCGGCGTGGTCACCTGCATCACCTCGTACAACAACCCGTGGGCGAACCCGGCGGGCAAGGTCGCCCCGGCACTCGCGATGGGCAACACCGTCGTGGTGAAGCCGGCCCCGCAGGATCCGCTGTCGGTGTACCGGATGGCCGAGGCGCTGGCGGAGGCCGGCGTCCCGCCGGGGGTGGTCAACGTGGTGAGCGGTTCCCGTACGGAGGCAGGGGAGGCGGCCGTGGACTCGCCCGACGTCGACATGGTCAGCTTCACCGGTTCCACGGCCGTCGGGCAGCGCATCGGCGAAGTGTGCGGGCGGAGCATGAAACGGCAGCTGCTGGAGCTGGGCGGCAAGGGCGCCGCGCTCGTCTTCGACGACGCCGACCTCGACTCCGCGGTCCTGGGCATCGGTACGACGTTCGCCTTCTACAGCGGCCAGATCTGCACCGCGCCGACCCGGGTGCTCGCCCAGCGCGGGGTGTACGAGCGGCTGGTCGAGCGGCTGGGCGCCTTCGCCGGGCGGCTGAAGGTCGGCGACCCGGCGGAGCGGGACACGGTGGTCGGCCCGGTGATCTCCGCCGCCCACCGGGAGCGGGTCGAGTCGTACGTCGAGCTGGGGAGGAAGGAGGGCGCGCGTCTGGTCGTGGGCGGGGAGCGCCCCGATGCGGCGCGCGGCTTCTATGTGGCGCCGGCGCTGCTGGCCGACTGCGGCAGCGGAATGCGTGTCGTCCGGGAGGAGATCTTCGGCCCGGTGGTGGTCGTGGTGCCCTTCGGCGACGAGGAGGAGGGCGTGGCGCTGGCCAACGACAGCGACTACGGACTGATCGACTACGTCTGGTCGGGCGACGTCGCCCGGGCGTTCCGGGTGGCGCGGCGGCTGCGGGCCGGCGGCGTCGGCGTCAACACCGTCGGCCGGAACATGGAGGCCCCGTTCGGCGGCTTCAAGAAGAGCGGGGTGGGGCGGGACGTGGGCTCGTACGCGCTCCACGCCTACAGCGAGCTGCAGGCGATCGTGTGGCCCGGTGGGTGAGCCGCCAGCCGGGCGACGAAGTTCACGGGAAATTTTGCAACCGGCACAAAACGGACACGGCTGCGGTTTTCGCAATCCGGAACACTTCGCTCGTTGCCTGTGAATGCAGCGAGATTGGGCTTGTGGATCTTCAAAGTTATGGCAAATGGTGCATGGATTGATGGATGTAAAGGCCCTGTCTCCGAAGTTGATGCCTCCGGATACGGGAACCGCAGCACTTAACGTCCTCCTCATGACTCAGCTGGAGACGCGGCCCCAGGTCGGAGACACGGTAGGGGGACGCTCCGAAGGGGGCGTCCGGGCCAAGGGGCTGGAGAAGAACTCCGTCGGCCTCCTCGGCAGTGCCGTCATCGGAATCTCGACGGTCGCCCCCGTGTACTGCCTGACCTCGACGCTCGGCTCCACGGCCGGCGAGGTCGGGCTGCAGATGCCCGCCGTGTTCCTGGCCGGCTTCCTGCCGATGCTGCTCGTCGCCTTCGCCTACCGCGAGCTGAACCGGGTGATGCCGGACTCCGGCACCTCCTTCACCTGGACGGTGAAGGCCTTCGGCCCGCGCGTCGGCTGGATGTGCGGCTGGGGCCTGGTGATCGCCACGATCATCGTGCTCTCCAACCTCGCCGGCGTCGCGACCTCGTACTTCTGGCTGCTGGCCGGAGAGATCACGGGCAGCGGGTCGGTCGCCGCCCTCGACGGCAACAAGGCCGTCCACATCCTCACCTGCCTCGTCCTCATCGCCGTCGCCACCGCCATCAGCTACCGCGGCATGACCGCCACCAAGCGCGTGCAGTACAGCCTGGTCGGACTCCAGCTCGTCGTCCTCGCCGTGTTCGTCGCGATGGCCCTCCAGAAGGCCGGCAGCGGCGCGTTCGACACCGGCATCGACTTCTCCTGGTCCTGGATGAACCCCTTCGCGGTCCAGTCCTTCGCGGCCTTCACCGCCGGCCTGTCGCTGTCGATCTTCATGTACTGGGGCTGGGACGCCTGCCTGTCGACCAACGAGGAGACCACCGGCTCCGACCGGACCCCCGGCCGCGCCGCCCTCATCGCGATGGTCGTCCTCGTCGGCTCCTACCTCGCCACCGGGGTCGCCGCCCAGATGGCCGTCGGTTCGGGCGACAAGGGCCTCGGCCTCGCCAACCCGGACACCTCCGACAACGTCTTCGCCGCGCTCGCCGGCCCCGTCATGGGCCCGCTCCTCGGCGTCGCGCTCTTCGTCGCCGTGCTCGCCTCGGCCGCGGCCAGCCTCCAGACGACGTTCATTCCGGTCGCCCGCACCGTGCTCGCCATGTCCTCGTACGAGGCGCTGCCCGAGTCCTTCTCCAAGGTCCACCCGCGCTTCAAGGTCCCCGGCCGCGCCACGGTCGTCGCGGGCGTCGCCACCGGCGCGTTCTACACGGTGATGACGCTCGTCAGCGAGCACGTCCTGGTGGACACGATCTACGCGCTCGGCCTCATGATCTGCTTCTACTACGCGCTGACCGCCTTCGCCTGCGTCTGGTACTTCCGCGCAGAACTCTTCCGCTCCGGCCGCGACTTCGCCTTCAAGGGCCTCTTCCCCGTCCTGGGCGGTGTGCTGCTCTCGGCGGTCTTCGGCAAGACGCTCTACGACATGTGGGACCCGGCCTACGGGTCCGGCTCCGCGGTCTTCGGCGTCGGTTCGGTCTTCGTGATCGGCGTCGGTCTGCTGCTGCTCGGCGGAGTGATCATGCTGGTGATGCAGCGGCGCAGCCCGGCGTTCTTCCGCGGAGAGATCCTGACGAAGGACACCCCGTCCCTGGTGATCCCGGACTGAGTCGCGGTGGTCCGTGGCCGGGACCCCGGACCGGGTCGCCGGTGGTCCTGGAGTCTCCCCGGCCCGGACGGTATGCCCCCGAAGGGCCGGCCCGCGTCCCCGGCGCTCTCCGGGGGCCGGGGCCGGGCCCTTCCGGTGCTCGGCGCCCTTCCCGTGCTCGGCGCCCTTCTCAGGGCTGCCCGGGGCCGCCCGGCAGGGATCGCAGCCAGTCGACCAGCAGCGTGCCGACCTCGTCCGCCCGTTCCTGCTGGACCCAGTGACCGCAGCCCTCCAGGATGTGTGAGGACACCAGGCGGGGCAGCGTGGTCGGGTAGGCCTTGATGGCGTCCGCCATCCACAGGGTGGGCCCGTCGCGCTCCCCGCCGATGAACAGGGACGGCTGGGTGATCGGCGCCCCGTCCCAGGCCGCGAGATCCACCCAGTCCCGGTCGATGTTGCGATAGCGGTTGAGCGGGCCGGTCAGGCCGCCGCGCTCGAACTCGCCCGCGTAGAAGTCCAGATCGTCCTCGGCCAGCCAGGAGGGCAGCGGGCCGGTCGGGAACCGGTCGGAGAGCCTGCCCCCCGGCGGGACGGAGAAGCGCGGGCCGTCGGTGGAGGGCTGCACCTCGCCCGAGGCGCCGGCGTAGAACCCGGCCAGCCAGGACCTGACGTCCGGCTCGATCTCGGCCTCCGCCCTGCCGGGAGTCTGGAAGTACTGGATGTAGAACTCCTCCGCCCCGCCGAGCAGTGCCAGCGCCTCCGTGGGAGGCAGCCCACCGCCCCGCGGCGCGTAGGGCACGCTGAGCAGCGCCACGGCCGTGAAGAGATCCGGTCGCAGCAGGGCGGTGTTCGCCGCGATGGGCGAGCCCCAGTCGTGCCCCACGATCACCGCGGACTCCGCGCCGAGGGCCTTCACCACCGCGACGTTGTCGGCGACGTGCGCCAGCATCCCGTACGCGTCCGGGTCGACCGGCTTCGAGGACCGCCCGTAGCCGCGGACGTCGATCGCGACCGCGTGATAGCCCGCGGCGGCGATCACCGGGAGCTGGTGGCGCCACGAGTACCAGGACTCGGGGAATCCGTGGACCATCAGGACCAGGGGTCCCGAGCCCTGTTCCACCAGATGGATGCGTCCACCCGGGGTGTTCACCAGGCGGTGCCGCGGCGGCTGCCCGGGCGCGGCGGAAGAGCTGACGGGGTGCGACATCCGGCCTCCTGGAGTGCCCTCGGGCCCCGGCGGGGTAGCCGGACGGCGGCCCGCGCGCAGATCATGGGTACGCCTCAGGCATACCGCCCGGCGGCGCTCCTCGCACGTGCGGCACCGAGGCGGGGTACTCGCCGGCGGCCCGGCCCCTGGAGGCCGTGCCCGGCTCCCGTGCGGCCCGGTTCGTATGCCCCGGCTCCCGTGTGCTGGCTCCCGTGTGGCCGGGTTCCTGCGGCGCGGTTCTGTGCGGCCCTGCCCCCGCGGCCCCGTTCCCGGCGGCCGTGCCCGGCTCCCGTGCGGCCGGTCCCCGCTCCCCGGCGCCCGTGGCCTTCGCCGTCAGGCGTCCTTGTGCGCCTTCAGTTTGCGCCAGACCGCGCCCAGGGCCGCCATGTCCCGCTGGTCCAGGACGTCGGTGAAGACCGGTGCCAGGCACGCGCGCCGGGTCGCGTCGGCCTCCTCGAACACCCGGCGCCCCTCGGCGGTGAGCGCCACCTCCACCGAACGGGCGTCCCTGGCCGACGGCGTACGGGAGACCAGCCCGCGGGCCTGCAGCGCGTCGAGGACGCGGGAGACCTGGCTGCGGCTCAGCATGGTGCTGTTGCCGAGTACGGAGGCGGCGACGGGCTCGTCGCTGCTTGCGAGCCAGAGCATCACCTCGAACCAGGAGACGGGCAGGTCGTGGGCCTTGGACAGGGCGCGGTCGACGCGCTCCGTGAGCACGGTCCCGGCCCAGACCAGGCCGTAGAAGGCGTGGTCGGCCTCGGACATCTCGGCCGGGGTGAGTTTCCTGGTCGCCATGCGTCCGATCATACCGGCTTGCGTGTGTGCACACACAATGTTTAAGGTGTGTGCACACACACGAATTTCCCTGGTGTGCTTCCCCTCCACTTCCGAAGGAACCCTCATGTCCTCCTCCACTACCCCCTCCACCACTCCCAAGGTCGCCCTCATCACCGGCACCTCCTCCGGCATCGGTCTGGCCGCGGCGGTCGCAGCGGCCAGGGCCGGCTGGCGCACGGTCGCCACCCTCCGCGACCCGGGCCGCGCCGACGCGCTCCGCAAGGCCGCCGCCGAGGCCGGGGTCGAGCTCGACATCCGGCAGCTGGACGTCGTTGACGAGGCCTCCGTCACCGCCGCCGTCGAAGGAGTGATCGCCGACCACGGCCGGCTCGACGCCGTGATCAACAACGCGGGCGCCGGACAGCTCGGCACCCTGGAGAACCAGACCGTCGCCGACGTCCGCAAGGTCATGGAGGTCAACTTCTTCGGCGTCCTCAATGTCTCCAAGGCCGCCTTCCCCCATCTGCGCGCCACCGGCGGCCGACTGATCACCGTCACCAGCGTGGGCGGAGTCGTCGGCCAGCCCTTCAACGAGGCATACTGCGCAGCGAAGTTCGCCGTCGAGGGCTACATGGAGAGCCTTGCGCCGGTCGCCGCGTCCGTCGGCGTGAGCGTGTCCGTCGTCGAACCGGGCGCCGTGGCGACCGAGTTCGTCAACAACGTCGGCCTCGACCTGGAGGCCGAGATCGCGGCGGCCGGCCCCTACGCCCCCGCCCTCGACGCCTATGTCAACCGCACCGTCGCCCAGTTCCTGACCGGCGCCCAGACCCAGGACGAGGCCGCCGTGGCCGTACTGGAGGCACTGACGGCGGACCGTCCCGCGTTCCGCCTCCAGACCTCCGACTGGGCACGCGAATTCACCGGTATGAAGCTGAACGACCTGGACGGTTCCGCGGTGCTGGCCACCACGGGCGGCTGGGTGGCGTGACGGTCCCGGCGACGGGCCGAGCCGGGCGGGCCGCCCGGCTCGGCCTCTCACGCCGGCCTACCCCTGGTGGCGCCCCAGGAACACCGGGTTCGTGAACGCGGCCAGCGGCCCGGGGAAGCCCGGGATCGGCACGAGCGCCGGGTGGCGCACCTCCGCGCGGACGTACGCCGCGTACGCCGCCGTCGTACGCCACTCCACCGTGCCCGTGCCCTCCACCGGGAGCGTCGCCGTGTGCAGCACCCCCTGGTCGGTCACGATCCGGGCGGTGCGGCCCGGGGCGCCGGTGACCTCCAGACGGACCGTCACCGGGTCGTCGGCGCCGACCCGGAGCCGCTCGCCGATGCCCGCGCGCCGGCCCCGGCCCCCGTGCGCGGCGAACGACAGCGACACGGCCGACGACTCGGCGACGTACGAGCGGCCCGCGCGCAGACCCTCCAGGATCGCCTCGCGCGCCAGGTCGTCGGCGAGGACGACGGTCTGCGGGGTGCCCACCACGTCCGGGTCCCGGTGCGCGTCGCTGCTGCCCATCGCCGGGGTCCAGCGGCCGCCCGAGCGGACGGCGGCCACGAGGGTGCTGTCCCAGTGAGCGAGGGACACGTCGTCGTCCGGGGTGTAGGGGCCGTTCCACACCTCCACCGCGTCCGCCTCGCCGAAGCCGAACTTCCAGTTGCAGCCGATGCAGGTGGCGTGCGGATGGGCGGGCACGACGAGGCCGCCGGCGCGGCGGATCGCACGGGCGTAGTGGCCGAAACGGTTGTCCCTGGCCCGGTAGCGCCAGTCGACGAAGGTGCCCGGGTCGGTGCCGAGGGCCACGACGTGGCCGTTGCGGGTGGTGACCTCCTCCCCGAGGAGCACCAGCAGGTCGTCCCCGGCGGCGTCCGCCCACGCCCCGTGCCCCGCGTGCGTGTTGTGCTCGCTGCTGTTGACGAAGTCCAGCCCGGCGGCGCGGGCGAGGGCCGCGATCTCGTCGGGGGTGCGGCGGCCGTCCGAGTACCACGAGTGCAGATGGCAGTCGCCCCGGTACCAGGCCCGGCCCCGGCCCTTCGCCCGCTCCGGTGGGTACACGGGCTTCGGCGTCGGCGCCGGCCCGCCGAACGCGAGCGTGACGGCCACGGTGTAGGCGAGGCCCTGCGGCGCGATCGTGTACGGGCCGAGCGCGATGTGCCATGTGCCCGCCCGGACCGGCCCGGGGACGTAGCCGGGCGTCGCCTCGTCGCCCCGGATGAAGAACTCGCTGCGCGCCCCGCCCGACCAGCCGCGGAAGCCATCGCCGCCGAGCGCGGTGCCGCGCTCGTCGAAGATGCCGATGTCGAGGGCGTTGCCCTGTGTGCCGGCCGGGACCTGCGGCCTTTCGTACGTGTACGACACCCTGATCTCCGCGACCCCGCGCGGGACCTCGACGGGCAGGTACACGAAGTCGGGGGAGCCGGGCGGCAGGGTGCCGCGCACGACTTCGGTGGTCTGTCCGGCCGCGGTGCCCGCTGCCTCGGCGAAGCTCACACCGCCCAACGTAAGCGCGGCGGCGGCTCCCGTCACGAACAGTCCGCGTCTGCTGAGGTCCGCGTCGTCCTCGTTGCCCATGCCGTCGGCTCCCCGGGGGTGGTGAGAGGGACAGGAGTGGTCTCGTGCCTGGTGTCCTCAACCTCGTACCCGGCCGTGAACGGCTCGGCAAGGGGCGGGGGGCGACCGATGACCGGGACATGGCGCTCCGCCCTCCCGCACGCGGGGGGACGCGCGCCGTCCCCCGTCCGGTCCCGGGCCCTCGGAAACTCGCGCCGCAGCGCGTAGCTTGGGCCCCGGCCACCACGACAGCCGACGAGGGCGGAGGAGCCGCTGTGCGGATCTCGACCACGATCTTCCTGACGGACGAGACGATCACCCCGCCGCGGCTGGCGCGGGAACTGGAGGAACGCGGCTTCGCCGGTCTGTACCTGCCCGAGCACACCCACATCCCGGTCGAACGGACCTCCCCGTACCCGGCGGGCGGCGACCTGCCGCCCGAGTACGGCCGCACCCTCGACTCCTTCGTCGCCCTCGGCCAGGCCGCGGCGGTCACCACCACCCTCGGCCTCGGCACGGGCATCACGCTCCTCGCCCAGCACGACCCCATCGCCCTCGCCAAGCAGATCGCGACCCTCGACCACCTCAGCGGCGGTCGCTTCACGCTCGGCGTCGGCTTCGGCTGGAACAGGGAGGAGGCGGCGGACCACGGCGTGGAGTGGTCGACGCGACGTGACCTCAGCCGCGACCGCATGCACCTGATGCGCGCCCTGTGGGCCGCGGAACCGACCGCCTACGAGGGCGACTTCGGCTCCGTCCGCGCCTCCTGGGCCTACCCCAAGCCGGCGAACGGCCCCGCGCCCCGCACCCTGGTCGGAGGCGCGGCCGGCCCGAAACTCTTCTCCCACATCGCCGACTACGCCGACGGCTGGCTCCCCATCGGCGGCCGGGGCCTCACGGAGTCGCTGCCGGTTCTGCGGGAGACCTGGTCCGCGGCGGGCCGCGACCCGAAGGCCCTCCAGATCGTCCCGTACGCGGTCCTCCCCTCGGCGGGCAAGCTCGCGCGCTACGCGGAACTGGGCTGCGAGGAGGTCGTCCTGCAGCTGCCCCCGGCGGGGGAGGGGGAGGTGCTGCGGGTGCTGGAGGAGTACGGGAAGTACGTGTGAGAAGTCAGTATCCTCAACCATCATCGCGCTATAGTGACGCTATGGCGTCAACGACGATTCAGGTGTCCCGTGAGACCCGCGACCATCTTGCGGCGCTCGCGGCCGAACGTGGCCTCACCCTCGGGCAGCTCGTCCAGCAGCTCGCGGAACGTGAGCCGACCCAGGCGCAGACCGCCGAGCGGCTCCACGCCGACCGCGATGCCGCACGCCGGAACATGGGGACGGACATGAGTGACGACGAGTTCGAGCATGCCCCCGACATTCTCGGCAACATTTACAAGATTGCGGCGGAAAAGGTTCGAGCGGCACGGGGCACCGCAGCGTGATCATTCTTGACGCCACGGCTGTCCTGGCATTGGCCGAGGGGCACAAATCTCTCAATCAGCTCGCAGCCAACATGGCAAGGACCCCCGGTGACGCCTTGTGGGTACCGGCCCTGTGCCTGGCTCAGGCAGAGGCGGACAGCGCGGACGCCGGGCGTGCGGCACTGGCCTTCTCCTCCGTCATGGTGGACGCGCTTGACACAGTGGCCGCAGTCACCGTCGGCACTCTCGTCCGCGACGGCTTCGGCGGCCCTGACACCTGCCACGCCCTCTACTGCGCCTCCCCCCGCCCCCAGTTCACCGGAATGTCCATCCTGCTGACCGCTCGCGAGGACCGCTATCCGCCCGGCATCGTCTCCGTGGACATCGACTCACCGGGGATGCTGGGCTTTCACTGAAGGAACCCGTTGGGGCTGCACGAGTGCGCCAGGCATACGTCATACGTCGCACGGCATCCTCGCTCCCGCCTTAGTGGACGAGCCCCGCCATGTCGTAGTTCAACCGTCACGCTGGCAACAAGATCCCTGTCGGCAGCATGTCCATCTGACGGCCCCAAACCTCGCGGCAGTGACTACATTTTCAGCTCCAATCCCTATTGCTTGACCACCCGCCGTTTCGCAACGTGACGCTCTCGACGCCCCCTCATGAAGTCGGGGCGGTCACGTCCGCTGGAGTGGTGTATCGACGGCCACTCGGTGATCTCGTATTTGAGGCTATGCGGTGAGTTCGGTGGGCAGGACGGTGTCGTCGGTTTCTGACTCGATCGGGTGGAGTCGGGCCTTGGCGAGGAGTTCGCGGCCCATGTAGCGGCGGGCTTCGGTCCACTCGTCGTTCTGCTCGGCCAGGACCGCCCCGACGAGCCGGATGACGGCGGTGCGGTCGGGGAAGATGCCGACCACGTCGGTGCGGCGGCGGATCTCCTTGTTCAGCCGCTCCTGCGGGTTGTTCGACCAGATCTGCCGCCAGATCTCCCTCGGGAAGGCGGTGAAGGCGAGCAAGTCGTGCTGCGCGGCGTCCAAGTGGGCTGCAGCCTTGGGGAACTTGGCCTCGAGTGCGTCCAGGACGTGCCGCATCTGTGATTGGACCGCGTCGGTGTCGGGCTGTTCGAAGACCGTCCGCAGCAGCGTGGCCACCCAGGGCTGGGCCGACTTCGGGACCTGGCTCAGCAAGTTCCTCGCGTAGTGGGTGCGGCAGCGCTGCCACGAGGCGCCGGGCAGAACGGCACCGATGGCGTCGACGAGGCCGGCGTGGGCGTCGGAGATGACGAGCTGGACGCCGGACAGGCCACGGGCGATCAGGGAACGCAGGAAGGCGAGCCAGCCGGCGCCGTCCTCGGCGGTGGCGACGTCCAGGCCGAGGATCTCGCGGTGGCCGTCAGCGTTGACGCCGACCGCGATCAGTGCATGCACGTTGACGATGCGGCCGCCCTCGCGGACCTTCTGCGTGAGCGCGTCGACCCAGACGAACGAGTACGGGCCGGCGTCCAGGGGACGGTTACGGAAGGCGGTGACCTGCTCGTCCAGGTGCTTGGCCATCGCACTGACCTGGGACTTCGACAGCTGCGTCACCCCGAGGGACTCGGCGAGCTTCTCCACTCGGCGAGTGGAGACACCGAGCAGGTAGGCGGTGGCGACCACCGAGATCAGGGCCTGCTCGGCCCGGCGGCGCCGTTCCAGCAGCCAGTGCGGGAAGTAGCTGCCCTGCCGCAGCTTGGGGACGGCGAGCTCGACGGTCCCGGCGCGGGTGTCCCACTCGCGCGGGCGATAGCCGTTGCGGTGGTTGACCCTCACGTCGCTGACCTGCCCGTATTCGGCGTTGCAGAGCGCGTCGGCCTCCGCAGACATGAGCGCGTCGGCGAACGTTTTGATCATCGCGCGCAGCAGATCGGGACTCGCCGCGGCGAGATTCTCCTCGGCGAGAGCGTGCAGGGGCAGACTGTCGGATGCGGTCATCGTGCTGATCTCCTTCGAGCTTCGACAACTCGAAGATCAGCCGGTGGCCGTTCTCATATCCGGACCCTCACTCCGACGCCGGGCCAAACACCCGGATCAGGTGGGAGTCCGTACACCACTTCCCTGGACGCAACCGTCGGGGCTGTCGGCACCTCTCTATTCGCTCGCCGCGGCCAGGTAAACCCTGGAGTGGCATACGGAGGCAGATTCCGCTTCAAGTGAAATTGACTCGCTGGAGTTCTCGATGCGCACCGAGATCCCATCGCGAGTTGACCGAGCGAGTGTCACTGATCTATTGGTAATAGAATTCCAGCCAGAGATGGATAGTTCCCTTACCTGACTGAATGTGACGAAGAACTCGAAAGCGTTAAAATTCTTCCGCACCCACTCGGGTCGGGGCCTGTCGGGGATTGATCGAGTGTCGAATCCCAAGGTAACCCCGTTGCGTTCGTCGATGTGAAAATAAAATAGGAAGCAATCGCTCAGGGCGGGCACCTTAGTGTAGATATCCTCCAGGTCCTCAGGGTTCGAGAGGAATTGAATCCAGTCAGATGTGTTCATAAAAGGTCTTCTCGTGGACCGGTGGGATCGCGTCATACTTCTTTGTGTCGAGTTTTCTGACGAACTGGTGAGGCCCGCCGTCGGATCCATTCGGGAGCGCCCTATAAGCGCTCATGTGCCCCACCAGGATCGAGTCAGTCGCTACGAAGGAAAGATGGAAGCCATCCGACTCCATGCGCGCAAGGATTTTGTTGTGATTGTGCATGTGAAGCTCAAGGCTCGCGTGGCCATGGGGAATCCATCCCTTCAGTTCGAGGTTTTCGATGGCGATGAACTCCAGGTGGCATTGAAACTGGTCGAGTCCGGCGTCGACCCATTCGGGTGGCGGATTCTGAGGGAAAACCGGTAGGTCGATCCGAAGCGTGAGGCATGGCCCGAAGTGGTTCAGGTGGATTGATCTGACGGTCAGGTCTGTCAGTGAGGGCGTATCTGTGTAGAGGCTCTGCAAGTCCGCTGAATTACGAACGAGGTCAGCCCAGTTTCGGATCGTAATAGTAGTGCTCCTCGCAGCCTGGTATCTGTCCATTGCGCGTATCATCGTAGGGTCGCACATGAAGATGTGGGGGCTGATATCCCTCCTCTCCCGGCTTCCTGTGGCCGAACCAGTGATCCTGGAAAACGACTATATTCCCATCAAGGGTCTCGTACCATTCCTCGCGGTAGAAGATAGGGCGTCCCGCCTCGTCGAGTTCTGCTCCTCCGCCCTGCCACTCAGGCTTCCGAGCCATGGCATAGTCGGTTGAGTCGAAAGGCTCCTGTCCCTCGGGCACTCCTGCATCCCGCAATGCGTCCGCCTTCCTTTCGGCGAGGCTTGCATTCGGGCACGGGGTGAGGCCGAGCGGGTCTGCCCACAGGTGTGGATTGTTTACGTATCGCGAAGGGTGTGGCGCCGGCCTCAACCCAAGCGGGTCTAGTGATGTGTACCGCGCCGTCTCAGGATCGTAGTACCGGAAGTAGTTGTAGTGCAGCCCCGTCTCCGGGTCGAAGTACTGCCCCGGAAACCGCAGCGGCGTGTACGCCGTGCTCGACCGCGCCCATGTCGTCGTGCCCCACAGCGTGCTGCGCGTGTGCCACGCCAGTTCGCCGGACTCGTCGATGAGTTCGCTCGGCGTTCCCACCAGGTCCGTGACGATGGCGAAGAAGCGCTCGTCGATCGCCTCCTGCGAGGCCCGCGACGCCTGCGATGTCCGCGACGCCTGCGATGTCCGCGACGTGCCCGCCGGGAGGATGCGTTCCGTCTGGGCGAGCGGGTGGAGGCCGTCGTGGTCCCAGGTCAGCGCCACCGGGTGGGGCAGGTCCACGGACTCCGTGGTCTGCTCGCACAGTGTCGCGCCGTCCCAGGTGAACGACACCTGTTCGACCACCGTGACGCCGTCGTCGCCCAGGCGCTGCTTCGCGATGCGGCGGCCCAGCGCGTCGTAGCGGTAGCGCCACACCGTGCCGTCCGGTGTGGTGACCGATGTGAGCCGGTCCTCGGCGTCCCATACGTAGCGCCAGGTGTCCGGCTTGCGTGACAGGCGGGTCTTCTGGCGCAGTACGACCCGGCCCTGGGCGTCGTGCTCGTAGCGGACGTTGCCGGCGCGGGTGATGCGGGTGCCCGTGTAGGCGCGGGGGCCGGTGGCCTCGTGGCCCGGATGCGTGGCGGGCCAGGACGCGTCGGTCTGGTTGCCCGCCGCGTCATAGGCGTAGCGCTCGGTCCAGTTCGCGGCGTGGACGGCGGTGACGCGTCCGTCGGCGTCCAGGTCGAACGTCCTCGTTCCGGAGAGCCGGTCGTCGACGCCGACGAGGTGGCCGTCCGCGCGGTAGGAGTAGCCGCGTCGCTGGAGGCTGCCGCTCGCGCCCATGACGTGCTGGTCCGTGAGCCGGCCCATCGGGTCGAAGACGTGGTGGAGCGTGACCGTCCCGCCGATGCGGCGGGCCAGTTCCTGGCCGGCCGCGTCACGGTCGAAGCCGATCGTCCGTCCCGAGGTCGTCAGCTCCGCGCGGTGCCCGGCCGCGTCGTACGACCAGGAGCTGGCCGCGCCGCCCGGCGTCGTCCGTCCGGTCCGCCTGCCCAGGGTGTCGTACGCGAACGTCGTCTCGCGGCCGTCCACCGACTCCGACCTCAACCGCCCGTAGCGGTCGCGCAGCCGGGTCAGCGTCGCGTCCGGGCCCGTCGCCACGGCGAGTTCGTCGAAGATGTCGTACTCGTACGTGGTGACGGATCCCTCGGCGTCCTTGCGGACGATCTGGCCGAGCGCGTTGCGTGTGAACCGCACGCGCTGGCCGAGGCCGTTGCTGCGGGACGCGAGGCGGCCGGCGGCGTCGTACTCGTATGCGAGGGTCCGGTCGTCGAAGTCGGTCTCGGACTTCAGCAGGCCGGCGGGGTCGTATTCGTAGTCCCAGGTCAGGCCCTGCGGGTTGGTCACCCGGGTCAGACGCAGATTGGAGTCGTGGGCGAACTCGTACCGCACCCCGTCCGGTCCCGTCCGTGCCACGAGGAGGTCGAAGTCCGTGTACTCGAAGGTGGTGACACCGCCCATGGCGTCGGTGTGGGAGGTGCAGTTGCCCTCGCCGTCGTACGTCCAGGACTGCACGCCGCCGTCCGCCTCGACTCGCCGCGCGAGCCTGCCCTCGACCGTCCATTCCAGTCGTGTCACCGCGCCCAGCGGGTCGGTGATCGCGACCGGCCGTCCGAACCGGTCCCGTTCGCAGCGTGTGGTCGCGCCCAGCGGGTCGGTGATCTCCAGTGGAAGCCCGGCCCTGTCGCAGCGCACGCGCGTGGTGTGCCCCAGGGCGTCCGTGACCGACGTCGGGTGACCGGCTCCGTCGTACGTGAAGTGCGTCGTCGCGCCGGCGGCGTCGGTGGCGGAGGTGCGGTTGCCGCGTTCGTCGTAGGTCCGGCGCACCACCGTCCCGTCGGCGCCCCGGACGCGCACCGGCAGGCCCAGGCCGTCGTACTCGACCGACAGTTCGCGGCCGTCCGGGCGGCGTACGGTCACCGGGCGGCCGGCCTCGTCGTACGTGGTGCTCGTGACGTGGCCGAGCGGGTCGGCGGTGGCGAGGAGCCGGTTGAAGGGGTCGTACTCGAAGCGCGTGACGCGGCCGTTCGCGTCGATCTCGGCGACGACCTGCTGCCGCTCGTTGACCAGGTGGCGTTTGGTGTGGCCGAGGCCGTCGGTCATCGAGGTCATGCGCAGCCCGGTGTCCGGGTCCGTGTCGTCCCAGGTGAAGTGGGATTCGACGTGGCCGTTCGTGCCGGACTGATGGACGCACCGGTCGAGGCCGTCGTAGACGTAGTCGTAGTGACTGCCGTTGGTGTCGGTCCACGACGTCATGCGGCCGAGGTCGTCGTACCCGAACCGCACCGGGAGACCGGTGGAGTTGACGACCTCGGTCAGATGGCCGTCCGTGTAGCCGTACCGGAGGAGCTCCTGGTCCGATCCGTCGGCGGCCGCCCCCGCGAGGTGCAGGGCGGTGACCCTGCCCTCGTCCGTGGTGAGCTTCAGGTGGTAGCCGCCGTGGTGCACGATCGACGTCGGTGCGCCGGACTCGTCGTGGTCGAAGCTGATCCAGCGGCCGTTGCGGTCGTCGATCCGGTCCAGGAGCGCCAGTTCGTCGGTGTGGTCGGTGAAGTGCCACACCCGGCCGGTGTCGGGGTCGGTGACCGTGTAGCCGTCGTCCGTACGGTCCAGGGGCCAGCGCCTGCCGTGCGTGGGCAGCACGGGAACGCCCGGCGCGGGATGCGGATAGGCGAGCAGACTGCCTTCGTCGCAGGCGAGGACGACGCCCTCGGAGTCGATCTCCAGGCGCTGGTCCACGGTGCTGGACCAGGTCGGGCCGAACCAGCGTCCCGCCCGGTACGAGGAGTCGAAGGTGCGCCGGAACACCAGCGGCAGCGAGCCGGGGAGGGCGATGTCCGTCTGCGGCAGCAGCACGCGGCCGCTCGCGATGTCGACCGGGTCCCCGTCGCACTTGGTCTCACTGCACTGCTTGCCCTTGCCGTCGGGATCCTTGGTGTGCCCGTCGCGGACCTTCGACGGGCTGTCGGGAACGCCCTTCGTCCCGGCCCTGATGCCGCCGCGGACGAGCCCTGCGCCCTTGCTGCCGACGATCTCCGGGATGAGGCGCCCCAGGAACTCGGCCGGGTCGCCCTTCGCCGCCTCCCAGGCGTTCTTCAGCGCACGGTCGGGGTTCGCGGCGGTGGAGACGAGCCCGGCGAGGGTCATGTTGAGACCCTTGTAGTACTCGGCCGGGTGCGTCAGGTTGTACGCATCGAGCGGGTTGACCGAACGGACGAAGTTGACGAGGCCGGCCGCCCCCTTGACGACACCACCGGTCAGATGGGTCATCTCCACGCCCTGGGCCAGACCGTAGTCCGCCAGCTCCAGCTTGACCTTGTCGCGGCCCGTGGGCTCCTTCGGGGCATGGGCCATGGCCGCCGTGACAGCCGTCTTCGCGGTGTCCGCGGCCTCGTTGCGGTGCCGGCGGGCCTCCTTCAGGATCTCCTGCGCCCGCTGCCGCTTGGCCTTGCCGGGGTCGGTGAACGGTCCGGGCCTGGGCGGGGGACTGTCGCTGTTGCGGGCGGCGTTGTAGGCGTCGACCTTCTTGTTGTACGCGTCGGCCGCCGTCCTGGAGTCCGCGTCGCCCTCCTTGTGGAGGGCGATGGCCTCCCGGGCCTTGCCCTGGGCGCCGACGACAGCCTTGGAGTATGTCTCCAGCGCCTTGGCCGCGGCCTCGAAGGCATCGGCGGCGTGCAGCCAGTCAGTCGGCAGCGTCTCGAACTTCTTGCGGAAGGTGTCCGCCGCCTCGCCCTTCCAGTGGGCCGGGTCGAGCTTCTTCATCCCGGCGCCGACGAGGTCGAACGCCTTCTGGAAGTCGCGGAGGTTCTTCACCGTCGAGGCGATCGCCTCCGGGTTGCCGTGGATGAGCTCGTTGGCCTCCTCGGTCTGTCCCAGCTGCTGCTCACCCACGTCCGCGCCGAGCGAGGAGGCGGCCTCGTCGCCCCAGTCCTCGACGCTGTCCGCCCAGTCGTCCGCGCCGACCTTCTGCAGGCCCTCGCCGATCCGGTCGGTCGTCCAGTCGACTCCCTCGCCGACCTTCTCCTTGGCCTTGTCGATGCCGCTGTCGACGACGTCGATGCCTCTGTCGAGGGCCTTGCCCAGATCGCCCAGATCCACCATCAGCGGCGCTCCCCCCAACGCGGCTCCTCGGCCTGCGCGACCGTCTCCTGGGACGGATCGAGCGTCTCGCGCAGCCGGGCGTCCGTCGCCTCACGCAGTCCGGGGTCGATCAGCCCCTGCCGCTCGAAGGCGTCCATCTGCGCGTCCATCACGTCGTAGCCGGTGTTCTTCCAGGTCTGCTTGACCTCCTGGTGTGCCTCGGAGAACGACTCGGCGCTCCAGTCGGGGTCGTCGGTGGCGGACTGGGTGCTGATCTCTTCCCAGCTCTTGCCCTTGACCTCGTCCTCGCTGAGGTGCGGGTTGCCGTTCAGCGAGTTCACGCCGATCTTGATGGAGTCCTTGACGTACTGCTCCTGCTCGGCGAACGACCCGGCCGACAGGCCCACGGCCTGCGCGAACCCGTTCCCCTTCAGCGTCAGCGCCCGGACGCCCCACTCCCAGCGGTCGCAGAAGGTCCCGAACTCGTCGGCGAGACCGCCGTGGCCGAGTTCCACTCCCGACAGGGAGAGTTCCGAGAAGCCGCGCCCCGCGGTCGCCTCGCCGATCATGCCGAGGTCCTTGAGTTCGGAATGGGCGAGGTCGATGCCCTTCACGATGGCCGCGAGCGCCGCCGGCGGCGCCTTGAGATCAGGATTCTGCCCGCTCATCGCTTCCTTCCCCCGTCTCCCCGAGATCCACTGCCACCGCTTCGGGCACGATGCCCCTGACCGGTGGGAACAACATGCCGTCGGCACTGCCCGCGTCCAGGGCCACGCCGCCCGGCCCGGGCAGCACGGGCACCATCGCGTCCAGCAGACGGGCGCCGAGCACCGTCCGGTACTTCCACTCGCGGCGTGTCTCTCCCCGCGCCAGGGCGAAGCGCGCCAGGGCCTCCTCGTTGGAGAACGCGCAGATCCAGCGGACGCCGTTCTGGTCGGCGGTCCACAGGCTGTCGTGCTCGTCGAACGGGACGAGTACGGCGGTGCGTCGGAATTCCCCGAGCAATCGCGCAAACTCCCGGCGAGCGGATTCCAGTTCGCTGTCCGCCGCCGCACCGGCTATGGTGCCCGTGGTGGTCGAATACGGTGTTTCTGCGGATAATTCGGGCGCTGTGCGGTCGCCGGTGGCGCCGCTCGAAGGTTCGGGCGCCGTCCAACTGGCCAACTCGGCCAGTTTGGAGGCCCGATCGGGCTTTGTGGTGCCGTTTGTGGCGTCGTCCCCGTTCTGACTCACGGGGGAATGCTGCCATGGGCTCGTTCCCGACTGCAACGCGTAATTCCCGCTCAGAGCGGGGCGATTCGGGTGTGTGGGGCTCCCTCGTGCGGACGCGGACGCGGACGCGGAAGCGGAGGTGGACGCGTGTGCGTGTGCGTGTGTGGGTGCGGACGCTGGTGCGGGGTCGGGGTCGGGGTCGGGGTCGGGGTCGGGGTCGGGGTCGGGAGCCGTGGGCTCCGTGCGCTGTTCCTCGCCGGGTGGTACGTCCGCCCCCGCGCGCACTCCCTTCGGGCGCGCCCCCCGCCCCTCACCACCGACCCTTTTCGGCGCATACGCCCCCACCCCCCGTCCCGTTTTCCGCTCGCGCTCGTATGCTCGCTGCATGACGGATCACCAGGCCGGAGACCGGGTCGGAGACCAGGCGGGTCGTCCGACCGCCAACGCGATGCGCCGTGCTCTCAAGCGGGCCCGGGACGGTGTCGCGCTCGACATCGGCGAGGCCGCCGTGCTGCTGCAGGCGCGCGGCGCGGACCTGGAGGACCTGTGCGCGTCCGCGGCGCGGGTGCGGGACGCCGGGCTGGAGGCGGCGGGGCGCCCCGGGGTCATCACGTACTCGAAGAGCGTGTTCATCCCGCTCACGAGGCTGTGCCGGGACAAGTGCCACTACTGCACCTTCGCCACCGTCCCCGGCAAGCTCCGCCGCGCCGGTCAGGGGATGTTCATGTCGCCCGACGAGGTGCTGGACATCGCGCGACGCGGTGCCGAACTGGGCTGCAAGGAAGCCCTCATCACCCTCGGCGACAAGCCGGAGGACCGCTGGCCGGAGGCGCGCGAGTGGCTGGAGGCGGAGGGGTACGACGACACCATCGCCTACGTACGGGCCATGGCGATCCGCATCCTGGAGGAGACCGGGCTCCTGCCCCACCTCAACCCGGGCGTGATGACCTGGACGGACTTCCAGCGGCTCAAGCCCGTCGCCCCCTCCATGGGCATGATGCTGGAGACCACCGCCACCCGCCTCTGGTCCGAACCCGGCGGTCCGCACCACGGATCGCCCGACAAGGAGCCGGCGGTGCGGCTGCGGGTGCTGGAGGACGCCGGGCGCAGCTCCGTCCCGTTCACCAGCGGGCTGCTGATCGGGATCGGTGAGACGTACGAGGAGCGCGCGGAGTCGTTGTTCGCGCTGCGCCGGGTCTCCCGCGCCTATCACGGCATCCAGGAGCTGATCGTCCAGAACTTCCGCGCCAAGCCCGACACGGCGATGCGCGGCATGCCGGACGCCGAACTGGACGACCTCGTCGCCACCATCGCCGTCGCCCGGCACATCATGGGCCCCTCCGGCTGTCTCCAGGCACCGCCGAACCTCGTGGACGAGGAGTACGGACGCCTCATCGCCGCCGGCATCGACGACTGGGGCGGTGTGTCGCCGCTGACGCCCGACCACGTCAACCCCGAGCGGCCGTGGCCCCAGATCGACACGCTCGCCGAGCGGTCCGCGGCCGCCGGATTCCGGCTGCGCGAACGTCTCGCCGTGTACCCGGAGTTCGTCCGGCGCGGCGAGCCCTGGCTGGACCCCCGGCTGCTCCCGCACGTGCGGGCCCTCGCCGACCCCTCGACCGGCCTCGCGGACGAGGCCGCGCTGCCCGCCGGCCTTCCCTGGCAGGAGCCGGACGAGGGCTTCGTCGCGAGCGGACGGACCGATCTGCACCGCACCATCGACACCGACGGCCGGACCTCGGACCGCCGGGACGACTTCGACGAGGTGTACGGGGACTGGGGCGCCCTGCGCGAGGCGGCGGCGCCCGGCATGGTGCCGTCGCGCATCGACACCGACGTACGGCACGCGCTGGCCACGGCGGCGGACGATCCGGCGAAGCTCACCGACGACGAGGCCCTCGCGCTGCTGCACGCCGACGGGCCCGCGCTGGACGCGCTGTGCTCGATCGCCGACGACCTGCGCCGTGACGTCGTCGGCGACGACGTCACGTACATCGTCACCCGCAACATCAACTTCACCAACGTCTGCTACACCGGTTGCCGCTTCTGCGCCTTCGCCCAGCGCCGCACGGACGCCGACGCGTACACCCTGTCGCTGGACCAGGTCGCCGACCGCGCCCAGCAGGCCTGGGACGTCGGCGCGGTGGAGGTGTGCATGCAGGGCGGTATCCACCCCGACCTGCCCGGCACCGCGTACTTCGACATCGCCCGGGCCGTGAAGCAGCGCGTTCCCGGCATGCATGTGCACGCGTTCTCCCCCATGGAGGTCGTGAACGGCGCGACGCGCACCGGCATGTCGATCCGCGAATGGCTGACCGCAGCCAAGGAGGCGGGACTGGACTCCATCCCGGGGACGGCCGCGGAGATCCTCGACGACGAGGTGCGCTGGGTACTGACGAAGGGCAAGCTGCCGACCGCCACCTGGATCGAGGTCGTCACCACCGCACACGAACTGGGCATCCGCTCGTCGTCGACGATGATGTACGGGCACGTCGACCAGCCCCGGCACTGGCTGGGCCACTTCCGCACCCTGTCCCGCATCCAGCAGCAGACGGGCGGGTTCACCGAGTTCGTGACGCTGCCCTTCATCCACACCAACGCACCCGTCTACCTGGCCGGCATCGCCCGGCCCGGGCCCACGACCCGCGACAACCGCGCCGTCACGGCGATGGCCCGGCTGCTGCTCCACCCGCACATCCCGAACATCCAGACCAGCTGGGTGAAGCTCGGCGCGGAAGGCGCCGCGGAGATGCTGCGCTCCGGCGCGAACGACCTCGGCGGCACGCTGATGGAGGAGACCATCTCCCGGATGGCCGGGTCGAGTTACGGCTCGTACCGCTCCGTCCGCGACCTGATTGCCATCGCCGACGCCGCCGGACGCCCGTCGAGGCCCCGCACGACGCTGTACGGCGAGGTCCCCGCGGAGCGGCAACGCGCCGCGGCGGACTCCGACGGCCACCTCCCGGAGCTGCTGCCGGTACTGGAACAGGGCTGAGGAGCCCCGGTCGGGGCTTCCCGGTCCCGTCCCGGAAGGGCGTCCTGGAAGAGCACCGCGGAAGTCGTCGCGTGCCGCGTCTCGGGCGCGATCGGAACCGGCCCGAAGCTGACCGTGGCATTCCGCTTCAGAGTCCGTTCCGGCTGGATTCCGCCCCATGAAGCGATCTCTCGCGGTCGATTACAGTGCTGCGCACGAGAAGGTAGGGAGCCGCGTGACCACACCAGCCGCAGCCGTCTGGGGACGTGCCGAGCAGCAGGACTTCCGCGCCCGGGTGCGCGGCTGCCTGCTGGGCGGGGCCATCGGCGACGCTCTGGGCGCCGGGGTCGCCGCGCTGTCCCTGGACGAGATACGCGCCGCCCACGGTCCGGACGGGGTCACCGATCTCGTTCCCGCCTACGGCCGCCGCGGCGCGGTCACCGCCGCCACCCAGTTGACCCTCTTCACCGTCGACGGCCTCATACGCGCCCAGGTCCGCCGCGACACCGGCGCCTGGCACCCGCCGACCGACGTCCACCGCGCCCATCTGCGCTGGGCGGCAACCCAGCGCGACTGGGGGCCCGACGAGCGTCGCAAGGACAACGGCTGGCTCGCCCGTGAGGAATGGCTCTACACCCGCCGCGACCCGACCCCCGCCTGTCTCACCGGTCTCGCGGACGAGGTGCTCGGCACCGTCGACAAGCCCAAGAACCCCACCGCCCGCGACGCCGGTGCGCTCGTCCGCTCCGCTCCCTTCGGGCTGCTCGTGGGCTGGGAGCCGCAGCTGGTCTGCCAGCTGGCCGTGGAGTGCGCGGCGCAGACCCACGGCCACCCCACCGCGTACCTCTCGGCCGGCGCCTTCGCAGTGATCGTCCACGGGCTGGCCCGGGGCGAGACCGTCGACGGGTCCGTCCAGCGGGCGCTGTCCCTGCTCACGCCCAGGCCAGGGCACCAGCCCGTGAGCGACGCGCTCAAGCAGGCCCTGGGCGCCGTACGCCAGGGCATTCCGAGTGCCGCCCGCATCGACGCGCTCGGTGACCCCGAGAACGCCGAGGACGCTCTCGCCGTAGCCGTCTACTGCACCCTCGTCAGCGAGGACGTCCGCCACGGGCTCCGTCTCGCCGTCAACCACGACGGTCCCTCCCACACCACCGGCACTCTCTGCGGCGCCCTGCTCGGCGCGCTGCACGGAGAGACGGCCCTGCCGCCCGCCTGGCTGTCCGAGATCGAGGGCCGCTCCACGGTCCTCGAACTCGCCGACGACTTCGCCATGGAGATGACGCAGGGCCCGGCGCTCCACGGTCCCGCCGCCTCCGCCCCCGGCTGGCTCCAGCGCTACCCGCGCGGCTGAGTGCGGCCGGCCCCGGCCTGCTCGCACGACGGTCGAGGGCGGTCGGCCTCCGGGCAGTCGGCACGCGCTCCGGCCCGAGCGCCGGGGCGGGGCGGCTTCCACTACGGGTGAGCGCTCCGGCACTCCCCGGGCGACTGGGTCCGGACCGTAGTGGTGCCGCCCGGTCCGATGTGGTGACTGCCGTACTGCCCGGGTCTGCGGCGGTGGGGGCAATGCTGCCTGGTCTGCGGTGGTGGATGCCGTGTCGTCCGGTTTGTGGCGGTGGCGGCTACCGCATCAGTTCTCCGGCGTTGACCAGGAGGGACTGGCCCGTGATCGAGCGGGCGCGGTCCGAGGCAAGGAAGGCGACGGCCTCGGCGACGTCCCCGTCGGTGGCGAGTTCCGGGAGGGCCATGCGTTCCGTGAGGCGGGACAGCACCTCGGACTCGGGAACGCCTTCGGTGCCGGCGGTGAACCGGACGTACGCCTGGACCGGTGGGCCCCACATCCAACCGGGGAGCACCGTGTTGACCCGTATCCGGTGCGGGCCGAGCTCGCGGGCCAGGGAGTACATGGCGGAGGTCAGCGCGCCCTTCGACGCCGCGTACGCCGCCTGCCGGACCTGGGAGGGGGCGGCCACCGCGGACTGGGTGCCGATGATGACGACCGATCCGCCGCGCTCCTTGAGGGCGGGCAGACAGGCGCGTGTCATGCGCAGGGTGCCCAGCAGATTGACGTCGACGATCTGCTGCCAGGTGGCGAAGTCTGCGTCCTCGACGCCGCCGAAGTGGGTGTCCCATGCAGCGACGTGCGCGACGGCGTCGATGCGCCCGAAGCGCTCCAGCGCGAGGGCGGCGAGCGCTTCGCACTGGGCCTCGTCGGTGATGTCGGTGGGGCGGTGGGCGGTGTGGGTGCCGGCGGGGTCGATCTCACCGGCGGTCTTCACGAGGTTCGCCTCGGTGCGGGCACCGAGGACGGCGTTGCCGCCGTCCCGTACCACGGTCTCGGCGACGCGGTGTCCGAGTCCGGCGCCGACGCCGGACACGATGACGGTCTTCTTCTGCAGCAGCATCTCGGCGGCTCCCGGCTCTGGCCCTTTACCTGACGGTGCGTCAGAGTAGGTCCGTCGACCCCGGGAGGGAAGGGGAGCGCCGTGCTGGGAAGGGAGCGTCGTGAGCGAGGACACCCGGTCCGGGCTGTACGCGGAACTGGCGGCCGTCGGCCCTTACGGGGTGCGTCCCGGCCATGCGCTGATCACCATGGTCGAGCCGCGTCCCGGCCATGAGTACGCGTACAACCGCTGGTACGAGGACGACCACTACTACGCGGGCGCCATGGCGATGCCCTGGGTGTTCGCGGGGCGCCGCTGGGTCGCCACCCGCGATCTGCAGCTGCTGCGCTACCCGGAGAAGTCGGCGGTGGCACAGCCGGTCACCGCAGGCTGCTACATCTCCACCTACTGGATCACCGAGGGGCGTTACGACGACCACATGCGCTGGACGGTCGGGATCAACAGGCGGCTCAATCGCGACGGCCGCGTCCACCAGGCCCGCACCCATGTGTTCACCGCCTTCCAGGACCATGTGGCGACCGTCTACCGGGACGGCGCCGCGGGTCCGCGCGACTACCACGCGCTCGACCATCCGTACGCGGGGCTGGTCGTGGAGGTGGTCGACGCGGAGAGTCCGGAGTGCCGGGCGGAGCTGCTGGAGTGGCTGCGGTCGCGGGAACTGCCGAAGCGGCTCGCGCCGAAGGGCGACACCGTCTGCCCGGCGGCGATGGTGACCGTGTTCCGGCCCACGCCTCTGCCGCTGGACCGGATGACATACGTGAAACAGGTGGAGGGCGTCGACACCCGGCTGACGCTGCTGTGGTTCCTGGAACAGGACCCGAGACACGGCTGGGAGGAGCACTTCGCCGGGCTGGAAGCGGGAGAGCTGGGGAGGATCGAGCTGGTGGCGCCGTTCATTCCGACGGTCCCCGGTACGGACCGCTATGTGGACGAGCTGCGTTAGCGGCGTTTCGTGCAAGACGGTGAGGCCGCTCAACGGGGGCCGGCAACCACCTGACAGTGATCGCAGTCCCACCTATTGTGGTCGTTCGGACCTGTTTCTGACGGGCGGATTGTCGGGCAAGGGGGACTTGCGTGGAAGCACAGATGATGGATCTCGCGCGCACCGCCGGGACTGCAGTGGTGACACTCATGGCCACTGATGCGTGGGAGAGAACCCGAGAGGGAGTCGTCGCGCTGTGGCGGCGGGTCAGTCCCTCCCGCGCAGACGGCGTGGAGGGGGAACTGGAAGCCGCTCGGGACGATCTCCTGCTCGCGCGGGAGAACGGCGACGAGCTCGTCGAGCAGGAATTGAGCGAGGAGTGGGCAGGCCGCCTTCGCCGTCTTCTTCGTGACCGGCCGGATGTTGCGGTGGAGCTTCGCCGGATTCTCGCGCACCTAGACCCGGATGAGCAGACCCAGACCAGAACGGTTCGGATGAGGGCCGAAGCGTCAGGGAGTGGACGTGTCTATCAAGCCGGTCGCGACCAGCACATTGCAGAGAGGTGACTGAGCCACCACGCGCGGAGGGCGTGGTACACGGCCGTGCGTCGGGCCAGGGGCGTGTGTATCAGACCACGGGCGACCAGCACATTACGGAACACCATCACTATTACGGGGCTGGCGAGGCCGGATCGCTTTTTGGATCGTCAGTGCCGCGCCGTATCGTGCACGCCCATGCGGACGTGCTGCGGAATGGGCCAGCAGCACCCGACTCCGTCCGGTTGCCGCTCGTCGGGAGGATGCCACGCCACCTCCGGGACCGTAAGGCCCTCATGGCAGGGCTGCTTGAGGCTGCCGGTGGCCATGGAGGGATCCACGTGCTTCACGGGACGGGGGGATGCGGCAAGACGGCAGTCGCGCAGGCGCTGTTCCACTCGGTGACGAGTCGCCTCGACGCTGTCGGTCTCTGGGTCAATGCGTCGGAGCGAGCCACGTTCCGGGCAGGCATGCTGGCAGTGGCCGCAGATCGCGGCGCGCAGTCCGTGGAATTGGCCTCGGCCTACGCGGGCCAGCGTGCGGCAGCAGATCTTGTCTGGCACTACCTGGACAGCTCGCCGCAGAGGTGGGTTCTTGTACTGGACAACGCGGACGATCCTGCGGTGCTGGAAGAGGGTAGGTGGCTGCGGGCCAGCCAGCAGGGAACCGTCGTCGTTACTACCAGACAAGGAACGTCGCCGGTATGGCAAGGGGCGCAGTTGCACCGAGTAGGCACTCTGCCGGTGGAGGACGCCGCACTCATCCTTCGAGATCTCGCACCCGACTCCGGCACGCTTGAGGAGGCACGGTCCATGGCTCAGCGGCTGGACTGCCTACCTCTCGCTCTGACGCTGGCGGGGTCGTTCTTGTCCCGGCAACTCCTGGAGAGCTGGTCCATGAGTGACTACCAACGCCGTCTTGAGGACGACTCTACGGAATTGATCGACCGAGGGGCGGATTCCGAGGGAGACGCACGGCATATGGTCGGCAGGACCTGGCAGATCTCTCTCGACAGGCTGGAGAGGGCTGGAGCGCCTGAATCAGTCACGCTCATGCGGCTGTTGTCGTGCTTCAGTTCCGACCCGCTGCCCCTGGCGTTGCTCCACCCACGGAAACTGGCCATGACCGACCTGGACCATGCCACGCCCTCTCTGAAGGCCCAGCGAGTGGAGGTCGCCCTGCGCGGCCTCTTGGACCATTCCCTGGTCGCACTCGTGGACGTCGAGCGTGGTGACGTCGGGGTCCGGTGTATCAGGGCTCACGGGGTACTGCTGGACAGCATTGCCGCCTCGGTACCGGACAACCAGAGGGTGCTCCTCATGACATCGGCGGTTCGCCTGCTCGCCGAGGAGTTCCCCGAGGATCTTCGGGCGGCTCGGGCGGTCGGTGGTGTTGGGTGGCTGGCGCCTCACGTGGTGAATCTGCTGCGTCGGGTTCCTGACTCGGAGGTTACCCTGGAATTGGTCGAGCTGGCCGTTCGATTGGCCGCCTTGACGTTCGACATGGGTGACTATCACGCGTCATCCTCGGTGGCACGTTCTGCAGCCGAGGCCGGCCAGCGGCAGCTGGGTGGGGACCATCATGTGACATTGAGGGCTCGTCATCGGTTGGCCCTTGCGCTGTTCAGGCTAGGCCGATTCGAGGAATCCGAGAGATTGCACCGGAATGTCCTCGAGGTCCGGGTCCGGCTCCTTGGTCAGGAGCATGGCGAAACACTGGCGAGCCTGCAGGACATTCACGAGCCGCTAGGTCAGTTGGGCAGGCTAGAGGACTGCGTGGCCTCGCTTCGGGAGGTCGAGGCGATCCGAGCGCGGATTTTGGGTTCTGATCATCCTGACACTCTCCACGTGCGTGCCCTTCTCATTGAATACTTGGCGAATCCAGGCTCGGAGGAAGAGTTCGACGAATTCGCGCCCGCTGCGGTCGCGATATGTGAGGAACGCTTGGGGGATGAATCCTTCACAACGGTAACCGCTCGCCATAATTTCGCTTACGGACTCTACGTCTTCGGTCGATGGGCGCAAGCGGAGGAAGTGGCTCGTATGGCGGTGTCGGACCGCGAGCGGTTCCACGGTGCGGAGCACTACCTCACCCTCTCGGCGAAGGTCCTCCTGAGTTGGATTCTGGAGAAGCGCGGGCGCCGTGAGGAGGCCGTCATCCTTGCGCGAAGCGTCGTCGAAGGGCAGGAAAGGGTGCTTGGTGT